>SKJB01000140.1 GCA_007116145.1 Limnochordia bacterium | reverse complement strand
CTCGGATACGAAGCACTCTTGCGGATTCAATATCTGTGTTGAGTGCTTTTCTGTTCACCCAATGAATGATCCCTCCCTATTCAATGTGGGAAGGAGGTGTTGATAATGGTGCAACACAGAAAGTTTTTCCTAAATTCTTCACAAAAAGAGGAGTTTTTATTCTGATGTGGAATTTAGGTAATACTAAGTATAGATGGATTGAAACAGTAATAACACCATTCGGGGAGGGCTTAAATTATGAAGCGTTATGTATTGTTAACTGTATTAGTATTAGCTGTTGTAGTGGCCGGATATGGGTTTGTTTCAGAATCACCTGAGGCCATAGCTGCTCAGTGGGGCTATGAAGATGGAACTTACAGAGGTATATTTGCAGATGGAAACGAAATTCAAGTGAGTATTCAATTTACATTAGAAGAAAATATTATAACTGCTATTAGTTTCCGGGGATTAGCTCATCGTGGTACTGACTACCGTAGCAGTGATAATGCCATGGTCAAAGGATTGCTTGAGCAACATGAAGAATTAATTCAATACCTAGTAGGCAAAGATATTAGGACATCTTTAGAAGATTTACGTCAGCCAGGTCTAATTGTAGAATCTAAGGTAGTCGATACCTTTACTGGTGCTACGCTACGGGGCAATAAAATCATGTCTGCAATGCGCGATGCCCTAAATAGAGGGGTCTATAGTTATTAAGAAGGAAAGATAGCATAACACAAAATCGACTCTCGGCTTCCACCCAGGCGAGAGTCGATTTTGTGTTTGTTGAAAGCATTTTTCAAGAATCCCTAAGCGAATTCAGGGAAGACATTATACCTTTGTCGACCTCAAAAATGATGCAACTGCAGAAATTCCACGCAAAACGTCGAGAAAAGCGGCTATTCTTTGGGCGAAGCTAAGGAGTTTTGTCATGGAAGATAGTACGAAGATGGGTTCATTGTTATGGACAAGGTATTTCGTGGAGAGGTCATTCCATTAGCCCACGAACTCGTAATGCTTTCGCTTGCTGCATTAGGGGTTCGTTCACTAAGGCTTTCTAGTTACTAGTTTTGCGGTTGTTGGTTTGTTCTAAGCCTCTCTCAAACGCCTTCAGATGGTTTTCAGAGGCACGCATCAGTGCACTAAATACATTACGGACATTCGTGGGCAAGTCTTGGTTGAGAAATGCTTGATACATAGCAATATTTTCGATTTCTGCATGTATGCCTGTTTCAAACGCTATCACTAAGCTAGCTGGCAGTTCAACAAACCAAGCGGAACGATCTTCTGGTATATCTAGGTTATATGTTTCAAAGAGTTTATGCAATGATGCAATATGTCTTACTTCTGAGCGAGCAATGCTTGCAAAAGGATTTGTTGCCTCATAAGCCTCCATTATCATAAGGTACGTTGTGAGAGCTAGATATTCATCTTCTAATGCAATCTCCATCATGTCAAAAAGATCCTTGGCTAATGGCGTACGAACAGCACCATACAATCTGTTCTCCTTAATCTCTAGTGCCACGGTTTCGTCTTGCCAGGCTCGTCCGTGACGTTGGGCTAGTGCTGCGTTAGAAAACAATCCTGCAAATACTAGCATTACAACGACAGTGGATAAAAACATAAAGTGAATCTTTTTCATTTGGCATTCCTCCCCGAATAGTATAGGGTTAGGATATCACACAATGTTTAAGAAACCCTGAAGACGAAGCCTAACTATTACAGGACGGACCAATAATCCTTCTGCGAGAGGGTAGCTTAATTGAAAGCCGTTCTAACCATACGAAATCCGATAGTATTACTAGGTTCCATCGAATTGGTAAAGAGCTTGCTAGTTGCCTTTACATTCATGCTATTCGGTTACCAGATACATATTCTAGTTTAACTACACTATTATGACCTAGCAGGATTAGTGGAGACGAATGGCAATAAGATTAGTGCTGCACTCAAGCTGGGGTGTACACGACGCAGCATTAGCATAATTAAAGGATATCAAGAACACGGCAAAGCCTTCTTTCAGCACGGTAACAAGGGACGCAAACCGGTTAATGCTATTGATGCGACAACTTTTCCTTAGAGAAGGAATCTCTTAAGTCCTATAAACACCCGATCAGTCAAGAGAAGGCTTAAGAAACACCTAGGAGTAAACTCGAAAAACGAAGAAGTACTTTCCGAGCAGGTTCCTAGAATGCAAGGAAAAAGAGTCCAAGTCAGATAGAGAACAAGAACGCATTCAACTAGGTTTGCCGTTGAATCTGCGCCACACTTGGAGTTGAAGAGCCAAGGACTCTTCTCATTTAACTTGTGAGTTTTTGGTTGACGCTGTAATTTCTAAATGGTATCCTTAAGAGGTAGATTAGATGGTGGAGAAGCTCGCCAAGGAATCCTCCCAAACCGCGTGATGCCAATAGCTTCTGCAGATAATAGATTTTTTCTATTATTTGTAGAGGCTTATTTTTTTATGAAGGAGCTGATGTATTTGTTAGGAAGCTTGGCCTTATTACTTATCGTTGGATTGGTAGCAGGGAAAGTAGTGGCGCTGTTACGGTTGCCTGGGCTACTAGGCATGCTACTAGTAGGAATTGTTCTCGGTCCGTATGCTTTTAATATACTTGATGTAGAATTGCTTAATATTTCGCAAGATCTTAGATCGCTGGCTTTAATCATTATTCTAGTTAGGGCTGGCCTTGGTCTAAAGCGGGAAAATTTTGCCAAAGTAGGTAGCGCCGCTATTAGGCTTAGTAGTATACCTTGTATTCTTGAGGGAATAACAGTTATGGTAATGTCATACTCTCTACTGGATTTCGGATTCGCAGAGGCGGGGATGTTAGGATTTATACTTGCTGCTGTTTCGCCTGCGGTAGTGGTGCCCGGTATGCTAAATCTCAAAAAGCAAGGCTATGGTGAAGACAGATAAATCTCCACTCTAGTTTTAGCTGGAGTATCCGTTGATGATGTTTTCGCAATTACCTTGTTCACTACTTTTCTAGGATTAGGTGTACAAGGGCAGACGAACTTACTGTTCGAGATTGGTAAGATACCTCTTAGCATTGGAGCTGGAATACTCGGCGGCTTATTAGTGGCGGTAGTATTGCTTAAGGTTTACAAGTTAAAACCGCTAAACACCCGGAATACGGAAAAATTATTAATGCTATTGGCATTGGCCATTTTGTACTTTGAGATAGGTGAAAACCTTGGCGTGGCCAGTCTATTGGGAGTCATGACAATCGGCTTGGTTATTCTCGAAAAACGAGAGAATTCCGCTAATCAATTTGCAGAAAAGCTTGCAAAGGTGTGGGTATTTGCTCAAGTTGTTCTGTTTACATTAGTTGGGGCAGAGGTTGATATTGGTGTAGCTATTGAAGCTGGGCTTATTGGGGCGACTATTATTGCAATTGGACTGTTGGGTAGAAGTTTAGGAGTTTGGATAGCCACCTTGGGTACAGATCTCAATATTAAGGAAAGGATTTTTTGCATGATCGCATACATGCCTAAAGCTACAGTTCAGGCAGCTATTGGTTCTATGCCTTTGGCAGCTGGGGTAGAAGGAGGAGGTACGATTCTTGCTATTGCTGTGCTAGCTATTCTGATAACGGCTCCTTTAGGAGCGATCGGGATAAAAGTGGGAGCGTCTATCCTCTTGCACAAGGATGTTACGGGTGACTAAAGGAGCCCTTCTAAAGCTAATGGCGAGATCGCAATGAACGCAACGATATTGGATCATAACGAAATTATTGCAGAGCCGACCGATGGCTATCGTCTACCGACAAGAGATGAGTGGGAGCTAGCAGCCCGCTATCAGGGAAGTAATACACGGCAATGTATCAGAATGGTGTTTTACAGCATATAGCTCGCATCAACGAGTCACACGCGGTGGTGATTTTAATAACGATCATCACACGTTAAGGATTGGTTGGTACACTGGTAATCTCCCTAGTTCAGCTTATGGTAATTTAGGATTCCGTCTCTATATAACCTTAACTACTATTTGTGGTTAAGGCTATAATTATGAGCGAGCGTCTTAGGAGCTTACTTTTCAGATGCGCCTTCGAATTAGAGGGTGTATTTTTTTGAGGAGGACAATTTCCCAGTTGTCGAATCTACCCCTTGAGGGAATTACCCCCTCTTTGCAGAAGAAGGCAGGAACTTATCAAATAACGTCTAATTAGTAAAAGATTGATTTTATACTAGGGGGAGTTTTCATGCTAGAACAATTTGATTTATTGTATGCTATGGTATTGCCACTAATTGGACGGCTTATATGGGCTATAGTCGTTTTGGTTATTGGTTTAAAGGTTATTAAGAGGGTATCCATATTTATTGTGCATAAGACAGAACAACTCGCTATTGATCCCACGCTGCGGACAAGTGTTGTTCCGCTGGTGAAAACAGTATTGCAAATTCTTTTAGCAATTACTGTTGCTTCCATGCTTGGTGCCGAGATGACATCGTTTATTGCGATATTAGGAGCTGCTGGGTTCGCTGTTGGGTTAGCGCTGCAAGGCAGTTTAGCTAACTTTGGTGGGGGCGTGTTAATACTACTGTTTAAGCCATTTGTGGTTGGTGATTTTATCGAAGCTCAAGGTTATCTGGGTAAGGTTAAAGAGATCCAAGTATTTTATACAGTGCTTAATACTCCAGATAACCGCAAAATAGTCATTCCTAATAATCAGCTTTCTAGTTCTAGTGCGATCAACTATACTGCCTATCCGACTAGACGCCTTGAATGGAAGTTTGGAGTTAGCTATCAATCGGATATTTTAAAGGTTAAGGAGTTATTGTTAAAAATGGTTGCTGATCATCCAATGTTGCTTGTTGATCCAGAGCCTATGGTTGTTCTTAGCGAACACGGAGACAGTGCACTGATTTTTACTGTTAGAGCTTGGTGTAATACCGTAGACTTTTGGCCGACCTATTTTGATATGATGGAACGAGTGAAATTAGCTTTCGATGAGAATGAGATTTCCATTCCGTTCCCACAGATGGATGTGCACCTCTAAAAGGGAAAAAATTCCTGGGTATTATAAAGAGGTCTTTAGCAGATGATGTTGAATAGATATGGATAAGTCGAGTAAAAGAGAGTTAAAAAGGAAGCAGAGATATACTTATGGATATCGTTTACGGGGTTTTAAAGGTGCATCACAAGATACAATAGGTAAGCGAGCTACGCAGTTGTATTTGCTAGCAAAACGCGGTGATTTAGAGGTCATTAAGCAAAATATTGTAGAAAATAAATTGTTTTCCTTAAAATCCGGTGAAGATGCGGATTTATTTGAGTTTGTTTACATTCTTGGAGGTAAGATAGAACGGACTACAGATAAGCGGGTATTACAAGAGGGAGATTTTTTAGTTGTTCATGGTCTAGGTGGAGAAGTATATTTTCGGACACTTACGCCGGTTAGTTTTCTATATGTTACAAATTCACCAGTATTCTATGATCAGAAGCAGGCAATCGGACGCCTAGATCATTTGCTGAGAACCGTGGAAGAATGGGTTCTCAATTTCGGTGATATTTGTCTTGAATAACGCTTTCGAGCTTGTCTAGTGTCATGTTTGCATAAAGACTAGATATAGCCCCGCCCTGTGGTGAACCTGTTTCCGTTGGAAACAGATTGCCTTCGTATACGAAACCTGATTTCAAGAATTGTTTCATGATTCTTTTGTCCATTGGGATGTTCGCTTGAAGCCAGTCATGATTGATATTATCAAAGCAAGCTTTAATATCTCCCTCAAGTATCCATGTTGGTGCGCATTTTCTAGCAAGTATATTAAATATTTGTTCACATGCATCTTTTGCGCTTCTGCCCCTGCGGAATCCAAAAGAGATATTATCTCCTGTCGTCTCCGCTATCGGTTCAAGTGCTAACGCATATAGAGTTTGCATAGCTCTGTCATACATGGTTGGGATTCCTAATGGACGTTTCTTGTTTTTCCCTTTCTTCGCGATATAGACTCGCTTGAGAGGTTTAGCTCTATAGTGTTTGTCGGAAAGTGCGAGTACAGCCTTCATTTTTGATGCCGATGTTGACCATAACCTTTTGTCTACACCAGATGTGTTTTTACCTTTATTGGTAGTCACTTTTCTTACTGCGTAAGCTTTGGCTGAGAAAGAGTGGGTGAGCAAGTATTGCAGTCTTTTGGCTTTATTCTTAGCACCATTTGCTGTTGCTTTAGCGATTCGGGTTTGTAGCCTATTAACATCATTTTCCATTTTTGCCCAATCAATAGATTCCCATTGAGTAGCAAGGTCTTTTGTGTCTCTTAGCCTCTCGGTTTTATCCGTCGTTGAGTTACTAAAATTCATAAGTTTACAATCCTTTCCCGCCAAGAAATACCATAGGATAAGTCTGCATCCTTTCGGATTAGGGCAAATTTTGAACCCCTATCTGATTTCATTACAAAATTAGCTTTCGCTTTTTATCCTGTTCCTCTACCCTCTATGCCATTTCGTTTCCTTACGGTTAGATACCTTAGGTATGAGGAGCATATAGGGTTTAGTTCTCTAGTGTTTTGTTAGCAGGCAGCCCGGCTTTCTTTTGAGGGGGACGCAACAGCTGGCCTATTATGACATGCTAAAGGCGAGCGGCTAAATGAGAAAGCCTTTGTTCACTTGCTCAAACGGCATTATCGGGAGTTTAGAAAGTTTGTGCAAAAGATTCCTAAGATACCGACGACCACAGAAAAGTGTAAAAGGAACGACTAACCACGAGGAGTGAGTATGATGTTTACAGGCTTAAAGGTTATAACAACACTATCGTTTTTGGTGATGGTCATTGTGAATGCATTGGCAAATGCTTTGCCCATCAATGGAGTAGGTACCGGTGATGTATCGGATTCCTATCCAGATCTGTTTGCACCAGCGGGATTGACCTTTGCAATTTGGGGTTTGATTTATTTGCTGCTTGGAGCGTACATCGTGTATCAAATAGGGATTCTTGGTACTAGCACTAAACTCTATCAAGAACCTAAATGGCGTAACGTGGCTATATTCTTTACCATCTCGTCTATTGCTAACGCTCTTTGGATCTTTGCCTGGCATTACGGCTTCATTGGAGTATCCCTAGTGCTCATGGTCAGTATCCTGGTTTGCTTGATCGCTATTATGGAGAATCTACGCTCTGAAGACACCTGGTTAAAGTTGCCCTTTAGTGTGTACTTCGGTTGGATAACGGTTGCCACCATCGCAAATGTGACCACGTGGCTAGTGAGCATCGGATGGCAAGGTTTTGGCATACCGGAGGCTACGTGGACAGTGATCATACTTATTGTGGGACTGCTGATCAGTACGGTCACGATGCTCTCACATAAAGATGCTGCCTATGGTCTGGTAATTATCTGGGCGTATGCCGGGATCGGGATCAAGCATGTTTCCGACAGTGGGTTTAGCTGGGCTTACCCGATTATTATAGCTGCGGTGGCCATTAGCATTGTGGTGTTGATTGCAGCACAGATATACTTGCGAACAAGCGGTCGTTTGCATAAACAAGTATAGGATGGCCACTATCAGAGCTATTTCCAGCTACTGCTACCAGATCGTAGACGCGAGAATCGTATGGGCAAGTGTGGTTGTTTTTGTTCTCTTCCTAATGCTTGTGCTGCCTACGTCAATGTGCTACCATGGTTGTGGGTGGCTTGTCCATTGAATGAATAGGTGTGGTCTGGCCAATACCCTGGTGTGTCCTCTCGGTGTTGTAGTAGTCAAAAGTATACTCCTTCAGCATGGCCTGCAAGGGCTTCTGGATCCAGGGAGGATTGAGATCCAATAACTCCCTCTGGATACTGCCAATCACTCTTTCGGCATAGGGATTCTGCCAGGGAGATTCCTTAGTGGTTCTTACGGACTTAACTCCAGTATGTCGGAGGAGTTCCTGAAACTTCTTGGAGACGAAGATAGGTTCATTGTCATGGACAAGATATTTCGGTCCATCACCGAAAGGAGTTGCCTCCCGAAACTGTTGCATCGTCCAGAATGGATTTGGAGTTACAGCAACATGTACAATACGATGGGTGCCATGATGGATAATGACCAATACATAGAGGACCTTAGACTTGCATCGCCAATAGATCCTGAACGCTTGTCGAAACCAGTTGGCAATTGTCCGTCTTGTGTAGAAAGCACTCAGTCGGTAGCTGTCTGTATAGAATCGAGAGTTCAATACCCAGATCATCCGAAAATCCTTCGTTGTTTTCGGTTTCTTGCGTTTTCCCGAATGAAAGTCACCTACTACCAAAGACAATTCTGCTCGCAGGAGATTGATCTCTGCTTGCATTTGGACAGATGTTTTAAAGAATGCGGTCACATAGCCTGGAAGGGACCAGCAGAGTGCAAAGAACACAGTCTGCGAAAACGCCCGCCTGAATTGTCTGAAAAATATCGAAAATCACCGCAAAACCATCCTAATGCTTAGATTTTCGAGCACATTCCTAGGAGCCTCCGCTGGCGTAAACCCATAGCGTCTGAAGATCGTCTAAGCTAGGAACAAGTCGAATATCAGATCCTTCCAATGAAATCCCCAAGAAGGCTCTTCGAGCTATCGAATAGCAGCGGATCCGTTGCCAATTCCCTGCAACGTCCCCATGGTCCGAGAGCAGATGATGCATCGGCACCGGGGTTGACACTGCCAGAAACTCTCCATTCCCATCCAGCCGTACCGCTTCTCAACGAACTGACCCGCTCGAGTGGCCGAGCGACAGGCCAGAGGAAAATGCTGTCGCAACACAGTAGCTAGTCCTCAATGGTGATGTTGGAGAAATCCTCGGAAGCTTCTGGATACTTCAGACCTAAGGCAGCTAGTGTTTCGACGATGATCCCGGCGATGACGTAATTGCGATACCAGCGTTTGTTGGCCGGGATAATAAACCAGGGAGCGGCTTCTGAACTGCAGGCCGAAAGTGCCATTTCGTAAGCATGGATGTAGTCGGGCCAACGTTTTCGTTCGCGTAAGTCGGCCATGCTGAGTTTCCAGTGTTTATCTGGCTTGTTCAGCCGCTTCATTAGCCGCTTCTTCTGTTCATCACGCGAAATATGCAAAAAGAACTTCAGGATAATGGTGTTGTTTCGAACTAGCATATCTTCGAACTGAGTTATCTGGTGATAACGGCTTTCGCAAGTCTCGCCGTCGATCAGGTTGTGGACAACAGGAACTAGGACATCCTCGTATTGTGAGCGGTTAAAGATTGTAATCGAGCCTTTTGCTGGCGTCTGCCGGTGAATGCGCCACAAGAAGTCGTGACTGAGCTCCTGTGCGGTGGGTACTTTAAAAGAGACGATATTTATTCCTTGAGGATTGACACTGGGGAAGACCTTTTTGATAGTCCCATCCTTGCCAGAGGTGTCCATTCCCTGCAACACTACTAGCAGGGCGTACTGGCCGGTCGCGTAGAGCAACTCCTGCAATTGTACCATTCGCTTAAGATAACTGTGCATAGCTTTGGCCGCCGTTTTCTTATTTACAAGCGTATCGTTGGGATCCCAATCATCCAGAGAAACAGTTTGAGTTTGCCCGGGTAAAACAGCGTATGTTTCTTTCATAACACCAACCTCCTATTGTGATAGCATTGTGACATGGGAGCGTTACGTTCCCGATCTTCCCAAGTGCGGACAACCTCGTGAGACGCATCCTGCACTGGTCTGGCGGATCGACGAAACATCGACTTTGTTATGCTTCTGAATCGGATATGGAAGCCGATAGCACAATCCAGAAGCCAACCAGAGTACAGCGCATCCCACGGCGACCAATACGGCGAGCCATTTCTTGTGCCACCGGACGAAGACCTCCCAGCCGGTTTCGGCGTTCACGACGGCGGGTTCCTTGTCCCACTGATCCATTGATTGCGCAGACCTAAAGCCTGCGCTTCCTTCCCACCATACTTGACGAGCAGTACCAGCATACCACATTATAGCCAGAACATCCAGCAAAGAAGGAAATGTTAAACAAATATAGTATAAACACAATTGTTCGAGATTTAGCAAGCATAGTTGAAAATAGTGGGTGATTCCACTGCAAAATCATATGTGTGTAAAACGTCACATTGTAGCAATAACGAACGTCAAATTGCCAGTAACAACTCAGTAGCTTTAACTGCAAGTTAACGCTACGAACGCAAAATATTGCTATTTATAACTGCACTTTGTGGTTTTTCCTTCATTTGTAAAAAGATGAGACCGCAATTGCGATCTCATCTCTGTAGCAGGTTTATTAGTCAACAAGCCCTTCCGGTAAATTTCATTAAATCGTATCATTATAGCATTACCCGCGAGCAATAGGTTGCGCCCGTCAAGACAGCCAAGCAGCGAACTAGGTGTTGTGTACCTATCTGACCAACCATTGTAAAGGTTAAAACCGAGTCTAATTAATATAACGCTCCTTATGCGCTGAGTTGACAAAGTGTTTTCCCATATTCTATTTGCCCCCTATATCAGTTCAATTTCATCGATCGCTGCAAGGATGATGTCCGTATCAATGTTTTGCTTATTGTTCTGTCTCCCAATCATCAGTGCTTTTGTGATGATAAGATTAAGCTTCCTTATAGACCCTCCCGAACTACTATAAGCGGAAAGCATGGCATTATCATCCATTATAGACGGAGAAGCCCCAGCCAGCGTAAATCGGTTTCTAATGTATCCAACTGCCTCATAAGTATGTTATTAAGCATGGGCTGTCCAAGGAGCATGAGGGAGAAGCAGTTTTTTGAATCCATGTAAAAATTAGTCAGCATCTTAATATCTCTGAGGATATCGCTGTTTAAATACTGCGCTTCATCCAAACAGACTATGTGATGGATTTTCTTGTTTTGGCTCATGTTATCAAAGTACTCTTGGATGCTCTTAAACATCACCAGGAAGATAACGCACCTCCACACGGCATCGGATGAACTGCATGGGGACATCATACAATACTTTGTCTATAACAATAGTGGCATCATTCTTTACGCGCCTTGTGACACGGTTCATGAAGCAACTGTTAAGCCAATCAGGGCTTATCGGCACTTTTACATGTTGAATATCCCTCAGATAACGATCCGACGGGGTCTCCCCTGTAGCACTATGTACTGTCGTATTATGCACCTGGATTGCAGGAAGGAGGCATGGTTGCTCCTATAAAAATCATAAAGCAGGGAATCGACTACCTCGAAAGAATGGGAGTTAGCTAGCTTTTCGAGAAGCTTATCCGCTTGTGTGGTTACCGCTTCCATCATACCAAGCATAAGGTATATTTGATAATAATTATTTCGTTTAGTCTTCTGAAAACACTTACATAAATTAGTCGTTGCCAAACCCTCGATCGGCCCTAACATAACCTAGATTCACACCTGCGGGCAGACGATCTTTCGCCTGTCGGTAGAACTCTAGTATTTTAGTCAGAACTTGGCGACGTGCCATTTCTAAGAACCGCAGGGATCGCAGCTTTGCGATTGCCTTCGAAAGCTATCAGCGGCTGATAGCTAGCACGCCCATGATAGCGAGGGTTATAGCCTACGGTAGTGCCTTCTTGGTAATCGTGGACTGTATTCACAGTAGACAATCATATAGGCCGTCATTAGCATTTGGTAGCGGTATTGAACAGGTCAATTTGTCTATGATCATCATTCTTGCGGAACATGAAATCACCTCCAGGAAGATTATCTTGTGTTATCAAAGTATATCTTCTGATATCTCCATCTTACTTTGATATTCACTTAGGAATATCCTGCCTTATCGGCTGGGAAAGGCCGTTTTATCGACTTTTGCAGTGTAATCATTTCAAAATTCAAAACTGTTGCCAAAAATATCCACAATATCGAGCTTCAGCCAACAGTTTCCAATGGGTCAGATGCAAAATAACGGAGGATGAATTTTCCAGCTAGTGTAGCCAGTTTCACTTGATATCACAGTCTAGCTGGGCGACAAAAGTGTGAAGGGTTACTACAACAGATGGGGCTTCTATAGTGCAAAAAACTGAGGAAGAATGAACAAGCAAGAGATAGTGCGGCGAAATCCGACCTTATGGAGCGTGCCCTTTGAAGAAGGACATGGTACAATTCAACTGAAGTGGAATGTGATGGAGAGATGCCTTGAAGGAGCGGGTTTTGGAATAATCCTGTAGTATTTTGCATCCAAGGGCAGGAATTTGGGACGCAGCGCTAAATTATCAGAAAATACTTTCACCGGCGATCCTGCCATCGTCGTAGGTGGGCTAGTCAAGGACTTTTTGGAGAGAAATTAAAGAAAATGTCCTGACACTTAGGATGGTATGGCCGTCTCTTCGGATTGGAGCTACGACTCCCTCGGGTTCTGACTTTTCAGATAAATCTCTATTGGGTGCAGATATACCCTTTCTAATCTTTTCATTAAATTTAAAATGTTTCATATTATTTTTAACGTTTGCTTTCCCGTTCAGGTGTTATGTGGGACGCGATAAAGATTGGAGCCGGTGCACCACCTCTAAAAACCAAGTACGGCTGGCTGCATTTCTATCACGGGGTAGACTGTCGCCATTGTTATCGACTAGGAGTGCAGCGCTCAATGATCCGTCGAAGGTTCTCTACAGAGCTCCGAACCCTTGTCTAGAGCCGGAAGATGCTTTTGAAACAGGATTAGCAGGCAGAAGTTGGGTTCCTAGTTGTTTTCACCTGTGGAGTAGTTTCTTCTAGAGATGTGGATATATTAGATGATGAAGATGAACTATTAGTATATTACGGCGGGGCCGATACTTTGATAGGTTTAGCTTCATGTACTTTAGCGCAGTTATTGCCAGTCGAGGTTAGAAAGGAGCTCGTTCAGGCTTCGGATAAATAGGTGTTTCCATACTCAAGTATAGGCTCAAACTTTGCCTAAACGTCCCCTATTATTAGAGGCTGTTTCTCGATATAATTGTGATGGGTTAAAAGAGTAGAAGTAGGAGGAATCGGATTTGTATCCTATTAAGGACTATGAAGCTCGCGCTCTAAATCTCCTAATATAATAGGCATGGGTGAGCCCCTCCAGTCTGGTGTCTTGTGTTTTACCTAATACTTCGACTGGTCAGAGGATATCACCCTTTTATTTTTGGGGTCAAATTCAGGCATATTGGGGTTTTCAGCCACTAATCCGTTAACGAGATGGAAGGAGACAATTATGAATTTACAGAAAGAAAACTGGCACGTTTATGCAGAAAAAGAGGTCTTCGAGAAATTAGACAGTAGCGAAGCCGGATTACTGAAAGAAGAAGCTGCTAAGCGGCTAGCACTGTATGGGCTGAATGAGTTGCCGGCAAAAAAACCACCAGCTTTGCTGGAAATTCTATTTCGTCAGATTAAAAATCCTTTAATATTCATTCTTAGCGCAGCAGCGTTGGCTTCCCTTGCTATAGGAGAGACGACTGATTCTATTTTCATTGTAATTGTTATTGCTCTAAATAGCGGCTTGGGAGCGTATCAAGAGTACAACGCAGAAATGAGTGCTGCCAGTTTACAGCAGTTGCTAAAAATAAAGGCTAGCGTAAGAAGGAATAATGAAGAAATAGAGATTCCCGCCGAAGAACTGGTTCCGGGTGATCTGGTCTTACTGGAGTCCGGTGATATGGTTCCGGCCGATTTGCGGTTGCTGATGGTCAACAATTTATCTGCCGATGAAAGCTTTTTGACTGGGGAATCCCTTGCGGCAAATAAGACAACTGGAATTATGGCCAAAGAACTCAAAATCAGTGAGCGAAAAAACATAGCTTTTGCCGGCTCAACGATAGCTACCGGGAGAGGGCTGGGTATTGTTACAGAAACAGGCTATGGTACGGAAGTTGGGCAAATAGCAGAACAAGTCATAGAGTCTGAAAGTGCCAAGCCACCTTTAGTTATGAGGATGGAAAAATTCATAAAGCAGATTAGTAGCATTATTATTATAGTCAGCATTTTGCTAGGTGTTATTTTGCGATTTCAGGGTATGGATGTTGTTTCGATTTTTTTCTTTGTTGTGGCTTTGGCAGTTTCAGCGATTCCCGAGGGTCTGCCTGTTGCTCTAACGGTGGCTTTATCCATCGCCGTCTCCAGAATGTCAAAACATAATGTTATTGTCAGGAAATTGCCAACTGTAGAGAGTCTTGGCAGCTGCACAGTCATAGCTAGTGATAAAACTGGTACTCTAACTGTCAACCAGCAAACAGCACGTTTAATAAAGCTGCCGGGAGGAGAATTATTTGATGTTACAGGTCAGGGCTATAATGGACAGGGCGAAATAAAGAGCAAAAATGGCAAAAGGGACCAGCTTTATGAACTTTGTCAATATTCTGTTTTGGCAAACGAAGCGTCATTAGGTAAAAATAATGGCAAATGGGAACACCACGGCGATGCCATGGATGTTGCATTTTTAGCGATGAGTTATAAAGCAGGTTTTGAGCCAGACGACTTTCATAATGAAGTAGAATTGCTAAGTCTGATTCCTTACGAATCGGGAAAGAAATTTGCAGCAGCTTTTTATCAAAAAGGTCCGCAAACCCTTATTGCAGCCAAAGGTGCTGTAGAAACCATACTTGCAATGTGTAATGAAATGCATGTAAAAGGCAACAATATAGCATTAGATGAAACAGGTATCTTAGAACAGGCAGAAGATATTGCAGCTGAAGGGTATCGCATTCTAGCAGTCGCAGGCGTTAATTGTGAAGGTTATGAAAAAAAAGACGTATACGAAAGTGGAGATCTGCCAAAAATGATTCTATATGGCTTGGTTGGCTTTATTGACCCACTTCGGCCAGATGCTCGGGCCTCAATCAATAAGTGTAAAGATGCTGGTATTAAGGTTATTATGATTACCGGAGATCACCCTTTAACAGCCCAAGCCATTTCTAAGGACTTAGGCATTGCTTACGAAGGAGAGGATGTCATTACTGGACATCAGTTAGCTGATGCTGGTCCATCGGATAGCGTCGTCTATATTGAACTCGTGAATACGACTCATGTATTTGCCCGAGTTTTACCAATTCAGAAATTAGAAATTGTAGAAGTATTGATTAATCAGGGAGAATTTGTAGCTGTTACCGGAGACGGTGTTAATGATGCACCTGCATTACGCAGAGCTAATATTGGCGTAGCAATGGGTTCTGGTACAGATGTGGCAAAGGAAATAAGCGCCATGATTGTTACGGATGATAATTTTTCTTCCATTGTGTCAGGGGTAGAAGAGGGGCGTTTCGCATATGATAATGTCCGCAAGGTGATTTATCTCTTAATTTCTACCGGTGCTGCGGAAGTATTCATTTTTTTAGCGGCTATTTTTGCAGGTCTGCCACTGCCACTGCTGGCAGTGCAGTTATTGTGGCTTAATTTAGTTACCAATGGTATTCAGGATGTGGCTTTAGCTTTTGAAGGTGGCGAACCAGGAGCAATGAAGAGAAAGCCTCGAAAACCAACAGAAAAAATATTTAATCCGCAGATGATTGCCCAAACTCTGGTTTCTGGTCTCACCATGGGCGTACTCTCCTTTGGACTATGGTATGTATTGATACAAGTGCAGATGGTCAATGAATTCCACGCGCGGAATGTCATTTTACTGTTTATGGTGATCCTGCAGAATGTTCACGTGTTTAATTGTCGTTCTGAATATACATCCGCTTTCAAAGTGCCGATCAGCAGGAATTACATGTTGATATTTGGCGTTCTGGCAGCACAAGGGATTCATATTTTGAGCATGCATATTCCTTTTATGCAGAGAATTCTAAGATCAGAGCCGGTAACGCTATTTGAATGGTTTGAAATACTGATACTTGCCATACCATTGATAGCAGTCTTGGAACTCTACAAATTTATAAACAATAAGTACTTTGTAAAATAAACGAGCAATACACTAGTCACACTCTCTAGATAGGGAGGATGCTGCCTCCCTATCGATTAGATCATGGGGTAGTCGGTTCGTGCCAGCGACTTAACATTTGTGCAAAGATATACGATATTGGCAGCAATTTAGCTTCTGCCTTTCAAATGGACCATTACAGAACTATTTGAACTACCTTTGGTAAGTGTATCAAATTCGCTGTTTCAATATTCCGCGGATTTTGTTATGATCGGAGCGCTAGGTCATTGCTTTGTGCACGGTGGCAACGCTGTGTAAGCCATACTGTACTCGCTATTCATAGCGGCAAACCTTATCCATTTGTTCAAAGCTAGGCAGAGTAAGAATCATGTAAAGATACAGAGAGAACGGATCAGGCTTTTGCTCAAAGGCTTGTATATGTTTAGATTCGACGCTCGGTTGCTTTTTTTCGTATCAGTGGTTTGGAATTTGTGGAAATGTTTGTTGGTGCATCGCGAATGCCAAGAAGAATGCGCCGCTTTGTTGCGACCAGGTCGTTTTGACGGAAAAGTAATCGTCGATCGCCCTGATGTGGCTGGCAAGGAAGAGATCTTGGCAATCCTTGCGAGAAACAAGCCTTTGGGCGATGTGGATGTAGGGATACTAGCTAGACGGACGACTGGATTTACTGGGGCCGATCTAGAAAATCTACTCAACAGTAGTAGCGATGAGGAAGTCCGACAGCTAGTTGAAGGCTGCTACGATACAGCCCTATCGGTGGTTAATGAACACCGTGATAAGCTAGAAGCAGTGGTGGTTGCTCTTAAGGAGAAAAAAACGCTCAATAAGGAGCAGTTTGAAGCCATTATGCAAGGTGAAGTGGAAGAGACTGCGTGAAACCACTTAAGAACACGGGTTAGATAGATAGCGCGAGATCACTAAGGAGGTATAGACAATGAGTGTTAGATTTGCTTATTTTTCGATGGAAATTGCATTGGCACCCTCTATGAGAACTTACAGCGGTGGCTTGGGTATGCTATCCGGCGATACAGTGCGCGGATTTGCAGACTTGGGCCTCTCCGCAGTAGGTATAACACTGCTGCACCGCAAAGGCTATTTCTGTCAGTATATTGATGAGACTGGCTGGCAACATGGAGAACCGGATAGCTGGAACATTGAGCAGTACTTAACCGAACAAGAAAAGCGTATACAGGTAACCATTGCCGGACGCACCGTACATGTACGCGCCTGGGAGTATCGCGTGAAAGGGATTACAGGTCGTGTCGTCCCTGTGTACTTACTCGATACAGATCTGCAAGAGAATAGTGACTACGATCGCACACTTACAGATCACCTATATGGAGGCGATCTGTACTACCGACTTTGTCAAGAGATCGTCCTTGGCATTGGTGGCGTGCGCATGCTGCGCGCCCTTGGTTACGAGGAGATCACTCGTTTCCATATGAATGAAGGACACTCTGCATTGCTGACGATGGAACTCCTAGATGAACAGGGCCAAAAGTCTGAGCGTACTTCATTCTCTAACGAGGATATCGCAGCTGTTCGCAAATTGTGTGTGTTTACCACCCATACCCCTGTCCCGGCTGGTCATGATAAGTTTCCCCTGGACATGGCGATCCAAACCTTAGGGAGGCAGGACATTCGAGATATGTGTGATGTCTTCTGTTATAAGGGAGAGCTGAACATGACATATCTTGCCCTCAATTTAAGTGATCGCATTAACGGTGTAGCCAAACGGCATGGCCAAATATCCCAGCAAATGTTTCCCAATTACGACATAGATTCCATCACCAATGGTGTTCACGTGAGAACCTGGGCTGCCAAACCATTTGTTGCTCTCTTTGATGAATACATTCCCGACTGGTGTGAAGACAATTTCAGTCTGCGTTATGTTCTGCGAATACCGGCATCGAAGATTCGCGCTGCGCACGAGGAAGCCAAGAGAAACCTAATCACATGGGTAAATAGTCAGATGAATACCAGCCTAAGAACTGATGTTTTCACCCTTGGGTTTGCTCGCAGGGCCACTCCTTACAAACGCGCTGACCTGTTGATGCATGACTTGGACAGACTGAACGCTATTGCCGGCGAAGTGGGTGAAATCCAAGTGATCTACGGCGGAAAAGCACATCCGCATGATCACCAAGGTAAAGAGCAAATCAAACGAGTTATTCAGTCAAATAAGCGGTTCTCCGATAGGATCCATCTTGTTTACTTACCTAACTACGATTGGGAGCTTGGGGCACTGATCACAGCTGGGGTAGATGTTTGGCTGAACACCCCTCTGCCTCCTAATGAGGCTAGCGGCACAAGTGGTATGAAAGCAGCGATCAACGGCGTCCCTAGTCTAAGTATTCTGGATGGTTGGTGGCTTGAGGGTTGTATCGAGAACAGGACTGGCTGGGCTATAGGTGATCGCTATGATCAATTGAGCAGCCCTGTATCTGCAGATCCTACTGCCCACGACGCGGATTCCTTATACAATAAGTTGGAAAATGTTGTTATGCCGTTATACTATAACGATCCAGAGGGCTTTCTCGAAGTAATGATCAACGCTATCGCCCTGAATGGATCTTTCTTTACTGCACAACGGATGGTTCTTCAGTATATTTCTCGTGTCTACTTCCGCTAGGATGTGTGAAATCCAATTATGCTAAAAAACGCGAATTAGTGGTTGACACACCGCTACAAGATTCCCGACTCCTTCAAACAGTCATATGAGCAGCATGTAGGGTAGAAGATACGAACCCATCATCTACACTGGTACTAGCCTGGACACATATAGTACAGCCCATGTAGCACAGGCTTTGCGCCAAGTTTCCTTCTCGTCACCGATGTAGCTAGATATCCAGGTGATGGCATAGACCTTGATGGGTGCGGTGGGGATTGTAGTAGTCAGAAACGCCTTTCAGCCAGAAACAGCCCAAGGTGTGGAAACCTATGTCTACCCCAAGGCTGATCCCCATGCGGTGAGCCTAGCCCAGCGGATTCAAAATGGACTGCGGGATCTAGGGTTCACTGATCGTGGTGTGAAGATGGCAAACTTCCAAGTGCTGCGGGAAACCAAAGCCCCAGCGGTGTTGGTCGAGGTGGGCTTCATTGATCACACCAAGGACAACCTCCGCTTTGATACCAAGCGGGAGAGGATAGTGGAGGTGCTAGCCGGTGCCATCTTGGAACAGGTGGGGCTGAGCCGAGATGTCGGTCCTGTGAGGTTTAGCCTGGACGACGCTATTGAGGTGTTAGCAGAACACGGTATCATTAACACCCCAGAGTATTGGCGTCAGCATGCCGTCCCAGAGGAAACAGTCCGAGGTGAGTATGCAGCCCTAATGATCCAAAGGATGGCTAGGGCAATCGGTCACGGCCAGCAGTCGGGATGAAACAAACACTAAACACTACGGTCACCATGGGATTCCCCGACGGATGCCCTTCGACACATGGATACTGCATACGTGCTGCTCGAAAGGCTTTAGATTAATTTGGCCCTCGCCTTTCAGCCATAGTATCCAAACTAGATGGTAAAAATTGTCTTTCGAGCCAGCCTATATTCTATTGCATAACCCAGCAAAAAAAGGTATACTATGGGTAGGAAAGTCGGAATATCCGACTAGGTACAGAGGTGAGCATAGTGATTACTGAGCTTCGCAAGAAATCTCAAGTCACCATTCCGAAGGAGCTTGTTATGAAGCTAGGTCTTAAAGAAGGAGATAAGCTGGAGGTTATCGAAAGGAACGGCACGATTCAGATCATGCCAGTGGCCGTCTATCCGAAGAAATATCTTGATGAGCTGAAGGAAGAAATCAACGATATCAGGGTAAGGATTCACGCAGGAGAACAGCCGATGTTTGATAGCGTCGATGAACTATTCGCCCAGCTTGATGGGAACAACGGGTAGGCTACTTGTGTATAAAATAACGTATACAGGCCGTTTCCTAAAGAACTTCGAAAAGCTTCACCCGCATGAGAAGAAGCAGATCAAGAGAAAAGTGGAGCTTCTGTCGAAGAATCCGATGCACCCTTCTTTGAGAGCGAAGAGGATCCAAGGGGCAGACGCTTTGTTTGAGTGTAGCGTAAATATGGATATTCGGATAATCTGGTACTACGAAGGAGAACGACTCATTGTCGTTTTGGACGTAGGGCACCATGATATTCTTAATCGATTTTGACAAAACCTTGGATCACTGCCGTGTGCGGCGGGCTTTTTCTTATGGGTTTCCCCGATGGACGACAATCACACTAAATAGTGGAAGGCAAGTATGCAGCCGTTTTGCTACAACGAATGGCTGCTTTGTTGTTGGAAACGAGGTCCCGAAAATCCCTTTAGTAATAGGAAGAAAGCCTTGCTATTCCGGCGTTTCTAAGTGATATATAGAGTGCGCCAAAGCTTAGATTCGGTCAGGGTTTTGGCAGAAATATCGAGAGGAGAGAGGCCTATGTTAATAGTACATGCCTTGGATGAGTACAGGAATGTGCTTAGCCAGCAAGAGAAAAGCCCCAAGACCATTCAGGGCTATCTGCAGGATTTGCAGTTCTTCAAGACCTGGCTGAAAACCCAATGGAACGGACCAGTGTTTTGTGCGCCTGGCATGCTTACTGCGCCAATAGGCTGAAAGAAGCCCTGTCACCCTACCAGCGGGAAGACAACCAGCAGGCAAGGGTGTCACTGGTAACAGTTCTCCCCTGATAGATTGTAATAGAGCATACTCAGTAGTACCCGGTGGGACAAGGGTTTTTCGAAATTTTTAAACGGTTATCGATGGTTTGGCTTCCGTGTTAGCATAAGCAACAAGGGGTATCCTTAGCAGATGGCCTATTCCTGTGTTCGTAGATATACTGGAAGATAATCCAGGCGTTTTGCTCGCATACTAAGGGCCATTCGATGGGTTCCTTTTCTCTTATAAGCGTGGAACGGGTCTTCCAAGTTTCAAGGCTCACAAACAAGAGGAGATAGAGTTACATCAGGAATTTATTTAAAGAGGGATTTCGTAATGCCTGTCAAATTATTGCTTTTTAATCTTGTGATAAGTTTGATTTATCGAAGGACTTGTCGCCTTGAAAGACGGCATCGTCTTGTCCGTCTAGATCCATGTTCTTGATCCCAATGAACAACTGGTGCACAGATAGGCACAACAGGGTATTGTGTTGTGAAAACACAAGATGGCATTAACAAGGCTAGAAGCAGGATTCCAACTAAAGATTCGGTTAGGTACGTCTGGGAAGTGTTAAACACAAGATCACACCCTAATCCGTGTTTTACTTTCGTTATTCTACTTCTCCGACTATTATACCTCTTTCTGAATTATATACGTAATTATCACGCGATTCGCGCTATTTTGATCAATTAATTACCATCCAGAACTTTTATGTCCCTAAGTTGTACCCTTGTCCTTTTTTAGTGTTAACCTTCATAGCTTATGTTTCAGACTTGACCTCCTTCAGTTTAGTGGTATAAACTAAAGTTAGACGTCACAGTCAAGTGTTCCTGCTAAATCCGAATTCAGTCTATTTTCACAATACGATCGGTCCACGCGAATGGATCGATATTGATAATGTAGGCTATCCACCAAAAAGCGCGATGAGCCTTAGTACTTTGATACATTAACTTATAACTCTTACAACACTCTAGAAAGGGGTGCTTTGATAAAATACACCAAACACTACTCCTCTTCATAACTTGCAACAGTTCTACTCCAACGAAGACAATTCCAACAACTGTAAACCAAACTGGTCGGTGTAAATAACCCTTTTCTATTGCCTCAGACGACACAACAATCACGAAATTGTAAAAAAAGTGTAATAATATGGCGTAATATATATTTTTCGTCCTTATATAAACAAAACCTAAAAGCAAACCACCTAAAAATGTTGGGATCATCTGCACCAACGATAAATGAAAGGCAGAAAATAGTATAGCAGATAGCACTATTGATTTCACTTCACTATAGCTCTGTGCTAGTCTCTTGGTTATAACCCCTCGAAATATTAATTCTTCACAGAATGAAGGTATTAAAGCAACTACAACGACACGCGCCAATAAGCTCATTTCAAAAAAAGCATAAACTAACGCGTCGTTGTCTAAAATAGATCCTGGCATGATTGGACTAACAATACTACATATTTTAACCACAAAAATTGATTCTCCTACAGCTAACACCATAAGCCAAACCACAAGTTTAAAATCTTTTGGTCCTTGCATAAGCTGATTAATGACATCCGCTCCGAATTTTTCATATTTAATCATAAGTAATATCATAACACTGAAAAGTTGAGCAGAATACAAAGCCAGTACCAAGATATCGATATCATAGTAATAATCTGGCTTTTAACCGATAAGTGCAGAAGGAAGCTTATACCAGCATTTTTAAGATGTTGCAGGATTTCAGAGCGGTCTGGTAGGTATCTCGTGATCAAAGCTAAATCTTTTACAAGCGAGACAGAAAGCGAAGTAACTTGAGATACAGCAATAGGTTCAGATTTGTGGTTCATCATGCTCCTCCCTTCAAATACCGCCGCTTTTCCCCCAGGGATACACTGGATAGTTCAAAGAGAGCGGTTTCCACTAGACTGCGAGCGACTTTCTTTATCTAGAAACAATGCTGTCTAAACCTTCTTGCACCTCGTCGACGATTTGGTTCTCCCCCATCTTCCGCAGGGCCTCGATGACCTTGCGGCGCAGTTCTACCGTCTCATCAATAATAAAAACGTCATGTTCGATGGACCAAAGTAACGACAACACTTCCGAGTCATTCTCCTGGTCTTGCAGCATGGACTTGTACCCGTATAGCAACTCCATCTAATCACCTCTTCGACCTAGAGTGACTGCTGTGACGCATGAAGATTCTAAGTAACGTATTTCCGCTAGCTGGTCGATTCCTCAGAGAAGCTGGTTATCGTCCGTTTAGGTAACTAACTCTTACAGGAACTCACTCCTGTCCTCATGTGACTGTCGTATCACATATGCGTTATGAATACAAGGTGGCTTTGCAGCTTTGGAGCGAAGACTCTCGAGTGCACAAGGGTCATAGACTGCGTGTCACGCCGTTCGTAATGGCCTGGGACTGCCCACTGGGTAGTCCCCAAGTGGTCACCGATAACGATTCATCTTTTTTTCATGATTTGGCTAAAGATGAATGCTCTACATGCCGATAAATGGAGTAGAGAGGATGCATAGGTGGCCAAATATCATGCTAATCTCATCGTCAAATACTGTTTCAATAGGCATAGTTTAGCCTTCTACATGCCGATATCATTGTTTCTGCACCTTGAAAACCAATGATCAGCCCATGGAAAACTAAGCTGGAAAGAGAGCGATCGTAGATGGTGGCCGGGGTTCTGTTGGTAACATTCGGTATTCGGTTGAGACAGCTGGTGTTGCGCAGGTTGCCGCTACTGGTGATGTTAGCGCAGTGAATCCAATTGAAAACAGTGTCGCAGCAAGCACTGCCGATGTTAGCTCTGTTAACGTAGTAACTAAAAGCCGTGAGGGTGTAGATTATACCGTTGGTCAAATGAGCGCGATCGCTGAGACTACGGCGAGTGTAGCTGCTGGTACAGTTACGATTAGTAAGTTTTCAGTCGTAACGGAGAGCGTTCAGCGGCTGAAGCTGCTATAATCGGTTCACCTCTGACTGAGGATAGAACCAGTGTTGATTCAGGCGATTGTTATCCACAACTCTGTGAACCAGGATGGCACGACGTTCGAAGCAGTTGCTGTTGATGACGTAGATCTAGCCGCTGGGAAGTTCGCTGTCGGCGCTGATCT
>SKJB01000021.1 GCA_007116145.1 Limnochordia bacterium | reverse complement strand
GCCAACGGGACGACCTATGTGTACAGCGGCCCGACAATCGATCTGACGGGACTCCATGCACGCCTTGGGACTCTCAATCTCACAGGGACACAGCCGTCGATTTCGCAGATCAAAATCGGCGGGGTGAATCTATTGACGGGTGCGCAGGAGATCGATTCGGCAGCAGGAGTCAACAAGGACATTTCAACCGCTATCGGTGCCATTAACACGCTTACGGACGGGGATCGAATTGAGATCGCCACCACGCCGGGTGACACCGAGACAGCGGCGGCAGTGCTGGCAGTGGCCTTCGTCGGCGTGATTGCATAGGGGGGAGACATGGCGAATATAAATGGGTTTTTTCCTCATATGTGGCAGAGTTGGGGTGGTTTGTATGGGTTATCTGACTTGGAGGCCGACCGAGTAAACGATACGGCCTATAGCATTTATCGGTTGGTTATGTATGAGACTAGAAGTTCGCGAAATTTTGGGGTGGGGGAGTTTCAGGTTCTAGATGGTGGGATGAATAATCTTTTAGTTGGTGGGACACCTTCGGCTTCGCATAATAACGACTTGGATCATGCGTACGGTCCACACAAAGCGTTTAATGGGGTTTGGCATCATCTAACAACTACGGACAATTATTTTTCTTACACCACGGCAGGGCCTGTGTGGTTACAATATACGTTACCGACGCCTGTGGCTGGTAAGTATTTCCGATATTTTCTGAAGGGAAGTGCTCAAAATGCTGCGGTTGTGTCTTTCGAGATCCAGGGGTCTAATGATGGGGAGACATTTACGACGCTTTTTTCAAAATCGGGTATAGTTCAACCGGATAAGACTTCGCAGATTGGTGGGGTTTACGGTGCTGGGGCATATTGGGGCGTGTTGCGGGATAACGCTAGGCCTGCGATAGAACCGGATGCTCATTTTGTTCGTTGGGTGTTTTCTGAGAATAATGGGTATGAACTTAGTGGGGTAACTCCAGCTGTTCGATTCCAATATTTACGATTGTACGACGAGGTGGGTGAGTTAATAACGCCAACATATGCGGGGTGTAGTCATCCTTCTAATAGTGCCACAATGAGGCCGTTTGTACACACACCGATATATCCTACTAATGATCACTCCTGGGGATTCCACCCAACGGCCCTGAATTTTGTAGAGCCACGGGTAGTACTTTCGGCGCGTGTTGATAGGCCTGTAGCGCGGTATGACATTGGGTACCCTACCTTCCCTAATTATGGAGGTGTTCCGGCAATGCCGAGGGCATGGACATTCGAAATTTCTAATGACAACACGTTATTCACCGAAATACATGATATATCGGGTCAGACAGATTGGATGGGTGACGAAATTAGGACGTACACATAATCATACGTATAAAGGAGATTTCCAATGCCACGAATCATACACAAAAACGAAGCAGGAACACAATTCAAGGTCGAATTTCTGCCGACCGACACCGAGATCCTCGTCAAGTACGGCATCAGGCCAGGCGTCCAAAAGACGCTGTACACAAGCCTCGATCAATTCACCGATCCGCTCGTCCGCAACGCACTGGAGGCGGCGGAGGTCGTGCCGTATGTGCCACCTACTCCACCGACACAAGAAGAATTGGCACATAATGAAGCAATTAGTATATTACAACAGACTGATTCTATTCATGGTGCTCGTGGTGTAGAAGATTTGACGAATTTATTATCATCTACAGGTGTTATAGATATAAATCAATTACCTAAAGAGTTCTTAGAGCGTAAGTTGTTAAGGGATTCAGTAAGATCTGATATAAAACAGGGAGAATAAACTATGGATATATTAGAAATAAGAGAACTATTAAAAAAGCGTGGTTTATCTATATCTCCTACTGAAAAACCAAAATCTAATAAAGATGAAGCAATATTTTATGTATCTAATGCTGGAACAGTTCACGAGCAGGGTTGTAGGTGGTGGCGTCCAGATAATTTAAAGACTGAGACTGAGATTTCTAATATGGATAATATAACAAAATGTGGTTTATGTATACCACCACTATAGGATAAATATAGGGTAAATTATGGGTATACTTACTACAATTTTGGATGTATTACAATCAGGTGGATGGGGTGTTGGTGCTGTCTTTGTATTGTTTTATTATTTGAATTTATCTAAACACGAAAAACAGATTGATCGTCTGATGTCTAAGTTAGATATTTCTGAATTAGATAAACATGAAGAACTTAACCGTAGACACGATCAGGTATTAGATTGTCAGAGAGAGACGGTAACGGTAGCAAGTGGAACGAGAGAATTGCTGCAAAAGGTAGAAGACACTTTACAGCGATATGAGGGTCATGTTATATCCAGTAAAGAACTAGCATCCCGTATACTTAGAGCAATAGAAAAATGTGAGGACAGACAGCATGACATCTGCTCAAAGAATAAGTAATATAGATGATATAACAGGTTATAGATTAGATTGTAGACTGTTATGTGATTTTCTTATTGTAGACGATGATCAAGAAATAAGGAGTTACCTGAAGAACATTATAAATTATCGTAGAGGTAATAATAATGTAGTAGATTTTAGTAGTGTATTAGATACATTAAATTATATAGATTGTATAAATGTAAAAAACATTAAATGTGCTATTATAGACCTCAATCTTAATGATGGTAATGGTCTTACTATTGTAGATAAGTTATTGAGTAAAGATAAGAATTGCCCCATAATTATATATTCAGGTGATTATTCTTCAATTGCATCAGCTTATGAGGTTTATGATAACATTAGTATTGTTCATAAAACGGATTTAGGTAGATTATATAATATATTAGGTATAGGGGATAAATATGAGTGTTATTGTTAGTATTGCTGATTTAATTACTGATGATTTGAAAACAAAGTTACCTACTATTGAAGATAAGATTAGTAGGGTTCTTTATTTTAAGACTACCCTCAAGTCTACCCAGGAATTACAAATTTTTGTTATACCTGTTGGAGTTGTAAAAGAACAGAGTGATAGATGTGTAGATAGTGTTGAGTATACTATAGACATTAGTGTAAATCAGAAGATAGTAGACGATAACGATATTGAGGGATTAGTAACATTATGTGAAACGATTTGCAATGAACTAAAATATGAACAATATTCTGAATATACGATAACAGAGATTACAAATAATCCTTTATTTGACTTCACACTTTTGAGGGACAATAAATTATTTAGTGCTTTGTTATCTGTAAAAGTATGGGGTCACGAATGATAAAGTTAGATATAAAGACAGAGATGTTTTCAAGAGAGATTATAAATAAGATGAAGAGTTCCACAGCGAATAGTCTTGGACACGCTGGTGCTATTGTACGTAAAGAGGCGGTAGGTGGGTTTAAACAGGCTGGACCAAATGAAAACAGTAAACCATATGAACCACCATTATCCCAGACTGGTAATTTAAGACGCAGTATAAGATTTAAGGTAACAGATGATCAGGTAGATATTTTCCCTGGTAGAAGATATGGTCATATTTTGGAGGCAGGTGCAGGTAATATGGCTCCAAGACCGTTTATGAAACCAGCTTTAGACAGATCATTAGATAGAATCCCTGTATTATGGACACAAAGTTTAAATAAGTAGGACACGTAGATAGTGTCTGTAGACTTATAAAATGGTGCAACATTCAAAATCACTAACAAAAGGAGTATATTATGGCAGTAGTACTAGGTATGAATGCAAAGTTGTTTTACAGAACTACACCTGGAGCTGGAGATTGGAGTGAAGTTTGTGCTCAAGACGTTACTCTTTCTCTAACAAAGGACGAAGCAGACGTTACTGACCGTTGTAATAATGGTTGGAATGCTACAGTTGCAACGATGAAAAATGCAGAAGTTAGCTTCTCATTTAACTGGGACCCTGAACGTCCTGACTTCATCGCCTTCAAAGATGCATGGTTTGATGATTCAGAAATCGAACTTCTTGTACTTGATGGTGAACTTGAAATTGGTAATGGTCTTCTTGCTACTTGTGACGTTATGACCTTTACTCGTACAGAACCTCTTCGTGAAGCAGTTAAGGCTGAAATTCTTTGTAAGCCTAATGGTAGTATTCCACCTGTTTGGATTGAGGGTGGTTATGATCCAGATGATACAGGTGTTTAGTAGCAATTGATAATATCCTCTACCCTTAAATATTTTAGGGGTAGAGGTCTTTTTTATCAGCAAAAGGAGAAGAATAGTGTTTAAAACATTAGATGGTAAAACTTGGGCACCTAAATTAACAATTGGTATTGCTCGTAAAATTCAAAGAGAAACAGAACTTAATCTATTAGATTTAAGATCAGTAGCTAATCTTGCTAATAATCTAGATACTTTTATCACTGTTACTTGGTATATGATAGAGGATCAGGCTAAAGAACGAGATATTAGTGAACAGGATTTTGTAGATCAGATTGATGGAGATATGTTTGAAGATATTAGCAAGGAGGTCTTACAGGCAGTTATAAATTTTTTCCCAAAAAAGAAAAAGGAACCGTTGATGAGACTCCTGAATCTAGTAAATCTTCAGGAGGAAGCAGTAATAATGAACATGGAGACAATAGTCAGTCAGATGGAGGCTGGACTTGGACAGACATCTTAGAGTTACAAGCTAAGTGTGATGTAAGTAATGCGGATCATTTTACATTAGCTGAATTATATAAATATGAATGGGAAAGAAATAAGAGTTTATGGCACCATACAACAGGAGTTATTGCAGCATTAATCGGTTGTCATGGTGGAGATGTAAAGACCGATATAAACCCTTATGTGCTAGAAGAGAAAAGACGAAGAAAAATGACACAGGATGAAGTTAAATTTGAATTAAGGTCTTTCGCTAAGGATCTGGGTATAAAAACAAGGAATAAGAAATGAGTAGAAACGTAAAGGCTGGTCAGGCTACAGTAACTATCAAAGCAGATGATAGTGGATTACAGTCTGGTCTTCGTAAAGCTCAGCAAAGTTTAAATAGATTTGGCAATGAAGCACTTAAGATGGCGGGTCAATTGGGTGCTATTGGTGGGGCTATCACTGGACCCATGGCCTTAGCTACAAATCAATTTATAAAAACGGGTGATCAGCTTGATAAGATGAACAAAACAACAGGTGCATCTGTTGAATCACTGAGTGCTCTTGGATATGCTGCTGGACAGTCTGGATCTTCACTTGAAAATGTGGAACAAGCCTTTGTAACAATGAACCGACAACTTGAAAGGGCTAATCAGGGTAGTAAAACCGCCGCCGCTTCATTTGAAAAACTTGGTCTTTCTGTTGATGATTTAAACAAAATGTCACCCGAAGAGAGGTTTAAAGCAATAGCAGCTGAACTTGCAAAAATTGATGATGAAGGCAAAAGAACTGCTGTTGCAATGGAGTTATTTAGAGGTGCTGGTCAAGGTGTAAGTAAGATGGCTGTAGACCTAGCTGCAAACATGCAAAAGGCCAAAGATGTTGGTGCCGTTATAACAACAGAACAAGCAAATCAAGCTGCAGCACTTGTTGATGCTTTTGATGATTTACAAAAAACAGCACAAGCGGTAGCAATGCAGATAGGAACTGCACTTGCTCCTACTTTAATAAAGGTTGTAAACTTAATACAACCACTAGTCTTAAGTATCGCTGATTTTGTTGAAAATAATAGAAATTTGGTCGTTGTCCTAGGTGGAGTTGGTGCAGGTTTAACTGTTGTAGCAAGTGGTCTAGCGGGTATCGGTCTTGTTGCCAAGATGGCCGCTAGCGGTATTGGTGCTTTATCAACCACAATAGGTGTTGCAACAAAAGCAACAGGTGCCCTAATTAAACCATTAGCAACAACAAATGGATTAATGGCAGCAAAAGCAAAATCTTCATTAGGGGCAGCTTTATCATTAAAAACATATACTGGTGCTGTTGTTGGTGCAACAAAGGCTTCATACGCAGCAACAAAGGCTTTTGCAGCAAAACTTGTAGCTCTTGCCCCTCTTGTGTTAAAACTAGCTGCGCTTTATGCCGCCTATAAAACTGTTGATTATATTACAGGTAATGCTATTTCTAAGTTCCCTGGGCTTGTCAAGGGATATTTAGATGCTAGAGACGCTGTTGTAGAAAGTTCAAAAGGCGTTGATAGAATGAATAGATCCTTAAAAGAAATGGCCGATAACCTTGATAAGAACACAGAAAAAACAAAAGAATTTATGGCGTCCTTTGTAGCAGAATCTGGTATGGAAGAGGCTCTTAGTTGGGTTGAAGGAGATATTGCGGCTCATAAGAAAAATATAGAAGAACTTAGAAAACAATTAGAAAAAAGACCTAACGATAAAGCACTTCAACAAGATCTTGAAACACAAACACAGATGTTAAGAGTTGCACAACAACGCAGAGCGGCACTTAATGGTATGACAGAAGAATCCGCAAAACAATATCAACAAAACAAAGAGATAATTAAACAAGAAAAACAGATGGCAGCACAGGAACAAAGATACGAACAAGAAGCACAGGAAAGGGTTGCTCAGTTTATAAAAATGGGTAGAACCTCTCAAGATGTGTTAAAAGATATACATAAAGCTGAAGAAAAACTAGCGGTCGCAAGAGCAGCCGGTAGTGAAGATCTGGTAAAAGAAATTGAAAAAGATTTAGAAATAATGAGAAGGGCGTTTGGTTCTTTAGAAGTAGCAGAAGCAAAATTACCAAGAGTAGAAATAGAGACAGAAGAAACGCCAACAGTAAAAGCACCAGAATTTGAAATACCAGAAATAAAAATACCTGATATAGAAATTCCTGATTTTGAAGATAATAGGTTTGATATTGCAAAAGAACTTGAAAAGATAGAAGAAGAAAGATTAAGAATTGCAAAAGAGATGTCTGGAATAGAAATGGAACGTAAAGAGGTAATACATCAAGAATTAGAAAAAGTTGAAAAACCATCAACTGAGGCCATAGGCACAACACTGGGCGTTGGTCTTGCACAACTTATGGGTCAACAGGATAAGAAGGTAGAACATGATCAACTAAAAACACAACAGGATTTACTAATAGAGATAAGAAAACAGAATACCATATTAGAAGAAATGGAATCTTCGGGTGGTGGATTGGTATAGGAGAAGAAAATGCCAGAAATTATAGCAGAACTTATTAGAGATCACGGTGCTCAAACTACAAGAGACGATGGCGGGTTTACACAGACAAAAGCCACAAGAATATATCGTGTAACAGGAACAAATGACGCTGTTTTAGCAATGTCAACAACGGGTATACCAGAGATAGGAGATGTTTATCAAACAGTTCCTTGTGATGGAACCGATCCACAAACTCCAATTGAAAACCTTTTTGTTCGTTCAATTACTCCAAGAGCAGAAGATAATACATTCAAGATTACT
>SKJB01000033.1 GCA_007116145.1 Limnochordia bacterium | reverse complement strand
TCAATTGATTACAAAGTAATCAATGAGAGCACCTACAAGTTTTAATCGTAGATTAAAACTTGAGAACACATTCTTTGTCGTAGGCTTTTCAAAGAAAAGCCAGACAAAAATAATCCTTCAAGATTTCAATGTCCTACGAACAAAACGGTCATAAATCATTTAAATTTTACTTCACAAGTCTTAGTACAGAGTAAAAAGAACTTGTTCCGCTTTATTGTGCGTATTTCAGCACATACCTAAAGATCAGAATCCTAAGAGCAACACTCAAGAACTCAATTGTGATTCTCACCTACGTGAAAATCAATGAGTCTATTACATGTTACCCTTAATTACTGTTGTGTAGTTTTCAAAGTGCAAGGAATTATACTAACTAAAAGCAAAATCTCCAACCCATCTACTGTGCATATTTCAGCAAAGAAGATACTTACACATTCTATCACCTTCAGTTTCAAAAGTCAACGAATTTCTAAAAGAATCAGGACTTCCGAACCTATTTTTTCGATCACCGACGACAAGCACAAACAACAGCACTTTCCCGTTGAAGTTCTATTCAATAGCAAGCATTAGTTCATAATACTTACGGTTATACCTAATCTCAACAAGGCCATCATGAATTTGACGTATACTATAACGCGAATGAAGTGCACGGAAAACGAAAAAGAGATTCCAAGTTGAGACCCTTACACCCCTAACTTGGAATCAGAGAATAATACTAGTTATTTATTATCGTGCAACAATATTAAGAATTCTACCAGGAACATAGATAACCTTAACCACTTCTTTGCCATCTAAGCTATTTCTTACAGATGTTAATGTCATAGCTTCTGCTTGGATATCCTCTTGTGATGCATCTGCGCTTACAGTAACAGCCCCTCTGGTTTTACCACTAACCTGAATACCTACCGTTACTTGATCTAGTACCAACATTTTTGGATCAGCTACTGGCCAACTCTCCAAAAAAATCGAAGAGGTTCTTCCTAGGATTTGCCATAACTCCTCTGCCAAATGAGGAGCCATGGGTCCTAACAGAATGGCTAACGTCTCAAGACTTTGCTTGTCTGTAGTATTACCAACTTCATTGAGATAGGCCATGAAGGCACTTACTACCGTGTTTAGTTTGAACGCTTCTATACGTTCCGTTACAGTTGCAATTAATCGATGTGTTCGTTGTTCACTTTCCTTTGTCGAAGCAACTGTTGTCGTTAAACTGCGCTCAAATAGGTTCCAAACCCGTTGAATAAATCGATAGACACCTTCTATCCCCGAATCCATCCATTCTGCATCAACTTCCGGAGGACCGATAAACAACTCATAAATCCGTAAGGAATCGGCTCCATAGTGCTCAACTAATTCATCTGGATTTACTACATTACCCTTGGATTTACTCATCTTTACCCCTTCTTTTGTAACCATTCCTTGATTGAAGAGACGAGTAAAGGGTTCATCAAAATCCACCACACCGATGTCATGTAAAAACATCGTATAAAAGCGAGAATAAAGTAAATGTAGTACAGCATGTTCAACTCCACCAACATACAAATCGACAGGAGTCCAATACTTAATTCTATTTGGATCGGCGATTGCTTGAAGATTCTGCGGATCAACATAGCGAAGATAGTACCAACACGATCCAGCCCATTGTGGCATAGTGTTCGTTTCCCGTTTAGCGGGCTTACCACAACTAGGACATGTTGTATTTACCCAATCTTCAATAGCTGCGAGAGGTGATTCGCCAGTGCCTGTTGGTTGATAATTATCCACCTCGGGTAGACGAATCGGCAATTCACCCTCTGGCACAAGAACCTCACCACAATCATCACAATAAATAATTGGAATCGGTTCACCCCAATATCGTTGCCGCGAGAACACCCAGTCTCGCATTTTAAACTTCACGGTTGCCTCAGCTATACCTAAATTTGCTAAATCTGCAACAATCGCTTTTTTGCCGTCTGCAGTCAACAGATTATCATATTTTCCTGAATTGACTAATTTGCCATCCATCACAAATGGTAGATCGGGTACATTTCCGTTCAAATCAGCAATGACTGGACGAATCGGCAAATCAAATACTTTCGCAAACTCATAATCTCGATCATCATGAGCTGGAACTGCCATTATCGCACCTGAACCATAATCAATTAACACATAATCACTAATCCAGATAGGAATTTTTTCTTGATTTACAGGGTTGATCGCATACGCTCCTGTAAAAACACCTGTTTTTTCTTTACTAGCCATCCGTTCAATCGAAGATTTACTCAAACTCTTTTCTATATAGGATTGTACGAGTTTCGACTGCTCGGGTGTTGTGATCTGCTGAATGAACTCGTGTTCTGGAGCCAAAACCATATAGGTTGCTCCAAACAGCGTGTCCGGTCTAGTCGTATACACAACGAATTGCTGATCGCTATCGGCAAGTGAAAAAGAAATCTCCGCCCCTTCACTTCGACCAATCCAAGATTCTTGCATCTTTAAAACCTTTTCTGGCCAATCTAATGTCTTTAGACTTCCAAGTAATCGATCGGCATATTCAGTAATCTTTAGCATCCACTGCTGTAGGTTCCTCTTTTCAACAGCACTTCCACATCGCTCACACTCTCCACCAACTACTTCCTCATTTGCTAGTCCAGTTTGGCAACTAGGGCAGAAGTTAATCGGCATCTGCTTACGATAAGCAAGACCTTTTTTATACATTTGTACAAATATCCACTGGGTCCATTTAAAGTAATCGGGATCAGTGGTATTGATCTCGCGATCCCAATCGTACATTGCACCAATTTCATGAAGCTGCCGTTTAAAATTGGCAATGTTTTTATCTGTGGATATGCTTGGATGAATGCCTCGTTTTATCGCATCATTTTCAGCTGGAAGCCCAAAGGCATCCCAACCCATTGGATGAAGAACTTGATATCCTTGAAGCATTTTATAGCGACTCCAAACATCACTTAAAACATAGCCTCGCCAATGACCTACATGTAGTCCAGATCCTGATGGATATGGAAACATATCTAGGCAATAAAACTTAGGGCGACTAGAATCTGCCTTAATCTTATAGATCTGATTTTCTTCCCAAGCCTGACGCCATTTTCGTTCAATCTGCTTGTGATTATACGTGCTCATTATATCCCTCCCATACATAATAAAAAGACCTTTTCACTTTCGAGGCGAAAAGGTCCGCGGTACCACTCGATTTAGTACATAGTAATGTACTCTCTCATTTCGGCAAATGCCAAATCCAATAACGGTGGAAATCCGCCCCTACCTACTTGAAATTCAGTGGGGACTCAAAGGTGAGTTCTATCGTTTTGTCGCACTACCTCACACCAACCAGTAGCTCTCTGCAACTCCAAAACAATATACTATTCCTTATCATCACTTTACTTATTTTAAGTTTTTCTACGTCTGTAGTTATTATATCTAAAAAAGTAGTCCTTGACAAGTATTTTTGAAACATACCTCAATAGTCTATGGCTCAATGTTAAACTCAACTAACCCTGGATACGGTGAAAACTGTTCTGGAGAAAAACCACCTACGGTCCCATTCGGGGCAAAGTACCAGGTAGGCACAGAACCGATTATCACTTCTTCAACAATAGGGATACGAGTTCTCACCACAAATTCATGGGCAATTAGTGGAATGGCTACTCGCATTATTACGTTAACATCCAAGAAAACTCGATGCCACGTCTGATTTATCCCAGCATCCTCAAAGCTACTCATGGGTGAAGTCTGAACAGATCCTACCGGAATTATGCGAATCGGAATTCCTGGTCCCCAGGCAGCAATAAAATCTAAGCCTGTAATCTGTCCGAGTGGAATTGGAAAATTCTCTTCTCCAAGATTATTTAGAGATTGTTGGATCTTGTGGGTAGCTTGCGAAGATACTCGATTAATTTCTCCTGTGTCATATTGAATTGCTTGTAAGTTACCCTGATTATCTGTAATTATATGGGCAATCTCTGTCGCACTAATACTCGCAGCCATCGTCTCTTCCACTGCAATATTTATCGCCCTCGTAGCAAGGTTAATGGCTCTAGTCTCCGCCCATACCTTGATAACCGGACTCATACGCCATTCGATCAAGATGGCTGTTAGCGCTGTAAAAAACATGATAAGGACGAGAACTAATAAGACACTACGAACAAAACCTAGTCTTCGTCTATCGGGCAATCCCACATATTCACTTGTGTTGAACTTACTCATACCTCGTTGTGATTCGCACTCGGGCCTATTCCTCTTGAATCCAAGGTGCTGCCAACGAATAAGTGATGATTGCCAGCGAAGTCTTGTCATCCTAAACCTCCTATAATTAATTCCTATAGCAACACTGTACTATTTATAGTCAGAAATCTAAATCCCTAACGAAGTCTATGGTGTGCCTTGTGTTTCTACCTAATTTATGATAAATTACAGTATATTGGACATGAAATGCCGTGCACCGATTAAATTGACGAAATTTGTCTCTACGGATAATTCACTAAATATGGTATAATACGTAATGGACTATAGTTAGAAAAATGGGGGAGGTTTGGGCATGGCGAAAAAAAGGCCAACTAGTCCAGGTAAAAAGATCTTTATTCTTTTATCTGTAATCATGCTTTCAATGCTGGTAGGAGGATCCGCTGCTATCTTTACAGCTTATTTGAAAAGCGCACCCGCCCTTGAACAGGTTCAATTCCAGCAGCAGTTTACTACCTATCTATATGACATTAATGGTAAATTGATTACCGAGCTCTATCGTGAAAATCGAGTTCCCGTTAAAATAGAGGACCTTCCTACCGACCTCAAAAATGCTGTGGTAGCCATTGAAGATGCACAGTTTTATGATCACCACGGAATAAACTTCATATCGTTTGGACGAGCCATTATTGTCAACATTGCTGAACGAAGATTTGCTCAGGGTGGTGGAACAATTACAATGCAGGTTGCTCGCAACTTATTTTTAACGCAAGACAAGCTAATTACGCGAAAGCTACAGGAATTTCTTTGGGCCGTCCAAATAGAGCGAAAGTATGCCAAGAGTGAAATCTTAGAAACATACTTAAATGAAGTACATCTTGGACACGGTGCTAACGGTGTCCAAGCCGGAGCACAGCTCTATTTTGGTAAATCTGCGTCTGAATTAACCTTAAGCGAAGCGGCACTAATCGCTGGCATAATTCGCTGGCCATCTCGTTACTCCCCATTTGTTAATGATGATATTGCCAAAGAACGACGGAATTTTGTGCTCAACCGCATGCTTGAAGTCGGGTTTATTACGGAGTCCCAAGCGATTGAGGCAAAAAAAGAACCCATTGTTCTTGCAGAACGACATGGTCGAACGTTTAACGCACCCTATTTTGTCGACCATATTCTCCAACAAATTACAGAAACCTATGGTGATGCAAGAGTATTTGGCGGTGGACTACGAGTCTACACCACACTAGATTTAGACATGCAAAAAGCCGCGGAAAAAGCTTTACTTCAGGGGCTTCCAGAGAGAGGTAAGGATAGCAATAACTTAACACAACCGCAAGGAGCACTACTTGCGCTCGATCCACGTAACGGACACATTCGCGCCATGGTCGGCGGACGTGGTGAAGACAAGTTTAATCGGAGTGTACAATCCCTACGCTCACCTGGTTCAGCCATCAAGGTTTTTGCTTATACCGCAGCAATCGATAAGGGTATCACAGCCGCTAACGTCTATATAGACGAACAAACAGAATTTGTTTTGTCTAACGGGGAGAGTTGGACACCGCAAAACTATTCAGGAAATTTTTACGGTGTAATGACTGTACGTGAAGCGCTAGAACGTTCAACAAATATAGTTGCAGCGAAGATTGTTAATCAACTCGGTTTTAACACTGTACTAGAGTACGGAAAAAAGATGGGTATTACCTCTTTTGTTGAACATGGACGAGAAAATGATGTGGCATTATCACCGCTAGCCCTAGGAGGACTTACTCGTGGAGTCTCACCTTTGGAAATGGCTACCGCCTATGGAGTTTTAGCCAATCAAGGAATTCGTGTAGATCCCATATCCATCTTACGTGTAACAGATGCTCATGGCAGTATTCTAGAAGAGAACACGCCAAAAAAGACTGTCGTTTTAAGTGAACAAACCAGTTATATTATGACCGATATGTTGCGAGGTGTCATTGAACGTGGTACAGGTCGCAATGCCAATATTGGTCGACCGGCTGCAGGCAAAACAGGAACACATCAGCAATATCGAGATGCATGGTTTGTGGGTTACACTCCGGAGCTAGTAGCAGCTATTTGGTTTGGTGCTGATATAGCCGAACCAATGGTGTATAGAGGGACCCCGTATGGCTCGTGGAATGCAGCTACAATGTGGCAAAATTTTATGCGTGAATCTCTTGTAAACACACCGATATCCGATTTTCCCAAACCAAATGGTTTGATCGAAGGGATTAGAATTGATACCAAAACAGGCCTCTTAGTTAAACAAGATTGTACATTACCACAAGACGAGATACGAATTGAGTTATTTGTGCGTGGAACCGAGCCTACAGAATATTCGCCTCGTTGCAATCGACCCTGGTGGCAATCTATTCCATTCTTGAATCAAAATCACTAAGTAAATAAAGACTGGGGTAAACTTCACAAGCAAGTTACCCCAGTCTTTTATTTACTTAGCTCCACAGACGTCACACCGCTACCACCTTCAGAGGGATCCCCTAATCGATAGGATTTTACATAGGGGTGATTCTTCAATTCCTCACGAATTGCTTCCCGCAAAGCACCTGTTCCCTTACCATGAATAAGTCTGACCTGGGCTAGCGAAGATAAAAATGCATCGTCTAGATACTTATCTACAGCTAATAATGCTTCCTCAACAGAGAGACCGCGCAAGTCTAATTCGGGTCGAATTGTCGCACTTTTCGATTGGCTCTTTGTTACAGTGGATTTCTGCGTTGCATACGTCTTGACCTCCTGTACACGCTCGACATCTCCTAATTTTACATTTACTCGCATAATACCTGCTTGAACCTGAATATCGTCACCAGAATTCGATAACTGTACCACGTGACCAACTTGGTTTAAGCTAAGAATCCGCACTTGCTCTCCTGGCTTTAAATTATCTGGTCCTTTGGACGATAGTTTGATAACTTTAGGTTTTTGCAACTTGCGTTGCTGTTGTGCTAAAGCTACTCGTTTATCTTGGACCATTTGCTCAAGATCCGTATTCTGTTGTCTGCGTAACTCTCCGATTAATAAATCTAATTCCTGTTTTGTCTGATCTACTAACTGCTGGGCTTCCTGGCGTGCATCTTCTAAGATGGTATCACGTCTTTTTGTGATCTCCTGTTGGAGACCATCATACTTTTCCTTCAGTCGTTGGTACTGGGTACGAAGCCGATCGGCTTCCTCTCTATCTCGACGAGTTGTTCGACGGTTTGTCTCAATTTCAGCGATTATGTCTTCTACATGCACTTGTTCATCACTTAACAGAGATCTGGCATCTGTAACAATCGCATCACTTAACCCCAAACGCGTAGCAATAGCAAATGCATTACTCTTGCCTGGTATACCTATTGATAAATGGTAGGTGGGTCGTAGAGTACTGACATCGAATTCAACCGACGCATTTTCCACATCTTCATGGGCATAGGCATAATTCTTTAGCTCCGAATAGTGAGTGGTGGCTACTGTACGTATACCTTGCTTGCGCAGATAATCTAGGAGCGCCGTAGCTAATGCAGCACCTTCTGTTGGATCGGTTCCAGCACCTAACTCATCGAGTAAGACCAAGCTATTAGCACTGATGATGGTCAGAATCTCTACGATATTACTCATATGGGAGGAAAACGTACTCAAACTCTGTTCAATACTTTGCTCATCACCAATATCTGCATAAATACCATCAAAAATCGCAATTTCCGATCCATCTTGCGCTGGAATGTGTAGCCCTGCCTGCGCCATTAAACAGAACAATCCTACTGTCTTTAAGGATACGGTCTTACCTCCTGTATTCGGTCCAGTGATCACTAGAATATGAAAGTTCTCACCTAATCGGATATCTATTGGTACAACATCAGCACCTAACAAGGGATGCCTACCACGCTTAATACGGATCCGTTTTTCCTTATTGACCTTTGGTTCTACGCCCTGAATCGTTCTAGAATACTTAGCCTTTGCAAATATATAGTCTAACTCTGCTAAGGTATCTAACGTAATGGTTAGTTCATCGGCCGCTTGCTGTACGAGTCCACTTAACCTGCGCAGAATCCGCTCAACTTCTCGTATTTCATCTTGTTCCGCTACCCTGAGTTGGTTATTTAACTCAACAACAGCTGCTGGTTCCATAAAAAATGTAGCACCACTTGCTGATTGATCATGAACTATTCCTGGAAACGAGGAGCGATGCTCTGCTTTCACTGGTACTACATAGCGGTTACTACGTAGTGTCACAATAGGATCCTGTAGCCATTTTTGCGTCGCGCTAGAATGGACAATACTATTTAGTTTATCGCGAATCCGATTGGCAAGGGAACGTAATTTTTGGCGGATATTTGCCAGTTCGGACGAAGCTTTGTCTTTAACTACTCCTTCATCATCTAAACACCGATTAATCTCGGCCACGATATGCGGTAGGTGAGCCAAACTAAAACTGTACTCACCCAAGCCAGGTTCCACCTTGGCAAGATAGCGACGCAGTTGGGTCGCACAATACAATAGTCCCGCCACCTGCAACAACTGTTCTCCACCTAAAACACCACCGATCCTAGCTCGATGAAGAATTGGGTTAATATCAACCGCACCTCCAAATGGTGGATCATTGTACTGCCATAAGTACTCCATTGCCTGTGATGTTAATCCTTGGCTGTGCTGTACATGCTCTAGATCAAATGATGGTACAAGCTGTAACACTCTCTCCTTTCCTAAAGAAAAGGTTGCCATCTCGCTAACTCGAGTCAACACTTTATTCCATTCTAAAACTCGAAGACTTCGTTCATTCAAATTCCTACACCTACTTTACTCCTTGGAAATAATGTCCTTTAGTAAACTGCTTTGTTGCGGCTAGAGGAAGCAATTCCACTTGATTCACCTGCTCACCCTCTATTCTTCTCCTATAACTCTCTACAACCCTTTTTATCCACAGAGAATCATTTATTTTTGCCTCAATCCGTAAAATACTAATTTTACCCGCCATGAATCCACCTAAGTGCTCAATGAGACAAAGCTCAACAGGGTTAAATAAATGCATTCTGCACTGATGATCAAGTCGAATCGGTAAGTGATATCCCTTGCGATCTCGCAATCCATAGAGTTGTTGACGACAAGGTAGACCCTTATCACTTTTATCCCGATAACACGTTAAGCAACTTCTCACCGGGCAGTAATCACTTACGATTAAAGGCAATGCACCATGCACAATAGCTGCAAATCTACACTCACTCGTTTCGACAATTGTACCAATTTGCTTTAAAGTTAGTTCGGGAGATAACGTTAAGGTCTTCATACCTTGATTGGAAAGCGTCTCTACACTCACTCTGTTAAAAATGTTAAAAGACCAATCACCATGAACTGGAATCCTTGCGTCCACATGCGTCCGTACGTACTCCCAGAGGCCTAAGTTACCCACTAAAATGCCGTCATAATCGTTTGATGCTAATATTTCTTCAATCATCATTTGCTCATCTTGATTGATAATTCGTTCAAACGCTACAAATAGCAAGCTACCGTGAGTATTTGCTAGCTCTCGAGCGCACTTTAGTTGTGCGAGCCACTTATGTGCATGTGAATACAATTCACCGAAATAGTAAATATACCGCGCACCTGCCCGTGCAGCTACTTCCACACCAGCTAAACTAGTTATACTAACAGCAATCTCCGGTTTAAGATCCTGTACACTGCTATGATGGTTCAACAATGACTTTTTCGCATCCCTAAATACCACCGCATCAATGGAACTACGCCGAAAATGCTGGATACGCTCCTTCTCCCACTCTTCGACTAATTTCTGGCGAGTGTGATTCATAACACTACGTGGAATCATCACATTAGGATCTAGATCGACATGTATCACGTCTAAATTAAGTGGAGTATTACCAAGGCGTAGCATCTGTTGACGGATCCCTTGCTCATCAACGGCGTGACTTCGAGCGACTTCAACAAGAAAGTCACTTGCTACACTGACAGTGAGACCATCTTCATCTATCAATGTTAATTGCATTGGGTTTTGGATTTTTGCCTGTATAAACAGATCCGCATTTATCCGTAGAACTGCTTGCGGCGAGCGATATGTTTGTTTAGCCTGCGCAACAATCTGACTATCCCCTGCCTGCGGTTGCGGGTTCCAACGGATGAAATCGGCATTTGGTCGTTCAAAGAGATATCCTTTCGTAAAAGACCGGTTGAAGACGGCGTCGAGCGAAGCTTCGCTTCCTAGCTTACCATTGAGAGCTTCGCGATATGCACGGGTGGCGACGGCGACATATTCAGGGCCCTTCATTCTACCCTCTAGTTTGATACAAGAGACACCGGCTTTGGTTAAATCCGGTAGATGCTCAATTAGTTTTAAGTCCTTTGGTGATAACACAAATTCACCAGCCTGCGCACCGAAAGGTTTGCCAGATGCCATATCTATTAACTGATAAGGCAATCGACACGGCTGTGCGCACTGACCACGATTACCACTACGTCCACCGATTAAACTACTAAATAGGCATTGGCCAGAATACGAAATACATAGAGCGCCATGTACAAAAACTTCGATTTCTGTGGTAACACGCTTAGTAATATCCAAAATCGCTTGCAAATAGAGTTCACGAGCCACAACCACCCTACATATTCCTAATTGTTGTGCTGCATGTACACCATATGCATCGTAAATAGTCATTTGTGTACTCGCATGTACAGCGAGATCTGGAAAAATATGCTTAATAGCAGTTACCAAACCAATATCCTGAACAATAATCGCATCCGCACCGGTATCATAGAGATACCGTATATAGTCCAGTGCTTCTGATAGTTCATGTTGATGAACTAAGGTATTGACTGTGATATAAACTTTAACACCTCTGACATGACAATACTCTATAGCCCATTGCAAATCCTTTCTATCGAAATTCGCTGCGAATTTCCTTGCGCTAAATAGTTTACCGCCAAGATAAACTGCATCTGCACCATTTTCAACTGCTGCAATAAGACTCTCTCTTGATCCAGCAGGTGCTAGCAACTCCATCGTTTTGCCTCCCTATAACTAACCATTGCGTTGAAAATAATCTAGTATTCCTTGATAGATTCCCCGTGCTGATTCTAACCGATACCAAGGTTGAGCCAATAGATCAGCTTCACGACTGTTGCTCAAAAATCCAACTTCAACTAATACCGAAGGCATATTCGTGTTGCGCAATACATAGAAATTTCCTCTCCGAACTCCAATATTTCTTGTACCAAGTTGCTTCACTAAGGCTTTTTGAATAGAGTCTGCTAACAGCCAATCATGGCTATGGTAATAGTAAGACGTTGTGCCACTGATGGAACGATTGTCATTCCAATCATTATGAATGCTAACAAAAATATCCGCATTACTGCGATTTGTAAGGGATGTACGAACGGCTAATTGCCCGTTGATCTGATTACCAAACGAAGTGCCTTGAGCTGGATTTACATCCGTTGTACGCGTCATAATGACGGTAGCTCCAGCGTATTCTAACATTCCTTTTAAATCCCAGGCAATAGCTAATACATTATCTGCTTCAGTGGTTCGACCTACTCCAAGCGTGCCTGGATCCGATCCACCATGTCCAGGATCAACCACAATGGTCTTACCTTGCAAAACCCGTTGGCCAGAACTGGGGTGTTGAGGAGTGGAAGGCGCAAGGTTATGCTCTCCCTGGATGGGAGGTGGAGGTATTCGATCAGACGTAGTAGGGTACCCAGCAAGTCCAGAAAGAAAAAAGAAAGCTACCAGGAGTACAGTCGTCCATACATTTGTATATAACGTAATGCTCGTTTTTATAGAAACCTTAGATGACACGGGCGTACCTCCTCAATAACTGCACTTAAGGTATTCCCCGTATCATCACCACTTCCTTTATGAAACATTAGGTGTTTCTACCCAAAAAGTCCTGTAATTCCTGAATTGACCAAGTGTTGACTACATCCTCTGGTTCAAGCCAGGCCCGTCTTGCATACCCAACTCCTAGATCCATATGTCGAAAGTGGTCTACACTATGAGCATCTGTATTGATCGCAAGCTTCACACCTCTCGCTTTTGCCATTCTTGCGTACACATCAGAGAGATCAAGCCGATCGGGAGTTGCATTTATTTCTAAAATCTTTCCATAGTCAAACGCTGCTTGCATAATTAATTCCATATCCAGATCGTAAGGTTGACGATGCCCAATAATACGTCCTGTGGGATGCGCAATAATGGAGACATGCGGATTCTTGATCGCTTGAATTATTCGATCTGTGAGCTTATCTTTGTCTTGTTGAAATCCACTATGAATCGATGCTACAACAATATCTAGCTCAGCTAAAATTCGATCATCAAAATCTAGAGACCCATCGGCAAGTATATCAACTTCGGTACCACAGAGTATTGGAAACTCTAATGCATTGCACAGTTGCTTGATCTCTTGCATTTGTCTACGTAAACGTACTTCTGACAGACCATTGGCAATCGACAACGCTTGAGAATGGTCACAGATGGCAATATAGGTAAAACCTAATTTCTTTGCTGCTTCTGCCATTTCTGAAATACTATGGATACCATCACTATAGGTAGTATGCATATGTAGGTCTGCCAAGATATCACTGCGGGATATGAGTTTGGGCAATTTACCCGTCTGTGCAGCTAGAATTTCACCTCGATCTTCCCGTAACTCTGGCGCAATATAGCTAAGACCTAAGGCCTTGTATAGCTCAACTTCACTAGTTATCGGTATTACTTCATTCTTTATTAAGGCATACTCACTTAAATGCATTCCCTGCTTCTGCGCTATTTGACGCATTACCACATTATGCTCTTTTGAGCCTGTAAGATAGTGGAGAGTACAATAAAACTGATCCATTGCAACCACACGTAAGTCGGCTGTAAAACCAGTCTTTAAGCGTACACTAGCTTTCGTGTCACCACAGACTATGATTTCTGCGACTAGAGGCATCTGAGTAAATACTTCTATAACCTTGAGGGGCGAAGTACTTGCTACCACAAAATCTAAGTCTTTACAGGATTCACGAAACCGACGAATACTGCCAGCAATTTCCACTCGCTCAACCACACTGAGCGCTTCAAGCAGCATATAAATCAGTTGCGCAACTTGATTTGCTACGCTCAAGGAAATACGCCCAGATCCACTACGGTGTCGTTCGATCCCGCGCAGGATGCTAAGCTCAGTTTTGGTACCCATCCCCTTTAAACCACGAATTCTACGCGCTTTCGCTACAGTTTCTAGATCGTCTAACGACGTAACTCCTAACTGTTGATAAAATTGTTGTACCATCTTCGGACCCACACCAGGAATATGCAAAAGTTCTAATAGACCACGGGGGATCTCTTGGTGGAGTTGTTCTAAATAACTAATCGATCCCGTTGCTACATATTCATGAATTTTCGCTTCCAATGCTTTACCAATACCAGTAAGCTGCCCAAGCTTTCCGTCAGCATCGAGGGTTTTAATACTGACAGCCAATTCACTAATTGAACGTGCAGCTTTATTGTAAGCCCGGATCTTAAAGAGATTTTCTCCTTTTAGTTCTAATAGATCCGCAATTTCTTGCAGCATCCACGCTAATGATAGATTTTCCATGTATGCCCTCCTTACAATGAAGTCCTACATATACATCAAACCCCGCCGTAAACTAGCGGGGTTTTCACTAAGTTCCTATACTGATTATTTTGGGAGGTAGCGGGAAATAACCATCCGGGTTTTGGCCAATCAAGAGGCCAAAAATCCTCTAATTTTTGGTGCATAACTGGCCAAATAATTGTTACTTGCTGGGCCGTAAGCGATGCTTCTAGCACACTATCAACGGGAGGTATCCCTAGTGAACCTAGCAGCGCGAAGCAGACGATAATTAATACTGCTATTTTCATCACACCAAAACCAGCTCCAGCCAGATTATCTAGGATCGCGAATGGGGTTATCCTGATCACCCGCGACCAGAAAAATCCAAAGAACGCGGCAAGTAAACTAATTCCCAATACGAGCACAAAAAACGCAATGAGTTGTGCTTGCCAATCGGTAAGCGGATAGGCAAGCACTAAGTGCCAAGACAGTTCTTGATATCCTTGATAAGCCAGAACCACGGCGACTAAGGAACCCACTAAACTAAATACTTCGCGAATAAGACCACGGCGAAAACCTTTAATAATTCCAAAGGCCATGAGGGCTATGATGAGAAAGTCCACCCAATTCCCTACCACATTATCACCTCGTCTGGTTTGCCTCTTCAACAATCTGAAGGAGTTCCCTATATTCTGCTCGTACCTTCTCAATTTCATCAGCTAAATTCAATGCAACTAAAACAGCAATTCGCTGTCTATTAAGATTGGGGTTTTTTTGGTGTATATCTTTCATCCGGCTATCGACAACACAAGCTAGAGTCCGAATATATTCAACAGATGCATCACCCTTAACTGGATACTCCTCACCGCCTATACGCACTCGTACGGTTATACTACCTTCACTTACCGTCAAAGCCTCTCACCCTCTCCCTTAATATATCCTATTTCGCTTTTTTTAGTTGCATTTCCTGCTATCGAATGTCTGCATTAAACTTTTCTTGAACACCTTTGTACATCAATTCGAGTTGCTGCGCCACTTCCTCATCTGTAAGTGTTTGATTAGCCTGAAACACAAATGAAAAAGCAACACTCTTCTTGCCTTCAGGAACTTGCTTACCAGCATAAACGTCGAATACGCCTATTTTCATTAACAGGACTCCACCTTTATCGCGCAAAGTATCTACCACGTCAGCAACGGGCACAGTTTGATCGAGGATAAGAGCAATATCTCGTTCAACAGCGGGAAACCTTGGTAATTGCTGAAACAAAGGTAATTTTTTTGGATATGCTAACAGTGCATGAAGATCAATTTCTGCTACATACGTACGATCTGGAATCTTATAAGCCTTTTGGACATCTGGATGTAATTCACCGTAATGAGCCACTACCTGTTCTCCAACGCGAACCTGCCCTTGACGACCAGGGTGGAGCGGTAAAAATTCTCCCGTTTCATGCACAAAGTCAGCAGAAAAATGTGCAAGCACGGTTTCCACATAACCTTTAATATCATAGAAATCGTAGTACTCTACTTGTGTGCTAAAGTGTCGCTGTTTCCTCGCTCCAAACAGTAATAAACCAAGGCATAATTCCTCTTGCGGTTGCTCTTTAAGCGGAAGTGACTCAGGTAAGTAGACGGATCCGACTTCGAAGAAGTTTATGCGATCTTGCTGACGACTTAAATTTCGTTGAGCACTATCTAAGAGACTAGGTAACAACGTGGTACGCATAACAGCATGATCTTCCGTTAAGGGATTTTGTAGTGGAATCATTAAATTATACGGTTCTTGATCACCTAATCCTATTTGAGTCACACCTTTTGGATTCACAAAGGTGTAATTTATCGCTTCACTTAAGCCCCCTCCTACAAGACTTCTGCGAAGTTCATCCATCAGTGATTGCATTCTGCTCTGACCGCCTTGGGCATTAGCACCACTCGGTAATGTTACTGGCACCTTTGCAAATCCCCAATGACGAGCTATTTCCTCAATCAAATCACACTCGAGTTCAATGTCTTGACGAAAGGATGGGATCGTTATCTGCCATGGTGAAACCTGATTGTCAACCACTAGCTCAAGACTATTTAAGATATCCTTCATTTCCTGTTCACCAATGGTTGTACCGAGTAATTGATTAACCTTCGTAGGACGTAATTGTACGCGTTTCGTGCCTGCCTGTCCGTTGCGTATATCAATGACTCCCGCAGCAATATCTCCACCTGCATACTTTGCTAACAACCAGGCAGCTCGGTTGAGAGCATACACAGTTCCTTCTGGATCCATCCCTTTTTCAAATCGGGTAGCAGCTTCTGAAAAGATTCCTAATTTACGGGAGGTTCTACGGACATTAATAGCTGCAAAGCTTGCAGCCTCGAGTAAAATGGTCTGCGTCTCATTACTCACTTCACTATTTTCGCCACCCATTACCCCAGCAATACACACAGGTTGGTTAGCATCACAGATCATTAGCATCTCTGATACTAAATTCCGTTTTACGCCATCTAAGGTAACAAACTGTTCATTCTCTCTTGCTAGTCGCACCACAATCCGATTCTCAGCCAGTTTTCCGTAGTCAAATGCGTGTAAAGGCTGGCCCGTTTCTAACATTACAAAGTTTGTAATATCAACCACATTATTAATCGGCCGCATGCCAGCGGCTCTTAATTTTTGCTGCATCCAAAGAGGGGAAGCAGTAATATGGATATTCTCAATTACTCTTGCGCTATAACGAGGACATTTCGTTCCATCCTCGACCGTAATTGAAGTTAGTTCGTTGGTTGGCTTTGTTAACTCGGTCAGTGTAAGCTCCGGATAACGAATGGTTTGTCCTAAAAGAGCTGCCACTTCGCGCGCAATACCTAACATACTCATACAATCTGGTCGGTTTGCATAAATTGAGACATCTAACACTAAATCATCGAGCCCAAGAGCTGCACTGAGTGTCTGTCCAGCTTTGGTCTCATCAGAAAGCTCCATTAAGCCCCCATCATCATCTCCTAAACCCAGTTCCGCTTCAGAACAGGCCATACCATAGGATGTCACACCACGCAAATTCGCAACTCCGATCTGCATATTATTCGGTAACGTCGCTCCTTCGACAGCCACTGGCACCTTTATACCAACCCGTACGTTCGGCGCCCCACAGACGATTGTGAGCGTCTTATCTCCAATGCAAATCTGGCAAACATTAAGGGCGGCATTAGGATGAGGCGTTACTTCAAGGACCTCACCTACATATACTTGCGATAAGTCAGGTGCAATCCGCTCTACACTTTCCACTTCTAAACCAGCCATTGTCAGTCGGTTCGCTAATTCTTGCGCACTCCAGGGAATATCTATGTAATCTTGTAACCATCTATACGAAACTTTCAACCCGATTCCTCCTTGGTCTGTCTAAAATTGTTGCAAGAAGCGTAAGTCATTTTCAAATAGCAACCGAATATCACTAATTCCATACTTAAGCATAGCAATGCGATCAATACCCATACCAAACGCAAACCCACTAACCTGATCCGGATCATACCCAACCTTTGTTAATACACGAGGATCCACCATGCCCGAGCCTAAGATCTCTAACCAACCCGTTTGCGAGCAGACTCTACACCCTGAGCCTCGACAAATGATACAAGAAACATCCACTTCGGCACTAGGCTCTGTAAACGGAAAATAACTAGGACGAAACCGTGTCTGTGTTCCCTCACCAAACATTTTTTCTGCAAATAGTTGCAACGTTCCTTTAAGATCCGCAAACGTAATCCCTCGATCCACTAGCAAACCTTCGACTTGATGAAACATCGGCGAATGGGTAACATCTGCGTCAGAGCGATATACCCTGCCTGGTGCAATGATGCGTACGGGGGCCGGTTGTTGTTCCATGGTGCGTATTTGGACTGGCGATGTCTGACTACGTAATAATAGTTGTTCCGATAGATAAAACGTATCTTGCATATCCCTAGCTGGATGGTCGGGAGGGACATTGAGTGCCTCAAAATTATAATAATCTGTTTCAATTTCTGGACCTTCAACTACTTGATAACCCATAGAGATAAATACGGACTTAATCTCCTGTAACGCTAAGGTTAATGGATGGTAGGTACCAGGCGCACTCTTTCTGCCTGGAAGGCTGATATCAATCGTTTCAGCTGCTAACTTCACAGCTTGTGCAGACTGGCTGATCACACCTTCACGTAAACGAAAAACTTCCTCAAGCTCATTACGTAATTCATTTACGAGCTGACCCACCTTCGGACGCTCTTTTGCAGACAACTGCCCCATTCCCCGTAGTAAAGCAGTAAGCTCTCCCTTTTTTCCAAGAAATTCTACCCGTACCTCCTGTAGCTCTTGAATGTTTGTGACGTTACGACAAGCGCTAACTGCTCGATTGCGTATCGACTGAATCTTCTCTTCCATACGTACACCTCCATAATTGTCCTTAAAACATACTAAAAAACCCCCTGATCCCATAACTAGGGACGCAAGAAGTTTAACGCGGTACCACCCTACTTGACCATAGTATCCTATGGCCCTCTCGGATCCAGTAACGGTGGAATACCGACGAAGCCTACTATTCGTTCAGCTTGTAGCTCAAGAGAGAATTTCAACTAACTTATCGCCAGGAGAATTCTCAGTCACGATTCTCCATCCCTGTGGCTTCCATTAATCTACTTAGCTCTTTCATCGCCTTTACTATTCAACTTTAATGCAGAGTCTGTTTAGTTATTGCTGTTAATTGTTTATAGAGTAAATATGCTGCAACGGAACCGGTGGTTAAAAAGATTTTCCACACTACTTCGGGTGTTAAGTTCATCAAGTGGCCACCCTTCCTTGTTTTTGATAGTACAATTATACCACAAGGAACAATAGCTTACAACTAGCGAAATGCCCTTTGACGCACAGTTTCGTATAATAGTACCGCTGTCGCCACAGCCACATTTAAAGATTCAACATCATTAGCTAAAGGAATATAGATCCGTTGGTCAGAGTGCTCTAACAACAATGGACTAACCCCGTTGCCTTCATTACCCACTACGAGAGCCATTGCATCGACGAGTAGCGAACAATTATAATGCTCTACTCCCCCATGTACGTCTGTTGCAATTAGCTTTAATCCTAATTCTTGACACTTAGTCAAACACTCTTGGGTTGTTAAGGTTACATAAGGAAGGTGAAAGATTGAGCCCATTGAACTACGGATAACCTTAGGGCTAAATACATCCACCGTACTACCAATTATCCAAATACCAGTGACACCAGCTGCAACTGCAGTTCGTAAAATCGTGCCAAGATTGCCAGGATCTTGTACTTGATCCACAATCAGAATAAAATCTTGTGGTCGATTACCCTGATGACTCCAATCGAGACAAGGTTCAGGTTTTCGAACGACTGCTAGCACACCTTGAGCATTCTTTGTATCACAAACATGGGAAAACACCTCTTCAGTGCAGGAAAATGAGGAAATTCCCGCCTTGTGCACAGTTTTAAGCAGTGCTTGACCACGCGGATTAACGATGAAGCTCTCGGCAAAAAAAACCTGTTCTACCATTAATGTCTTAACAAGTTCTTCCACTAAGCGAATCCCCTCTGCGACAAACAGTCCCTCGCTTTTGCGGAACTTACGCGTATACAGCTTTCTTATCTGTTTAATCCGTTCATTTTGTTTACTTGCTATAGCGACTTGTGCCACAATTAATTCTCCTCTAGCTGTTCTAGCTTATCGGCTGCACCCATAGCGACTAATACATCACCACGTTCTATGCAATAATCTGCACCTGGTACCACTACGATTTCACTACCCCGTTTTACCGCAATTATATTAATTCCATATTTCGCTCGTAAGTCAATAGCTTTTAACGTGCGATTGGCAAATTCCGCCTTGGCAACAACCTCCACGATGGAGTAATTCGGTGCTAACTCAATATAATCGATGAGATTTCCAGAAACTAAGTTATGTGCCACACGATTTCCCATATCTCGTTCTGGATACACCACACGATCAGCACCTAGTTTTTCTAATACTTTTCCATGCACTTCCGAAACCGCTTTGGCAACAATGTAGCGTACACCTAACTCTTTCATAATCAAAGTTGCCAAAATACTCGGTTGTAAATCTCCGATACTAACGACTACCACATCAGCATTACGAATCCCTAAGCTTCGCATCGCGTTTTCGTCCGTACCGTCAGCTTGCACTGCATGGGTTACAAGATTGGCCATTTCTTGAATTCGTTCGCTGTTATAATCTACGGCTAACACTTCGTTTCCCATCGAAAATAGCGTTCGTGCCAAGCTTGATCCAAATCGACCTAAACCAATAATGGCAAACTGTCGAGCATGACGAGACTTACGTTTTCCTAACATTATAGATCCTCCTTTACCCCACAACAATCCGTTCTTCGGCAAATCTCCGATTTACCGTATTCTGTTGTTCCGTAAGAGCCAAACCTAAGGTCATGCGGTAAAGAGGGCATCGACTAGATGCGGTCTTTGACCGCTTACAGTAGACATCGGTAAACTAAGGAAAACAGTGCCAATCACAATGAGAGATAGAAAGCCTAACATTAATATACGAGCTGAGGTAAGTACATGCAATCTCTGCATTTTAATCTCTCCTTTACCCCTCTAGTATCGGGCAAAGGTGTCTAGCCTATGTGTTACCCTAGCGTAATTCTTTCCTCAGGTAAACGAACATTGCTTCGAGTCCAATGGCTTCTACAACAAATTTCAATCCAAGCACATAGCGGACTAACCGAACAATACCAGATAGACGACTCTGGTTTAAGCTCTCTCAGCTTTAAATAGTGATAAACCGGACACAGTAAGGGTCCGGTTGTTGTTGGTTTCGTTTTCAGTTCACTCTTAACTCTTTTGTTTAGCTACTGTTACTAACTCACTAAAGGTTTGTGCATCATTAATGGCTAGATCAGCTAATACTTTACGATTGATCTCTATGCCGTTTTGTTTCAAACCCGAAATAAAGCGACTATAGGAAAGTCCATTAATTCTGGAAGCTGCATTAATTCTTGCAATCCAAAGCTTGCGAAAATCACGTTTCTTTGCTCGACGATCGCGGTATGCATAGGTAAGAGATTTAAAAACCTGCTGATTTGCAGGACGAAAAATCTTACTCTTAGCACCAAAATATCCTTTAGCTAACTTGAGAATCTTTTTATGACGGCGACGTGTTACGGTCCCACCTTTAACCCTTGACATGTGTAATCCCCCTATCCTAACTGTTTAACCGTATGGTAGCATCCGTTTAACACGTTTAACATCACTATCGCTAATCTGATCTCCATGACGTAATTGACGTTTTCTTTTCGCTGATTTCTTCTCCAAAATATGACTCTTATACGCACGATTCTTCATAATTTTTCCTGAGCCAGTAATCTTAAAGCGTTTAGCGGCGCCCCTATGTGTTTTCATCTTAGGCATAATAAAGCCCCCTTATTTAGACTAGGAAAGTATACTAAATTCCCTCTGATTTTGCAACTTCTACTTTTACGGATTCTGCTTTAGCGGCAGCCTCGGCTTTCGCATTTTCTACTCGTACAGGTTCTGCTTTCGGTAATAAAATCATAATCATATTACGCCCTTCTAACTTAGGGGGACGTTCAACGGTTCCGACTTCCTTCATTCGGGTTGCCAAATCACCTAGCTTTGTTCTGGCTAAATTGGCGTGGACAATTTCACGGCCGCGAAAGCGTACTGTTACCTTTACTTTATCGCCCGATCTCAGAAATTTTTCGGTGTTTTTTAGCTTTACATCGAAATCATGTTCATCAATCTTGGGACTCATACGAACTTCTTTGAGCGTAACAACTTTCTGCTTTTTCTTCGCTACTTTATCTCGTTTACTTTGTTCGTACTTGTGTTTACCGTAGTCCATAATTCGACAGACTGGCGGACGACCATTAGGAGCTACTTCGACTAAATCTAAATCGCGTTCCGTTGCAAGTCTTTGTGCATCACGCGCAGACATAATACCTAGCTGTTCTCCATTTTCATCCACAACTCGAATCTCCCGAGCGCGAATCTCCCCATTGATTCTTAATTCATTGCTAATGTGTAATCACCCCTCTTGATAAATTAAAAAGCGAGTGGCAAATGCCACCCGCACAAAAAACACAATAAGCCAAAACTATCGCCTTGGTTAATCGGATTTTTATAACCTTGTGAACTGAAGTTACAAGGTGAGAAGCGGTGGCCTCTACTTACCAAAGCTAGTATATCACAGGCTAGGTATGGCGTCAAGTCATAATGCTATGACTCAGTGCTGCAGTGATTCACATGTGATAATGTCTCATTAGAAGAAAAGGGAAAATGTCCCGCGTTTAGAAGTTAACCTCGTTGATCATATCAGAGCGAGGTGAGTCTAATGAGAAAGGTTGAACTCAATATGACAGAAGAATTCAAGTACAACACGATCAAGAGACTAGTGGAAACAAATGGTAACAAGAACAGTGCTGCACTCAAGCTGGAGTGTACACGGCGCAACATCAATCGGATGATTCAAGGGTATCAAGAACACGGGAAAGCCTTCTTTCAGCACGGTAACAAGGGACGCAAACCGGTTAATGCTATTGATGCGACAACGGCGCAACAAATAGTAACCCTATATGACAATAAGTACTACGATGCGAACTTCACCCATCTTGCTGAGCTGCTCGAGGAATTTGAGGGCATTAGAGTGTCCAAATCCTTTCTGCGAGAGCTTTTTCTTAGAGAAGATATCCTAAGTCCTATGGCCACCCGATCAGTCAAGAGAAGGCTTAAGAAACGCTTAGAATGCAAGAAGGAAGAGTCCAAGTCAGACAGAGAAAAGGAACGCATTCAAGAACAGATTGTTAGCATTGAAGATAGCCATCCTCGGAGACCCAGATGCGCCTACTTTGGCGAAATGATTCAAATGGATGCATCCGTTTTTGTATGGTTTGGCGATGTGAAAGCCCAACTGCACTTAGCGGTAGATGATTGCACCGGTAGCATTGTAGGCGCCTATTTTGACCCACAAGAGACTCTCAAGGGCTATTATAATGTCTTGCATCAAATACTTACAACTCACGGCATCCCATACGGCTTCTATACCGATAAGCGAACTGTGTTTGAATACAAACGAAAGGGCTCGATGCAACTTGAGAAGGATACCTTTACGCAATTTGGATACGCTTGCAAGCAACTTGGAATCGAAATCAAGACGACTAGCGTGCCAGAAGCTAAAGGCCGAGTTGAAAGGATGTTTCGGACATTAAAATCACGCCTACCAATCCTGTTACGGTTAGCAGGCGTGACCACACTAGAGCAGGCCAATGAATTCTTGCACTCCTACGTAAAAGAATTCAATGCCATGTTTGCTCTTCCCATTAACCATACCAAATCAGCGTTTGAAAAGCAACCGAGTCAAGAACAAATCAATCTAATTCTATCTGTGATAACCAAGCGCACCATTGATAGTGGGCACAGCATCCAGTTCAATAACAAATATTTCAAACCAGTCAACGAAGATAGCACTCCCATTTACTACCGTAAGGGGACCTCATGTCTTGTTATCCAGGCCTTTGATGGTAATCTATTTGCTACTATCAATGACCGTGTTCTTGCATTAGATGAAATCCCTGAACACCACCGTACATCAAGAAATCTTGACTTACCTGAGCCTGTTAAAAGCCCGGAAAAACGCTATATCCCTCCGATGAGTCATCCTTGGAAGTCCGCTGAATTCTTTAAGCACGTAAGCGCTCAGCCGCACCGAGAGATTCCCGAGGGGGTATCGTACGAAGACTTATGGTATACACAAGCTAATTATTTATAACGGCATCAGCACCAAATATTTGGTGCTCATGTTTGACATTTTTCGGGACATTTTCGCTTTTACTTGACACAAAATGTCATGGGTGACAAGATTGACACTGCTTTTTCATCTATTCACGATGTTTTAAAAAAACACCAGTGACATTACCCGTCAACGGTGCACCCCTATTACCTGCCTGGATAGAGTTGT
>SKJB01000011.1 GCA_007116145.1 Limnochordia bacterium | reverse complement strand
TTCAATCGAAGTCCACCTAACGTAAATAATAGCTTATCGAATATAGTCTACCCGCTTACGTAGATATTCATACTCAGAAAACTACTGGCTGAATATTCCTCCAAGCAACCCCCCGAAAACACCAATACCTGCTGTAATGAGAAATTGCTTAACCCAAACCCAGTGCAGAATAATACTTTGATCGGAGTGCAAAAGAGTAAGTATAAGCAAATAGCCTGCCCCTACTAACAATCCGTTGAGCCATTTTTTCGATAAGCAACGTTTTCCTACATAAGCTGCTCCTGTTACGATACTTAAATAGTTAAACAGATTTAGGACCACTGTTGATTCTTCCCAATCCGATACCACCGTCAGTATCGTCAAGATGATCGAAAACACAAACATCAGCATGAATGCCACAAAGAGGCCCTGTAAAAGAAAGGAGAAATTAACTGCACTTAGATTCTTCAATTCATCCCCTCCTACTGATTAGCATCACTTCCTTAATAAACTATGACGGGCACAGAAAAAATATGCAACCCCTTTTCGGCGGGGTTGCATATTTTGAATACTACTAGGAAACTTCCTCATTACTAGCATGGATAATGGGTTCAGCAATTTGAGCTGGGACTTCCTCGTAATGACTAAACTCTGTCTGAAACGATCCACGCCCTTGCGTCATGGAACGTAGGTCAATTGCATACTTAAACATTTCACTCATCGGCACTTGGGCCTTAATTGTTTGTAATCCGTCTTGTGGTTCCATACCCATTATGCGACCACGTTTTTTATTTAGATCTCCCATAACATCCCCCATATAATCATCGGGGACTGTAATTTCCACATTGAGTACCGGTTCTAGTAAAACTGGATTTGCATCTGAAAAACCCTTCTTTAAGGCCACAGAAGCTGCAATCTTAAAAGCCATTTCCGAAGAGTCAACATTATGATAGGATCCATCATAGAGCGACACTCGTAGATTAACAATAGGATAGCCTGCGATAATTCCATTTTCCATCGTTTCTCTAAGCCCTTTTTCGACTGCAGGAATATATTGCCGAGGCACCGATCCACCGAAAATATCATCTACAAACTCTAATTGGTCCTCACTTTCACCAGATCCTGGACCAATCTTTAACCAAACATGGCCAAACTGCCCACGTCCACCCGATTGTTTCTTATGCTTTCCTTCTACTTGAACTGTTCCACGAATGGTCTCCCGGTACGGTACAATTGGAGTAGAGAGTTCTACTTCGACACCAAACTTCTTCTGTAATCGGCTACACATAACTTCTAAATGTAAATCACCAAGTCCAGATAGGAGAATTTGACTTGTTTCCACACTTTTTTTAACAGTAAAAGTCGGATCTTCTTCTGTTAGTCGTGACAATCCACTGCCAATTTTCTCCTCGTCCCCTTTTGCTTTAGGCATTACAGCTAAAGTCATCACTGGCTTTGGAAACTCAATACCTTTAGCAATTATACTCGAACCTTTTACTGTTAAAGTGTCACTTGTACTTGTTTCCTGTAATTTTGCAACGGCACCTAAATCGCCAGTAGTTATCTGTGTTACCGGGATGTTCTCCTTGCCCTTAATGAGAAACAATTGTCCAATTCGCTCTTCTTTTTGTCTGATTGGGTTAAACACTACACTATCAGATTTCATCGTTCCCGACAAAACTTTAAAAAATGTCAGTTTGCCTACATAGGGATCGGCCATTGTCTTATATACTAGAGCACATAGCTTCGGACTTTTAGGATCAATTACTTCATCTTCATTAGTTTTTGCGTTCAATCCAACCACAACTCGATCAAGAGGTGACGGCATACAAGTAGTAATATAGTTCATAAGATTCGTAATGCCCACTCCTGCTGTAGCAGAACCACATAAGACTGGAACTAGTTCACCGGAACAGGTGCCGATCCGTAATGCCTTCACGATCTCTGCTTGGCTTAGTTCCTCGCCTTCGAGGTATTTCATCATTAGCTCGTCATCAGTAACTGAAGCTGCTTCAAGGAGTGCATCGCGTGCTATATCGACCTCATCTTGCATCTCTGGGGGAATCGCTGATTCTGTAATTGTTTTTTGATCCCAAAGAAAAGCTCGTAATGTTATCAAATCGATAATACCACTAAATTTCTCCGCACTCCCTATTGGCAATTGGACAGGTACAACCCTGGCTCCATATGCTTGCTTTAGTCCATCAACTGCTTTTGCAAAATCAGCATTTTCTCGTTCTAATTTATTAACAAAAATCATCCGTGGTGTCTCAAATTTCTCTGCATAATCCCAAGCCTTCTCCGTCCCTACTTCAAGACCAGACGAAGCACACACAACCAAAACAGCACTGTCTGCCACTCTTAAAGATGCAATTAAATCTCCAGCAAAATCAAAATATCCAGGTGGATCTAACAAATTGATTTTATGGTTATTCCACTCGCACGGAGCTGTTGAAAGATTGATGCTAATTTGCCGTTTAATCTCCTCTGGATCGTAATCCATAGTACTAGTACCATTGTCCACATTGCCAAAACGATTAATTGCTTTAGCCGAAAACAACATTGCCTCAGCTAAGGACGTCTTACCCGCACCGCTATGAGACAGTAATACTACATTACGTAATTGCTCAGTCAGATAGTTTTTCACTAGATCTCCTCCTCTTATCAATGATATTTGGGTTGGAAATTAGAACATAAGAGCTTCTTTTACGATTATGACGAATAATATTAACGTATGTTTAACTCTATCTACAACTATTCAACATTAACTAAAACTCTCCTGCATATTTCTCGTGAAAATATTGACCAAGTAGAAATAATCTCAAAAAAATTATTTTCACTGATTAACGATTAAAACTGATAAATCTGATATTTTTTGGTAAATTACCCTACAGGTTCCACTGCAAAAAGTCGGTGGAACCTAGCATTTTTGACAACTCTAGCTAGGAAATTCTATGTGTATGTCGAAGTATACAAGAGAGATCAAATGATAATAAGCGGGATCACGAGCTAATCTCTCTGGAGGCGATTTTATGTTTCGCAAGAACGATGACCATATGCAGTGCGAGCTGTTCAATACATCTAGCTACCTAAACCAACGGGTTCGCAACAGGCTCGACGGATCCTGGGCTCCCTTATTCTACGAGAACGTGTTTTGCATGATTGATGAAAGTCCATTCGCTATCCTTTATGCTGATCAGGTTGGACGCCCAAATTTTCCTGTCAATATCCTTCTGGGTCTGGAGATCATAGCAGCCTTCAAGGATTTCACAGTGGAAGAGATGCTCGAAGAATTTTTCTTCAACCTTCAGATCAAGCGAGCCCTAGGTATTCGTGATATTGGTGAGTGTCCACTGGCAGAACGAACAATCTATTACTTTCGTCAAAGGCTGTATTTGCACACCTTGGAGCACCCAGAGGATACTGATCTCGTTTACCAACAGTTCCAGATCATTAGTGAACATCTGATGAATTTTATGGGTCTAAGTGGTCAGGAAATGCGCATGGATTCTACTATGTTAATGTCCAATATTCGTAAGGCCGGGCGATTGTCTCTGGCCTATGATGTTTTACATAAGGCATTGAAAGCAATTCCAGCTGAACAATTACCAGAACAACTTGCGGAGGTGTTGAAACCGGGTTTTAAGAACAATCTGCTCTACCGCGCAAAATTTTGCGAAATCGCAGGACGTTTCCATGAAATGCTACAACTGTGTGGGACTGTTCTTAAATGGGTTTCCGGCGATGATGATCTAAAAAACCACGTGGCTGTTAAACAAGTTTCCCGGTTTCTCACGGATAAAGCAGAGTACGATACGGACAGCAAGGAATGGGTCTACAAAACACCAAAGCCTGGCACTACTTCGGACCATCTACAATCGGCCCATGATCCAGATGCTACGTGCCGAAAAAAGAGAGAGGAAGTCCATATAGGATACGTAGCTAATCTTACAGAGACCTGCTCTGATGATAATCCGGTACAGATTGTCACAGACTACACCATAAAAAAAAACAATGTAGCAGATCAGACGATGGCCCATGAATCTATACCCCGTCTTGTATCAGTCTATGGTATGGAGGAATTGTATGTAGATGGTGGCTATTCAGGTGAAGCCGTCCACAACACAGCAGCAGATCAGGGCGTCGATATGTATTACACAAATATGACTGGTAAAGAGTCTTCAAAAACATCGCTGAACGAATTTACTTTTGAGGGGACTACGGTGACTCACTGCCCAGCTGGTCATCCCAGTATATTCTCGCTGTATGATGATGAGACTAGTAATATCTTAGCACATTTTGACAAGGAGACTTGCCAAGCTTGCCCTGCTCAACTGAGTTGTCCTACCGTGCCACGGCGCCAAGGCCGCACGCTATCCATTACTCCAAAGCAGCGGATCGCTGCCGAAACCAGGAAACAGATTGAAGACAAAGATCAGCATAGAATTAACACTAGCAAGCGTGCAGCAATTGAAGGTACCAACTCTGCCATCAAGAGACGGCATGGAGCCGGCAAACTGCGAGTCCGTGGCCATCATAAGTGTCGGATCATATTTGGGCTTAAGATCATGGCCCACAACTTCAAACAGCTATTACGGTCTGTGAAAGGTGACATACGACGCTCCCTCCAAGAAGCTGCTAGGCAGCGTAAACGGAAGGGATTACCTGTCGCGGCTTCCAACGTCTAGAACTACCCGATGGGGTTGATACATAGGCAAATAAAGGCTTCAGAGAGCACAGGAATAACGTCTGGGATCTACGAGAGTAAACAAGACCCCCAGTTTGACCCGGAAAATCACCCATCAGGGCACGTAACGCCTATTTTTTGCAGTGGAGTCCCCTACACATAGTGTTACCAGTTATCAGGAAAATACACTACGAGGTTGGTGAAAAAGCGTCAAACCACCAACCCCACGTTTTATCGAAATCTAAGCGCCGCCGACTAGTATCAAACTTCAAATCGTAACCCATAACCAGAAAAAACTCTAGGGGGACAAAAACTTCCTCCTGATAAATAATGACTGGATTACGTAAAGGTAGCTCTATGTTATTCCAGCCCACTGTCCCTTTATCAGGTACTAATGTAGCTGATGCGACTCTGTTTGTCATGAATAGTTTACGTTGACCTATGATCATCCAATCTAAGGTGTCTGCGCTATCACTAAGACTGAGGTAGAGTTGTCCATCTCTAAAAAGGTACCTAATTGGTTCTGTGTGTAGTTCACCATCAAAATACATCGGTAAATACAACGAATCCACTGTTTCTAACCAATAATATTGATTCATCCTATCACGAATTAGCAAACGATCATTAACTGCATAGATTGCTTGGCCTCTAAGATGTGAAATATTTGTCTGCTCAACTAACTGACTTACCCCAATTGTAAAAAAAGAGATGCCAGTTTCGTCAGAGAAGCTGACAAATTGTGATCCATTTACATAATCAAACGAATTCCCTAGCCTAGAATGAAGAAAATGTCGCTTTAGTACAAATGTATTGTGCTCCCAAATCCAGCTATACAAGATACCTTGGCTTGTTATAACTATGATTTCAGGCCTATTATCCAAACTGCCTACCATTAAGCCATCAATGGATCCCCATGGGTAATTCTCCCAGATCACATTCAGTTCACTATTGATCCATTTTAGGACTGCTACGTATCCAAAATTATAGGTAAAGACTATCTCATCCGCTCCATCGCTCGTTAGATCCTCTGCAAAAATTTGCTTGATGGATTCATCTGGTTGCGTGCGATAAAAGGAATACAATTCTCCTTGCCAAGATAAAAAAACTTGAACTTCACCTTTGGCGTTCTGGGCTATGATATCACCCCAACCATCGGCAGTTAAATCAGCTACCTGCAGATAGGTAACCGGTGCCCACAAATAGCGAGGCTCACCAATACGTTGCCATCGATCAAGTTTTTTCTCGAAAATATAGAAAGCACCTGCATTATTTGTACCCACTAGTAGCTCATTGCGAAAATTACCTGTTAGATCACCAAAAGCTAATGCTGTGACAGAACCCGATATCCCAGAAATAGTCTGGATAATCTCATCGTCCAAATAAATATCTACTTTGGATCCTTTGCCTACAATTAACTGATCTCGACCCATATCGAAAAGATCTCCACTAATAACCACACTATTAGAGAGTTCTGGCGCGTCTAAACGGATGTATTGCAGTTCGGCATGAGTGTGCTGGTTAACTAGAACAACAAATAAAACAGTGACAATAATGTAAATCCACTTATGCACATAGGTAACTCCTCTCTAAACAAACTTTACCCTTAGATAATTAGCCAATACTTAGGCAAAATCCTGCTTAAGAGTAGATTGAATGTGCGAGTTTCCATGGTCGGTCATAGCATGAATGACACCAGGCACCCAAAACATAATCGAGCCACCTTATACCGATAGATTCAGAGACCTTTTTATCTAAATCAGCAAATCTGTCAAGACAGAATAAGAGTGTTCGAATATTGCTATGCTCATAGCGTTCCATATCTGGTCTGTAATGAACTGTGACTCCAACCAGTTTCTCTTTCACAAGGTCATACGTATCATCGTTCCCAAATAATCTATTAACCCGGTCTGCTAGATCTCGAACGCTAAATTGATCTTGACTCTTATGTTGAGGTTTCAAGAACTCATCACATTTTCTCTGACTCAATTTCAACCCTAACTGACTTGTCTAGGGCTACCAAATACTTTAGCTCTTTATTTAAAGACAATTTAGTGCTGGCAATCTCCTTCTCATTGGAAATGATAAACGTTTTGATTCCGTCATGTTCAACGAAATTTTTAATGTACCCCAACACTTCACTAACATCCATTAGGCATCGTTCGAGGTCATCAAAAATGAGAATAGCGTTATCAAAGGACACAAGCATACTAAGATCGATAGGATTTTCACAGGAAATACCCTTAAAACTTAAAATACCTTGAACTACTGCCTTTCCTATAGTGGAGCCGACTTGAATGGTCTTATCCTTTTCGTGATCGCTCAAGGCCAGCATTAGAACTTTCTTAACAAAGTAAGTCTTTCCGCATCGCCAACCGCCATCAATTAGCACCGCATAGTTATAGCTAGCATCGTCAACATAGGACGTAACTTGTTTTACAACGTCTGCATCAGACAGGTGTTTTTTGCCAGTTTGAACAGTCATTTTTGTGCCTCCAAATGTTCAGAGCTAAAGCCCCTATATTTTAGTCATAATAGTCTTCCAAGAGGCTATATGAAAAGCATTCGGCTGCATATACCAAAAATCTATGGATTCATACCAGTAGACATATTCTATCAGGATACTTTTTCAGCTTGTGTGCGGTCCTTTAGTCGGTAAGAGTTAGCATTCATATTTAGTATAATTGCCTTATGTGCTAAGCGATCAACTAGCGCGGTGGTAAGAGTTC
>SKJB01000015.1 GCA_007116145.1 Limnochordia bacterium | reverse complement strand
TCTCTCTAGTTACAACGACTATTTCTGGAACAACGAACAGTTAGCAGAAATATTGAATCCTGTAGACGCAGCCACAGTCGCAGAAGCGCTGCGAGTTCTAAGTACACATGCAATAATATAGCAGCAATATGGGCGACAGTGTTACTAACTCTGTGGTTCATTTTTATTGCCTAACTGGGCGTCAAAGTGCTGTTTTACTGGTTAGAAAGTGAAGTCTGGAAATCACCTTGCAGTTATGTTGTTGAATGTAGCAGAAAATAATCTGCAGTTTGACTGGATCTCAGTCTGCCGTTCAACACTTAAGCGAGCCTTGGGATCGATCTGTTTAACAAGTAGGCCTATCAGTTCATCTGAAGGGTTCTTTAGTAGCTTGATAATCAAAGGTTTTATTTTTGATGAGTAGGTCAGTTCCTGTGCCATTGATAGAAGTTTTTCGGCGTCAAACTCGTATCTGCAAAAACCTTTTAAGATTTCAGTGTCGTTATCTTTGATAATTTCAAAATTAAATTTCAAGAAAAGAGTTTTTTCAATGAGATTTAATGAGGTCAGGTCCGAGTAGAAGCGGTACTTGAGTCCATTGGTTATTATACAGAATTTTGCATCTGGATTAGCGTTAAAATACTTCGACAGTTGGTCATCATGGGTAGCAAGATCATCTTTAGCCGGTTTTGCTTCGATCAGCATGATAACCTTACTGTCTCTAAATATGGCATAATCAACCTTTTCTTGAGCTCTGTTAAAATCAGCCGAATACTCGGGCCTTACTTCTAATGGATTAGATGTATCATACCCTAGAACCTGGAGAAAAGGAATGATCAGAGCCTGTTTGGCCGCTTCCTCAGTCCGTATACACATAGGACTAGAAAAGCAAAAAGAGCTAGAGGACAAAATAATGGACATAAACAAAACCGCCCAATAAACCAGGCGGTTTTTTACGTTGAAATTTTTGTTTGGCATTTGTTTAGCATTTGCTGTTTATGTGCCAAATCAGATATGCCCTAAACACCGATTATGTACTGGTCGGGGCGACCGGATTTGAACCGACGACCTCTACCACCCCAAGGTAGCGCGCTAGCCAAGCTGCGCTACGCCCCGACTGACAAAGATTAGAATACCATATCCTTAGAGAAAAAGCAAGTACTACCTGCTGTTTTACAAAAAAAAGTAGAGAGACAGCTCTCCCTACTTTACCACCGAATCCTTAAGCTGCTTACCTGGCTTAAAGGCCGGTACTTTTTTGGCAGGAATGGTCATCTCTTCACCACTTTGAGGGTTCCGCCCCACTCGTTCGGAACGGTCCCGCACTTCAAAAGTACCAAACCCAATTATTTGTACTTTATCACCATTAGCAAGACTTTCTTCGATACTTGTAAAAATGCCATCTACAGCAGCAAGTGCATCTTTTTTTGTGATGCTAATCTGTGTGGCGACTTTTTCTACTAACTCTGTTTTTGTCATTGTAATAATCCTCCTTCATCGTCAGTGTCTTTAGTTTAACCACCACTCAAGAGGATTATCATTATTTACAAGATAATACAAATTAATCCGCCACTACCTTCATTGATAATTTTGGTTAGAGTTTCCTGTAGTTTTTCTTGGGCATTTTCTGGCATGCGATTTAGCTTTGACTGGATACCCTCGCGTACCATATCTTGGAGACTACGCCCTAAGAAATCTCGACTCCACAACGCATCTGGATCCTTTTGGAATTCCTCTGTTAATGACTGAATTAACTCTTCGCCTTGTTTTTCTGTGCCCACTAGTGGTGTAACCTCAGTCATAATATTTGCTTGGACTAAATGAATAGACGGAGCACTTGCTGTAAGTTTAATACCAAAATTACGTCCCTGTTTGATTAACTCTGGATGTTCAAACGTGATATCATCAAGCGATGGAGCCACGATTCCATAACCTGTTTCGCGCACTTGCATGAGGGCTGCAGCCAACTTATCATATTCTTTCTTGGCTAGCGACAGTTCGTTCATCAATCCCATTAAGTGATGATCGCCTTCAACTTCCAGTCCAGTCATTTCGGCTAGCACTTGATAAAATAAAGAACGAGCTGCTCTTATTTGGATCAGAGCTTCTCCAGTTCCCATATTCATTGTTTCCAATTTTACAGAGTCCACAGAGGCATACTCTGCGAGAGTTGCGACGGCTGTGTCCGTATCCCGCAACCGCTCTATGTTTGCAACGGTCTCATATACAGCGGCTTCATAATCTTGGCGTAGCCAATGCTCTCCTGCGAGCTCTTCGACCCAACGAGGCAGTTTAATACTAATTTCACGGATCGGAAACTCATAGAGAGTTTCATGTAATAGGTGCATAATATCCGTCTGGGTCATACGTAGACAATCCATGGGCACCACTGTAACCTGATACTTCTCTTCCATCTGTTTTGCTAATTCTTCGGTCTGCCCACTATCCGGATGCACAGAATTCAAAATTACAATGAAGGGTTTTCCAAGCTCACGAAGCTCTGCAATTACACGTTCTTCAGCTTCAAGATAATCTTCACGACCAATATCTGTGATCGAACCATCGGTTAGTACCACTAACCCAATTGTAGAGTGCTCGCTAACAACCTTGCGAGTGCCCAACTCCGCCGCTTCCTGGAAGGGAATTTGATGGTCAAACCAGGGTGTCATAACCATCCGCGGCCCATCTTCGTCACTATACCCTTTTGCCCCGGCTACCGTGTAACCAACACAATCCACTAAGCGAACCTTAAACGTAAGATTGTCCTGTAAAGCTATTTCTATAGGCTCGTCAGGTACAAATTTGGGCTCGGTGGTGGTAATAATTTTTCCAGCCCCACTTTGGGGTAATTCATCTTTTGTTCTTTCCTTGACATGGACATCCTTAATATTTGGCATCACTAGTAGATCCATAAATCGTTTAATAAACGTGGACTTACCAGTGCGCACTGGACCAACTACACCTAAGTAGATGCTGCCACCCGTGCGTTCTGCAATATCGGCAAAAATATCAAATTTTTCCATCAAGGCTTCCCTCCTTCAAATTGGGTTTTTCCCCTCCGGCTGATTCGTACCCTATATTTGTTCAGCCTGAAAATCATAAAAGGCATACATGCAGATGGACATTATAACTATATTAGACACTTAGCGAAAATATAACAAAGAAAAGAAAAAATCACGGCTACTACCGTGATTTTTTCTTTTCTTTAGCTATTCGTTTGGCCGTGCCTTTTCACCAATTTTGTACTCTGTCCCGGCTAGTAGTCTTTGAATATTAGGCCGGTGACGATAGATCACAAATACAGATATGAGAATGCTTAATGCCAAATATGTGCCTGATATCCGCCAAAAGTAAACCAAGAGTGGAAATGCCAGAGCGGCAATCATAGATGCCAGAGAAATGTAGCGACTAACGGCTAACGTTATTACCCAAAGGACAAACAAAATTAACGCTACAATCGGTGATAAGGTTAGAATAACACCTATCGTAGTTGCAACTCCACGCCCTCCCTTAAATCTGAGAAAAGCTGGCCAATTATGACCAATAATTGCAGCAATTCCAGTAGCTAAGCCCCAAATGGAATCGGGAAAGACTTGGACAGCTAACAAGACAGGTAGCGCACCTTTGCCCGCATCAAACGCCAACACAACCACAGCAGGCAATGGTCCGATAGTACGAAAAACATTTGAGACGCCTATGTTACCACTACCGTGTTGGCGTACATCCACCTTAGCCCACATTTTCCCAACAATGAGACCGAAAGGAATTGAGCCCATAACATAAGCGATGACCAACAAGAGAACTCCAAGTATAATGTCTAGCATATTAACTCCTCTCTTTTACGCTGAGGATAATCGGGGTACCTACAAACCCAAACTGTTCTCGCAAGCGATTTTCTAAGTATCGAGCATATGAAAAATGCATCAAGTCCTTTTTATTCACATACAGAAGAAATACAGGCGGGTTGACCTGTGCTTGTGTTGCGTAATAGATCTTTAGTCGAAGCCCTTTATCTGACGGTGCTTGGTTCATAGCCACGGCGTCTTGAATAATTTCATTCAATTTACCAGTCGATATGCGCATACTTCGTTGCTCAGATGCATGTAAAACAGTCTCAAGCACCTGCTCGGTTCGCTTGCCAGTTAAAACTGAAATAAACAAAACTGGTGCATATGCAAGAAATGGAACATCCTCACGAATATCTAGTTCAAAATCACGCATAGTGTTTGTCTCTTTTTCCACCAAATCCCATTTATTAACAACTAACAAAACTCCCTTACCCTTTTCGTGGGCATATCCAGCAATCTTCTTGTCCTGTTCTGTTAAACCCTCATCAGCATCAATCATAACAACGGTAATGCTTGAACGATCAATTGCTCGTAACGTGCGAATAACACTATATCGCTCTAGATCTTCTTCGATACTCTTTCGGCGTCGTAAACCAGCCGTATCAATTAATAGAAACTTTGTATCATTCCAAGTAAAAGGTGTATCAATTGCATCTCTTGTGGTTCCTGCAATATCAGACACAATCACTCGTTGTTCTCCTAAAAATCGATTTACTAACGATGATTTTCCGACATTTGGTCGTCCGACGATGGCCACCTTCAAGAAATCCTCTTCTTCTACTTCGGCATCGCGGGGAAACTTTTCGATAATTCTGTCCAACAAGTCACCGATATTGCGACCGTGTTCGGCAGAAATGGTTATCGGTTCACCGAGTCCAAGAACATAAAACTCAACACTCATTTCGATGCTTGTGCTATGATCCTCCACCTTGTTCACACACAAAATAACCTGTTTGCGATTTTTACGCAGTAATACCCCCACTTCTTGATCCGCACCTGTTAACCCAGCGCGACCATCCACAACGAATACGATTACGTCAGCTTGTTCAATGGCTATCTGAGCCTGTTGGCGCACTTGCTTCGTTATAGAATCTTCTGCAGTATCAATTCCTCCAGTATCAATCAGTGTAAAGTGTTTATTCAACCATTCTACTTCGCAGTAGAGCCGATCCCTTGTTACACCCGGTTGCCCCTCAACAATTGCGATTCGCTCGCGGGCAATCCGATTAAATAGCGTGCTTTTTCCTACATTTGGCCGTCCTACGATAGCTACAATTGGTTTTGCCATAAGTCATTATCACTTCCCCTTAGTTCCAAATCCAATCCTAATAATTCGCTATAGTATCTTAGTTTTCCTTTTTTTTCTTAGCTGTTATTATATCTGTACTTGCTACACCTTCATCTAACTGTGCCTTAAGCTCTCTAACAATAGTAACGAGGTTGGGATAAGCCTTTTGGGTGCCTTTAATTACTAGGGGGCGTCCCCATGAAATCCACTTCAATTGGCGCGACAAAAACCCACCGATTCGCATCAAGTGATTCACAGCTGGTAGTGTATCCACAAAAACAATATCATCGATATGTCCTCCAGCCAAATGGATCCCACTCCTAATGGCTTGTTCAATGCCTCGCTTTTCACTACCCCGGCCACACACATATATTTCATTACCATACTTATCATGTCCAACGGGTAGTGTGCGCCCGCGATCACGGGAATCTACTTTGTCATAGTAATGAATATTCCAGATCTCTGTATCACTAGGTATTTCGTCCTCGTTTAACTTACCTAAATGGATTGCAGCGGCTATCGGTGACGAATGCGCTCCACCGTAACAACAATAGACAATTATCATTAAGCATAATCACCCTTTTCATCACTATTAATGTTTCACAAGAATATATGTTCCGTTATCTAGATCATGAATAGCAGCCATTAAAATACGCGCTAGATATAGGGATGTCTTTTCTAATTCGTGATGATCACTTACATAAAAAATGGGGGTTTGTCCGCCTACACTATCACGATTCATGGAAACGACAGCTAGGATTTGATGTGATGCCATTACTTTCATTACTATCCACCTCTATTCTGACATTCTAGCAGCGACTGACAAGAGTGGTTTCCGAATCGCACCTTCTAGGACCGGAACATTGGAAATTGCTTCTAAAAATGCTTCTTTACTCGATTGTGCAGGTATCATAGCCAACACTAATTTACCCGATTCAGGATCACGTCGCACAAGCGGGGTAAACTCCTGTTCTCCTACATCCATAAAGACGCCCACCATTGAAGAAACATCGTGGGCAATTGCCTGCATCTGACCAATATTCGCCAGTGTAGCTTTAGCATTAGGATCTTTAGGTACAATTTTTGCTCCTAATGCTCGTTCACAATACAATGCTCGGGCCTCGCTGTGACCAACATTCATCATGACCACCCCACCTACCGTTAGCAGTGGACCATCAAACTCAATTTCAGCTATTTCAACATCTGCTATATCACTAATGCTGTCCCCACGCATCAGACGGTTTAGCACTGTAGCTAAAAAAACAGCTACGACGATTGCTCCCATTACTCGAAGAGGTAACGAGAAGGCAAGAAGTTCAGACACAATCCCGATCGCAAGCGATATCCAAATTGCTATGTAATTTCTTGCTTCAAAGACGCGTGCGATACCTTCAATATAAGCCGCTCCTCTAGGCACTAATTCTGTGGGCTCCATATTACTCAATGTCAGACGTTCCACATTGCGCACTTCCCGGAACTGAGATGCAGCAAGTAGCATAAAAGACACTGCACCAAATTCCTTTTCGAGAAAGGAAGGCACCATAATTGCCCCTAGAAGTGCTCCAATAAAGCCCACAAAGAGATGAATCGCCCACCCTTGAGGATAGCTTGGGTACTGACGATAATCGCGACGCAGCATATATAAACGGGCTAATATACCACCAAGCGTAGCTAAGATTGTGGTTGGCAAGTACTCCATATTACCCAGACCTTCCTTTCACAAAAGGACATAATTCGTCCCCTTTCTTCTTCACTCTTGATTTTCCTCTCCATCATTATCGGAGCGTTTTCCCGCTAACTCTCTTTGCAAAAATATGCGCAGAGACCCAACACCTTGCTTGTTAAGAACAACAAAGCCTACGGTTAAGGCGGCTGCTATGCCTAACACCCACAAAATTGATCGACGGGCAGCCGCTCCAACAGATCCATCTTCTGATCTTGCCGCTGCTGGACTACTAAGACCTGCTGCTGCTGGTATCACCTTCGCAAAAAATTCGGCTGCAGTCTGAGCATGTTTAAGTGGATTTGTGTGAGCACCAAATTCTAGTAGAATCATTCTGGGTCCAAGATCCTGATTATAGTTGCCTTTAGCATCAAATATTCCTTCAATCATATCAGGGAATTGTTCATCAGCTAGAGCTTTGATGCGTTTCGCATACTCTAAAGTTGCTTCACGATTTTGGTTTTGGCGTCCAACAACAATGCGAATTCGCGTTGCATCTTGTCCTTCAATCTGTGTTGCGTATACCTCGGGAGGCGTAGCATCACGATGAATATCGATTAGAGTGGCTGGTTGCTGCTGTTGGATCATTTCCATGACGGTACGGCGCGAACGACTATACGCTTCTCCATCATGTGGTAAATGACTATTTTCTGACACGACAACTTCAAAACCATCAGCTCTTAAGGCTTCAGCTAATGTCTTACCAACCTCTTGAATGTCCCCTTCATCCTTTGACTCCACTCCACTCGTAGGAACATAAGACTCTGCATTATGAGTAAAGTAGATCCCAATAGTGTTCCAATTATTGTCCTGTGTGCCAGTGGTGGCCGTCAAACCAAAAACCCGTTGAAGAAAAGTAGGCTGAGCTGTCGTGGGTAGAATGTCAGCCACATTAGGTAAGGTAACCACTTCCTTTAATTCAACTTTGATCGTATCTTCGTCAAAACCAATTACTTCATAACGATGATTATTACGATCAATATACGAGTCCCCAACATCTAGAATCCGAGCTGTTTTCGTAACTATATCATCGACATCAGTTTGCAGTGTGAAATACCCTCCATCATTTCGCTCCGTTACATCCAATTCTAACCATGAATTCGGTAATACTGTTCCGGAGAGAACGAACAACAATAGGACGGAAAAACTAAGATAACGTTTCATCACTAATCCTCCTTATTAGGCTCTTCATGAGTTTCTTGTTTAACAAAATTTTCATTGATTAGGCCTTCATGATCTTGATATTTAGCAGGACCACCCTGAAGACGCTCTCGACTCTCACCCACGACTTCTGCCAATGAAACGGCAATAATACCCGCGAGAACTATAGTGTCAAAAATACCTGCTCCACCAATAGCTACTGTCGTTGGTAAATCGACAGCAAAAGCTCGAATCATATGAACAAGATCGGTAATAATTATTCCTAAGGTCCCTGCAATAAAAGAAGCGCGGCGCGATCTTCCCGCTAAGTAACCCACCACCCCAGCCACTATTCCAAACAACCAAACCGGGTCAAGAATGTCTCGTCTCGGTGGCTCAAAATCGGTTACTTGGCTTATCCCATACACTACCCCAGCAGTGACAATTGCTGCAATTAGAGCTCGGGTCCATTCTCTAGTGCTATCAGCTTTTGTCAGTAAATATATAGCTAGTACTAGTGGAATAAGAGCCCCACCCACATTCACACTTACCTCTGTTCGCCCCTGGAACAATGGAATATTAATGAAACTTCCAGCTATCATTAACCCAATAAACAGTAGAGCTTGTGTATCTGTGAGACGCATTCGGTCTAGAATTCTCTGCGTGAGTCCAAAATAGATTAATGCAGCAACAATTAACAACAAAATCATACCTGCAGGCATGTTAATCCCTCCTAATCTATCTATCTACAGTATTATTCCCAGGCTAAACATCAATATGTAAACAAAAAGAAGATGCTATTCGTATTTCTACGAAAGCATCTTCTTTTTTGTATTTTTTACTTCTTAAATAAATCTCCGAACATATCACCTAATGTAGTGGTCATTTCTTCGTTACCGCCAGAATTAAATTCCATTGGTTGTTTTTGACGATTCTGCCCACGTGGTTTACCTGCGCCTCCTGGCTTAGCGACTGCTTGTTCAGGTTTTGGTTCTAACTCTTTAATACTTAAGCCGATACGCCTAGCCTTTGGATCTAGACTGATTATCTTAACGTCAACTTGGTCATCAGATGCAACTACTTCATCGGCCTTAGCTATATGTCGATGGGATAATTGACTGATATGTATTAATCCTTCTACTCCTTCTTCGAGTTTTACAAAAGCACCAAAGTCCACAACGCGAGTAACCGTACCCGTAACCGTATCACTTACTTGATAGCGCTCGTTAATCGAATCCCAAGGATTTGCTAAAGTCTGCTTTAAGCCTAATGAAATTCGTTCTCTTTCTTTATCTACCCCAAGGACCATTACCTTGATTTGATCGCCTTCGCTTAAGACGTCGGAAGGGTGTTTAACGCGTCCGTGAGCCATTTCTGAAACGTGAAGTAATCCTTCCACACCATTACCTATATCCACAAACGCTCCAAAATCAGTGAGCCGGCGTACCACGCCTTCTACAATTGATTTCTCTTCTAACTGAGAAAATGCTTCTTCTTTTGCATTAGCATATTCTTCGTCTAATACTGCTTTGTGCGAAAAGACTACATTATTTTTTTGTCGATCAAGCTCAACAATTTTAAGTTTAAGGGTTTGACCAACATATTTTTCTAATTCTTCTACAAAGTTGCGCGATACTTGACTTGCGGGGATAAAACCACGCACTCCAACATCAACAAGTAACCCACCCTTAACCGTTTGGTTTACCTTCGCTTCCATGATACTACCTTGTTCAAAAACAGCTTCTAACTCTTCCCAAGCCACACCAGCGTCTGCCCGTTTTTTCGACAACATCACTGTGCCTTCAGCGTCATCCACACTAATAACCCAGACAGAGATCTCATCTCCGACAGCAACAACATCCTCAGGCTTGCTATCTCCAAATATACCTAACTCATTAGTCGGAATATGTCCTTCCGATTTATAACCTATATCTACTAATACTTCGTCACTACTGATTTTTACGACGCGACCTTTTATCACAGTATCCGCAACTGGAGTTGGTACATCCGGATAATCCTCCATTGCTTCCTCTTCCTCTGGCTCAGTCTCTACTATTGGCACTATTTCTTCTGCTACTTCTGTTGGCACTATTTCTTCACCTTCAACTGTCTCTATTTGTTTCTCTTCCTCTACTTGCGCACTTGCTGTTTTGTCCTCTGTAAATTCATCCATTCGTTTAATTACCCCCTCGATTAACCAATTCGGAGTAGATGCACCTGCAGTCACTCCAACTTTGTTTACACCAACAAACCACGATGATTGTAGTTGATCAGCTGTTTCTATATGGTATGTCTGCTTGGCTCCACTCGTTTGACAAACTTCCACTAACCTTTGTGTGTTAGCACTGTTATGCCCTCCGATAACTACCATTATATCCACTTTAGCAGCTATCTCTTCCGCAGAAGATTGTCGCTGTTCTGTTGCTGTACAAATGGTGTTAAAGGCTTTCAGCTCTTCGGTCTTCCCAATAAACTGACTAACACATGCCCCGAAATTAGCGGTTGACTGCGTAGTTTGGGCTATGACACCGATGCGTTTCGCTACTGGAAGTTCATTTATGGTCCGAGGTGTTTCCACAATCCAGGCCGTCTCATCGGAGGCTCCATATATAGCCTTTACCTCTGGATGAGACTTATCCCCAACTATAACAACCTGATACCCTTCATCCTTCAATTGCTTTGCCCAACACATCGCACGCCTCACAAACGGACACGTAGCATCAACAACAGTTAACTCTCGTTCCTCTAACTGATGAATTACCTTTGGCGGCACACCATGACAACGAACAATTACAACTCCTGTATCTATATCCCCTGATTGTTTGGCAACCCGAATTCCTTTCGCCTCTAACTCGGCAACAACCTGGGGGTTATGGATTAGTGGACCTAATGTATATATGGGACCGTTTGAATTTTCTTTTGCCGTCTGTAGAGTCTTTTCTAAAGCTCGTTGCACGCCAAAACAAAATCCCGCAGCATCCGCTAATATTATTTCCACCTATCCCCCTCCCTTATAGTATGTCAATGTTTCGACAAAATAAATATTCCGCCTTCACTTTTATTCTTCACCTAGTGCGAGATTCCTGCTTAAGCAACGCACTAAATTGGCGGTATATTGACTCATTGATAGATAATATTTCGTCCTTGGTTGCCTTTTTACCTTCTTTTATTAATATCGGTTCTCCAATATAAATATAGATTTTTTTGCGAAATCGTAAATTAGCCGTCCCTTGAACCACCACAGGGATGATTGGAACCCCACCTTTTATAGCCACTAATGCCGCCCCGCCTTGCAACGGCAAATTTTCTTTCTCCTTGTTACGGGTGCCTTCCGGAAAAATGCCTAGTAAGGAATTGTTCTTCACTAAATCGATAGCATACCGGATGGCTTGCCGATCTGCAGTTCCGCGATCAACCGGAAAGACATATATTGCGTTTAGAAATTGAGCTACGAGCCGATTTCTAAAGAGTTCAGCCTTTCCCATAAAATGAATCGGGCGGCTAATACTGCTAGCGATAACCACGGGGTCGATAAGACTCGCATGGTTTGCAGCAATAATGGCACCCCCGGTGAGTGGAACACTCTCTGCCCCGAACACTTCAAATGGAAAGAGAAATCGAATAATAAGTGCCGCTAAATCCCGCGCAACTCTATACATGGGGTTGGCTCCGACTCACTAAGGTAAGCACGATATCGACCACTTCGTTTATAGTGAGATTCGTGGTGTCAATCTCAAAGGCATCATCTGCTTTTTGCAGCGGTGATATTGCGCGCGTTGAATCCAGGAAATCACGTCGTTCAATATCAGCGAGTAATTGTGAAAACTCTACCTCATGTCCTTGCCGCTCTAACTCTAATGCTCTACGTTTTGCTCGCTCTTCCACTGTTGCATGAAGGAAGATCTTAACTTCAGCCTGTGGTAAGACTGTACTACCGATATCTCGACCATCCATTACAACACTGTGTGAACGTGCTAACTCTTGTTGCAGTTTAACCATTGCTTCCCGTACGCTACTATGCTTAGCTACAGCTGAAACGTTGTGTGATACATCGGGTTGCCGAATAGCGTAAGTCACATCTTCGCATCCGATCAAAACTCTAAATGTTAACCCTTTGCCATCTGCAGGAACCAACGCAAGTTGGAGTGTCTTAAATACACTGAATACCTGTTGTTCATTTTCTGGATTCACATTCAACTCTAACACCTTATACGTTAGTGCTCGATACATTGCACCCGTATCAATATATATATATTGTAATGCTTGCGCAATTTTTTTGGCAATGGTACTCTTGCCAGCCCCAGCAGGTCCGTCAATAGCTATCTTCATCCGCTAGAACCTCCTCTAGAGCAGTGATAAAACGTCGATTCTGGTCATGAGTACCTACCGTAACTCGAATAAACGTAGGCATACCAAAGACATGAGCTGAACGCACTATCACTCCACGTTTCAGTAATTGATTGAAAACAGCAAATGCATCTTGACCCGTATCAAAGAGAATAAAATTAGCTTCTGTTGGAATGTATGATATCTCTAATCGCTTAAACTGGTCATATAAATAACTTTTGCCTTGTTCACAGAGATCTGTCGATTGTACTACATGGGCAGGATCCAAAAGACTAGCCACTGCTGCAACTTGGGCCATAGAATTGACATTGAAAGGTTCCCTTGTTCGTTCTAATAGGCTAATTATCTCTTGCCTCGCTATACCATATCCAATGCGTAATGCAGCTAACCCATAAACCTTAGAAAAAGTACGCGTGATAATAACATTAGAATACTTGGCTAGTAACGGTATAGATGCTGGGTATGCAGTATCAGTCACATATTCATAATAGGCTTCGTCGATCACTACAAGTACGTCATTTGGAACATCCTGTAAAAACGCTACTAATTCATCCTGGGTAACAATGGTACCTGTTGGATTATTAGGATTACAGATAAAAATTACTTTTGTCCGTTCATTCAAATGTCTGGCCATCTCGCTAAGATCGTGCCGATCATTTTGTAATGGAACTAAGCGCTCTTTTGCTCCCATTAACCGTGATACAAACTGATACTCACTAAATGTAGGATCAGCCATAATGACTTCATCGTCTGGTTGTAAAAAGGTCTCGCCAATAAATTTCAGGACTTCATCCGATCCATTACCGATAATTAACTGCTCTTTTGCTATATCAAGATGCTGCGCTAAACCCTCTTTCAAAACATTACAATTCCCATCAGGATAAATATGCGCACTTTCTACTTGCTTCACCATCGCTTGACGGGCACGAGGAGACGCACCTAGCGGATTTTCATTGGACGCTAACTTAATTATATCTGTAAGCCCAAATTCCTCTTGTACTTGGTCTATAGGCTTACCAGGTATGTATGGATTTATAGTCAAAACTTCATCTCGATGTTTGATTTTCATTACTTCCTACCCCTTTATTAAGTCTGTTCGTAAGGCCACTGCATCTCGCAGATAAATATGTCTAATCGAATTTTTTGTCAAGTTCGAATTGCAGTGGGCAAGTACCCGAATACACTTGGGCAGACTATTAGGCACTGGAATTTCTGTTGCACACATAAGTGGCGTTGCGCTTAATCCACATTGCCTCGCAGCTTCTGCTGGAAAGGCTGCGTTTAGATCCGCTGTGGTTGTAAAAAACAGACTAATCAGATCGGTTTCCTGTAATTGGTTCTGATCCATCAATGCTTGGATCATTTCTTGTGTCGCTGTTAAAATCTCAGACTTTGTATTCGTTGTCACGGTAATTGCACCGCGAATGGCTACAACCATTATAAACCCTCCTTTGCACACCACTAGTTAATTAGACTTGAGCCCCACTAATTCCTGCTAGATATCCTGTAGAAAATGCAGCCTGGAGATTAAAACCACCAGTTACTCCATCAATGTCAAGAACTTCACCTGCAAAAAACAGTCCTTTGATTTGCTTAGATTCCATGGTACGCGGATCAATTGCTTTGACTTCTACACCGCCAGCCGTAACAATGGCAGCCGACAAAGGTAGGGTTCCTGCGATTGTTAGTGGGAGTTTCTTAAATAGGTTTATCAGTGCTTGGCGCTGCACTTTGGTGATTTGACTGATTTGTTTCTCTGGGTTAATCCCACTTAGACTTATAACAAACGGAATGAGACTTTTTGGCAATAAATCGCCGAGACCATTTCGAAACTGCTTGCGTGCATATTGTTCAAAGTCTCGTACTATTCTTTGATCTAATGCTTCGTGGTTTAATGCTGGTTTAAGATCAATAAATGCTTCAATCTTTGCACAACCCTGCTGGATCCAAGTGGCCACCTGACGACTCAATGTGAGAACGATAGGACCTGTGATGCCAAAGTGAGTAAACTGCATCTCGCCAAACAGCTGATGTTCTACTCTACCGTTTGATACCGTTAATGTGACGTTACGTAAACTAAGACCTGTTAATTTCTTAACCCAGTCCTCTTTGATCCGCAAAGGGACTAAAGCTGGTATAGCAGGGGTAACCGCGTGACCAACGGATTTTGCCAGACGGTAACCATCGCCAGTTGAGCCTGTACCTGGATAACTAGCTCCTCCAGTAGTCACAATTACACGATCAGCTCGTATTCTTATTTTTGTACTTAACTCGATACCCACAACAGAATTATCTTCGGTTAAAATCTTTGTGACTGTGGAATTCAAAAGAATATCCACCCCTTGGCTACGAGCAAAATTACTTAACGCTTCAGCAATTTGGTTAGCATCATCCGATACAGGGAAGACTCGATCGCCTCTTTCTATTTTGGTCTCAACACCTAAAGTACGAAGAAAATGCAGTAGTTCCCAATTTGAAAATCGATGAAGGGCACTATATAAGAACCGACCATTTCCAGGATAATTTTGGATAAAAGTAGTTTGATCCGCTGCGTTGGTAATATTACATCGACCTTTTCCAGATATCCTTATTTTTTTTCCTAGTATGTTCATCTTCTCGACTACAGTTACGTCTGCCCCTTGTTTGGCTGCAAATCCAGCAGCAATCAGCCCAGCAGCGCCCCCACCCACAACAACCACTTTAACGCTCACTTCTGTTTCACCTCGGTAGATACATCTGACTTTAGCACTGGAGTTTCCGATGCCCCACTACTCGGTTTTATCGCATGACGCATCGCCTGGCGTAGCTTACTCACCTCTTGATTGGTTAGAGGTCGAAACTGCCCACATGTGAGATTCCCTAACTTTATTGGACCAATCTGCGTTCTGGTAAGTCTAGAGACCTCAAGTCCCACCGCACTAAACATCCGCCTCACCTGCCTATTTCTACCTTCGTGGATTATTACTTTTGCTACAGATTTGCGTTTGTCATGCAATAATACTTCTACATAAGCAGGACTTGTTTTTCCGTCCTCAAGCTCGACACCTGCGCGTAATGCTATGACGGCATCATCACTGATTAATCCCTTAACTTCCACTAAATAGAACTTGCGGATATGATAGCTCGGATGCATTAACCTATGCGCAATAGCACCGTCATTGGTCATTATGACTAAGCCTTCGGAGTCATAATCGAGTCGCCCTACTGGATACACTCGTTGAGAAACTCCATGAAGTAAATCCATCACTGTCTTGCGACCGTGTTCATCACTAGCGGTGGTAACATAGTTTTTCGGCTTATGTACAAGGTAATAGACATGCGCTTCTTTACCGTAGATTACCTTACCATTCACTTTAATTACATCCTTACTTAAGTCCACTTTAAACCCTAATTCACGCACAATTCTACCATTTACCGAAACGTTTCCGGCGAGCATGAGCTCTTCACTTTTGCGGCGTGATGCAACTCCTGCATGAGCCATAACTTTTTGTAACCGTTCTTTCATCTAAAATCCTCCTCGTCTATCATTTCTATGATAGCGGACTTAGTTATTCTTTACAAGCAAAAAAGAGGGGTTTTCCCTCTTTTTTTAGGTCCGTAATTGTCCCACATCAAAATGACTCTGTTTGGTTGCACTATTTGTCTTTTCTTTACCAAGCATCCCCTGGATTTGATCAACTACTTTGGGAACCATATCAATTAGCCGATCATAAATAGCACTATTATCGACAGGCAATAATCGCACCTGACCATTACCAACAATGAGAAAAGCAACTGGATTTAAAGATATTCCACCTCCGCTTCCACCTCCAAAGGGGAACCCTTCTCCATCCTCTTCCGCTTTATCCATCTCAAACTCGGTACCTCCTGCAGCAAACCCAAAACTCACACGGCTGACAGGTACAATCACACATCCATCGGGAGTTTCCACTGGGTCTCCTAAAATTGTGTTAACATCAACCATTGATTTTAGACTGTCCATGGCTGTTTGCATTAGTCCTTCTATTGGATGACTATTGCTCAAATGTGCACCCTCCTTTGCCCAAATATCCGTCTAATTAACAAACGATACTTATTTTTTATTCCTTCAAATATAATGTGACCTAGTCGAATCCTAAATATACAACGTAATTGCAATTTCAACAACGGTGGACCATAGGACGGAGTAATTTGGACAATTGGACGCTGCGAAAATACGCAAGTAGTATTCATCAGCCCGAGAGTTGTCCCAATTACACCCCAAATTAGACCAGCAGAAAGGGCCGTTAATCCTGACTCACCCGTGCTAAACTTGACCCGCATTTCAAGTTTAGCTATTTCTCGAACAAAACTATACAGACGACCAAAAATTAACTGAAAGTACTTTAGCATTGGTGAGTCTAGTAGCTTTAATAGATCAGTAACTGAAAACTGCGCCGAAACATCTACATCTCCAAGACTATTCCCCACTTGTGCTTGAGTTTGAAACCGATCACCGAACCAGCGAATAACCGAGAGTCGAATTTGAAATGGAATAGGTCCTATCCAAAACAGCAATTTGAGATCATCATCTTGTTGATGTCGATGATAGGCAATTTCTAATGAATAGGGTAGAGATAATACAATTATCGTTAACAAAAACACAATAAGACTGAGAATCATGGCATCACTCCTACCACCTCAATCTTAATCTGTCTAAAAAAGCAAACATCTATTCACTAATTTCACCTATTCTGGGAACTTTCGGGCGATCTGGCAAATCATCAAGGGAACGTAAACCAAAGTGAACTAGAAATTTTTGGGTAGTACCATAGAGAATAGGTCTGCCGGGACCATCTTTCCGTCCAAACTCCATAATCAATTCACGATCTAGCAACGTACTAATTGCACTATCGGAGCGGACCCCACGAATTTGTTCCACATGGCTCTTGGTAAGAGGCTGTTGATAGGCGATAATCGCTAAGGTTTCAAGCCCTGCAAGTGATAGTGGTGCACTTATTAGCGGTCTTCCAAGTTTATCAATCCAAGAAACTAATTCTGGGCGAGTCACAAACTGATAGCCCCCCGCTACAGTGCGAATCATGAGTCCACTATTCGCAAACTGTTCACGAATTCGTTCAATTAGGCGCTCCACAATAATGGGCTCAAACTCAAGAATAGTACCTAACTCCTCCGAACTAATGGGATAAGGAGCTGCAAATATTAAACCTTCGATTACTTTTTGCGCCTCCTCTAGTTTCATAAGACAACCTCCTGATCTTGGATCAATTCTAAATATATCTCACCAAAGTCTTGATGTTGGATTATTATAATTTCCCTTTTCTTCACTAATTCAAGAATGGCCAAAAATGTAACGATAGTGTGATAGCGATCTCTTGCTCCCACAAGTTGTGTAAACGTAGTCTCATGTCCAGCGATAAGGCGAACACGCAATTCTTGCATACATTCGGACAAGGAAATTCTGCGCTGAACTTCATGAACATGAGCGCTTTCTTTCACCACATGCAGAACTTGCTGATACAAACTGGCTAATTGGTGAATGCTGCTATCACCAACTGGATTGGTGTATATCGGCAGCTTCTTCTCATTGGACTCGTAATGTAAGCGTGGATACATCGCTGTAGCTTGTTGGTTACGATCAACAAGCGTTTGAGCGACTTCTTTATAGAATTTGTATTCTAAGAGTTGCGCGATTAACTCTTCCCGCGGATCTTCAAATTCAGAAACCTCTTCGAACTCTGGATTACGGGGTAACAGCATCGTCGACTTGATACGCAGTAAGGTGGCAGCTATCACTAAAAAGTCACCACTAACGACAAGATCTCGCTCTTGCATTTGTTTTAAATACGCTAAATATTCTTGCGCTATTTTTGCTATAGGAATATCCAAAATATCTATTTGATCGCGTTCAATGAGATTAAGTAATAAGTCAAAAGGCCCTTCATAAACTTCCAATCGAACTAAATATCCCATTACACCACCTATTTCTAGCATCAGCTAACTAATTTTTGTCAATATCGATCAGTTGAGTGAGAAACGACCCTGTCTGTTTCAATCCAGTTGAAAGATATCACCCTATTCATAGACCAAATCCTGTAATAACGAAAAATAGAAAGTCTCTGATTGGGCCTAAAATGATTTGGATACTACCTGTCATCAGTAGTAATATTAATAAGATTGGACCAAATTGAGCAAGTTGTTCATATTGATAGCTTAACCGACCGGGAAGCATCCCAGCTAAAACCTTAGAGCCATCAAGTGGTGGCAAGGGTAATAAATTGAAAGCTGCTAAACCAAGATTCAGTTGCAAATTGATAACTAAGAACATAGCTAACGTATTTGCTACTGCAAAACTTGGCATAAGTGATGGCAGAAACTGAAATAGCAGATAAAATATCCATGCTAGTGTGATATTCGATAATGGCCCTGCGATAGCTACAAAGATCATGCCCTTACGTGGATCTGCAAAATACCTAGGGTTAACCATAACTGGTTTAGCCCAACCAAACCGAAAAATCAATAGCATCAAAGCACCGATGGGGTCCATATGAGCAAGGGGATTCAGCGTCAGACGTCCTTGGTATTTCGCCGTCGGATCTCCAAGTCTATATGCGACCATTCCATGGGCAAATTCATGCACAGAAATGGCAAATAAAACGGCAGGAATAGAAAACAATAATTGCTCAATTCCCATGAATACACCTCCACTTAATAAACGGACTTTTTACACAAGCGATCCGGTATTTTTTGTAACCGCACGAGATCCGCATAGGATTCACGTTCGACTAATAATTCACTTTCACCTTTGTAGACTGTGACAACAGCCAAACGAGGTATTAAATTATAGTTACTAGCCATGGAGTAATTGTATGCTCCTGTGGATAATATAGCTAATATATCTCCTGGCTCTAAAAAAGGGAGCTTCCCATCGTGAATGAGCATATCTCCGGATTCACAGCATTTACCTGCAATGGTATAGACGAAATCAGCAGTCTCGTTTGGTTTATTAGCAACAATAGCATGATATTGCGCCTGGTATAATGCAACACGTGGGTTATCTCCCATACCGCCGTCCACTGATGCATATTTGCGAATACCAGGTATATCCTTAATCGCACCGACTTCGTAAATTGTTGTTCCTGCTTCTCCTACTAATGATCGACCTGGCTCGATAATAATCTTAGGAACGGTTAAACTGCGCTGTTGGCAAGCTGTTAGTACAGTTTCTGTTAACAGGTGGCCAAACTTCGTAATAGACACAGGATCATCAGCTTCAGTATAACGAATTCCTAATCCGCCCCCTAAGTCTAATTCATCTACTACAATGCCATGATGCGCGGCTTGCACAATAAAATCGAACATTAAATCAATCGCTATCTTAAAACAGCTAATATCAAAAATCTGTGAACCAATATGACAATGAACGCCCTTTAAATCAATATTTGGTAGTGCTTTAATACACTTTAACATTGCGAGAGCGGCATCATTGGCCAAACCAACCCCAAATTTGGAGTCTTCTTGTCCTGTTTGAATATAGGTGTGCGTATGAGCCTCTACACCTGGTGTAACGCGCAAGAGAACAGAAACTTGTGTATGATGTTTGATCGCTAATTGCGATAATAGTTCTAACTCATACCTATTGTCAACAACAATACGACCAACTCCTGCCTGTATCGCTGACTCAAGCTCAAACAGCGATTTATTGTTGCCATGGAAATAGATCCGTTCGGCTGGAAACTCGGCTTGTAGAGCCGTATAGAGCTCTCCTCCACTTACCACATCCAAGCCTAGACCAAGCTTATCGACTATGCGACACATTCCTAGGGTTAAAAACGCTTTACCAGCATAAACGACTTGACTACGAGGTAATCTCTGTAGTGACTGCAGATACTCCCGGCTATTTTGAACCACTGCTTCTTCGTCCAAAATATATAGTGGTGTTCCGTATTCTTTCGCTAATCGGATAGTGTCACAGCCACCAATTTCCAGATGACCCTCTGCATTAATATCCATGGTACCTGTTCGCAATGATATTCCCTCCAATATTTTCAGTCCCAATGAAAAACCCCGCCAATGCGGGGAACAGTAATAGTTTAGCACAATGAATATTAAATAGCAATATGCGATGTAACCTCTCGTTTGAGATTAAACTTTCCACAACGACAACCCCAAACCGCAATTGCTTCACTATCTCTTAAGATATTAACTACTTCGCAGTGGTTTGAGCACTCCTGGCACTCAAGGCCAACGGTGGTATAAGTACTGTCTGTAACCGCAAAGCCTAAAAATTTTGTTTCATTTCCCCTAATTATGAACTCGCGGCTAAGCAGCGCTGCACCAATCGCACCCATTACATTGAAGTGTTCCGGAACATGTATCTCCAAATCTAGAGCGTCACTAAATGCTCTTCGCATTCCTAAATTAGCAGCTACACCGCCTTGAAAGACTACTGGTCCGCCAATACTCTTGCCCTTACCAATATTGTTTATATAGTTGCGAACCATCGCTCGACATAATCCGGCGAGAATGTCGGCAAGACTATGACCTAACTGTTGCTTATGAATCATATCAGACTCAGCGAATACGGTGCATCGCCCAGCAATGCGCACAGGGTTTTCGCTTTTGAGTGCGATATCGCCAAATTCAGCAATTGGAATGTTTAATCGCGCTGCTTGTTGATCTAAAAATGAGCCTGTTCCAGCAGCACATACCGTATTCATCGCAAAATCAGTAACAACACCATCCTGGAGTATCATGATTTTTGAGTCTTGTCCCCCAATTTCCAAGATTGTACGTACACTTGGAATTTCATGGGTCGCAGCCACAGCATGAGCGGTTATCTCGTTCTTGATCACATCGGATCCAAGCATTACACCTGCTAACTGCCTTGCACTCCCTGTGGTCCCAACTCCTTTTATATCCCATTCACCTGCTGCCTGTAATTGCACCATCCCTTGCTGGATTGTTTTGATCGGTTGTCCTTGCGTTCGCAGATATAATTTGTGAACGACCTCTGTTGTATCAGCATCAATAACAGCAACATTTGTACTAACCGATCCCACATCAACACCAAGATATACTTGTCTATTTTGCCTCAACATTGAGTGACGCCTCCGTTTTCTGTCCTATCAGATCGACAAATGCTTCTAATCTTGTTTGAAAACCCGTCTCGCCAGTATGTTCGTCCACGACTAAAGACAAGATCGGAATATGATAATCAGCACTTACATGACGCAACACACTTTGTGCCACAATCTCTGGCATGCACGTAAAAGGTAGGATATGGATAACCCCATCAAATTTTTGTTGCGCTAACATCACTGTGTGTGCTACGGACTCTAGTCCATGTCCACCCACAAAACCACGCAAATATCCATGGGCCAACTTACGTAGATGGTCATTTTTATATAAGCGTAGTGAACTTAACACCAAATGATCCCGAATCCACTCCACTAGATTAACTGTTCGGTTAACCTCAACACCCAGATGACCTAAACGCTCCTCAAGATCCAGGTTTACAAAGGGTTCTAATACCGTATAAATTTCGCCAACGATTCCGATACGTAGTGGTTTTGTTTCATTTATGGCCATCTCCAACATAGCGTCCCGATTAATTTGCAACGTACGACGAATATCCAAAACACTACTTGCTTTGCGCAGTTGAGCCAAGCTATTTGCTAGAAGGTGTGACGTATTACCAGTAACTATTTCACGTGGACGTGTATAGTGTGCTACAGATTCTAGTTCTTCTACTGCTTGAATTTTTTCCCAAGCAAGCTGTAAACCACGCCAGAACGATCGCATCCCTTTAAGAGCAAACAGTCGTTGGATCTGCAAACGTAATTGTGCGAAATTTTCGTTTGGTGGTTCTAGCACAATGACTTCTGCCTCGTGTCCTAAATCCTTAAGGATTTCCCGTTGCACTTGGGCGTAATACCCAAATCGACAAGGTCCTGATCCTCCAGCCATAATAATACCTTCCGCACCTAATTCAATGGCTTCAAGAAAGTTTCCAATATTTATTTTCAAGGGTAGACAGGCTGATTCTGGGCTATATTTCGTACCAAGATTTAGCGTTTTTTTCGTAGAGGCAGGAGGTACGACCACTTCATGACCCATTTCAAGTAGCAGTGCTTCTAGTGCAATATAGCTATTCCCCATGTGCGGAACTGTCAATTTCACTAAGAATCCTCCTCTCTAACATATCAATGAAGGCTTCTAAACGAGTTATTAATCCTGCTTCGCCAGTATGTTCATCTAAGCTTAGGAGAAGGTGAGGTATATCCTGACGTCTACTATAGCGTTGGACTAAGTCCGTTGTTAATGAATCTGTTCCACAACCAAAAGCAACAAGTGAGATTAACCCATCGACTTGGTTGCATAAGTGCCCTGCGGCTCCAAGAATTTGCCGACCAGAAGTCCAAAACATCCGTTTGGGTAGTTTTGAACTATGTTGAAATATAATGCTTGTCTTTATTTGTTCCGATGTTAGTACTTGACAATTATGCGCTTGCAGGTAATGGAACACTCCCATGCTAATCATCTTGTCGTATATTAAGTATTCGTGACCTAATAAACCCAGTTTTAATCTAGGTGTATTAGAAGCTTGGCACTTTTCTCCCTGCAATAGCGTAGGTAAAGGAACTCCTTGTGCAAGAGATTCTTCGAATTGATGCTGCGCTTGCAGTCCATTTCTATAAGCCTGTAATACCTTATACAATGGGGCAAATTTGCGCCCTAGATCAATATATGCGCAAAAAATTTGATACCCACTTTTTCGTCCATCGATCACGGGTGCTAAAATAGGTGGAGCGTTTGGAATATTCCATCTGACCATGTCGGGAAGCCCCATAAACTTTGGGCAGATGTACTCCTTTTTCCAAACACTAATTAATTGCGGAACAAAGATATAGTCAACGTTTTTTGTCACTAAGTCGTAGACATGTCCATAATAGACTTTTACTGGTAAACAGGTACCATCCACAGCATGGGCAACGCCCCAGTCCATAATCGATTTCGATGATTCCGACGAAAGCACCACCTCGCATCCGAGAGTTTCCCAAAATCTGATCCAAAAAGGGCTGTAATTATAATAATACAGCGCTCTAGGAATTCCAATTCTCACTGTACATCACTCCCTGAATCTGGATTATTTCGGTGGTTTGGCGTATTTATCCTTAGGATTCGTTATTTTTGGACGGGTTTGAACATTGGGAATTGGATAACGAAAGATGATCCGCAGCAACGAATGTCCTTCGAAAGGTATCAACGGCCATAGATAGGGAACACCAAAGGATTTTGTTAAACCAAAAATCAATGTGGTTAGCAATACCGTAGCAGCAAATCCCAACCAACCAAATAACACTGTACCAAGAAATATGAGGTAACGAAATAGGCGAAGAGCCAATGCAAACTCTAAACTAGGAGTACCAAAGGTACCAATGGCAACAATAGCAATATAAAGAATCGGTTCAGGCGCAAACAATCCGACACTCACAGCCAAATCTCCAAGAAGAATGGCTCCCACAATACCCAGGGAAGTTGCTAAGGAATTTGGTGTATGAATCAATGCCATCCTGATCATGTCTAGACCGATTTCCAGCAATAGAAATTGTATCCACAAAGGAACACTGCCAACATCCTTCGCTCCAATAAAATCCAAAAAGTCTGGCAAATTTGGTGTATGTACGAGAGCAAACCATAGAGGAATAAGAAACAGAGATAGAAAGATCCCAAACGTACGAACCCAGCGCAAATAAGTTCCCACAGGAGGACTTTGAAAATATTCCTCGGCATGCTGGGTAAAATGCCATGCTGTAACCGGAACTATGAGAGCAAAAGGTGTGGTGTCGACAAAAATTGCAATATGCCCTTCGTACAGATGAGCAGCTACCACATCAGGTCGTTCTGTATAGCGTGCTACCGGCAACGGATTAAACGAAGTACCAAGAATATATTCCTCAATGTTCTTGCCCCCCATGGTAAAAGCATCGCGAGTAATTGAGCCAATCCGCTCTTTTACTTCCTCGACTAAGTCAGGATCAGCAATATCACTAATATAACCAATGAATACGTCCGTTTTTGAGCGTGTTCCAATTCTCAACGGTTCAAAACGCAGGTTCGCATCACGAATTTTACGTCTAACCATTAGTGTATTAAATACAGCGGTTTCCACAAACCCTTCACGCGCCCCCCGAGTAACTCGCTCTAAATCTGGCTCCTCTATACCGCGGATGGGATATTCACGGACATCAATGATAAAAAGATCCTCTAACCCATCGATGAGTAATAACATCGGTCCCGCGAGTAGATCATCAAGAGCTGCATCCAAATCATCACTGGTTTCTATTTCAAAGAAAGGTAGATGATCATCAAGAATATGCCGAGTTGCGTTTACCGCTAATCCACCTTTAGGAATGGCCATCAAGCTCTTCATAATCTCAATCGTTTCGATATCCTTGATAAATCCGTCAATAAAAACTAAGGCAGCATTGCGATCTCCCGCTTTGAATTCTCGGATCGCAATATCAAACGAAACTCCATAACCTACTCTTTTGCGTATAATTGCTAGATTTTCTTTAAGCTTCTTATGCAACTTACCCATTACCTGTGACTCCTCTTTAGAATTTCGTTTAGTGCCATTTTCGTCAACGGTGCACCTAGGCGCACATCATCATGGTGATGCTGTTTTCCGGGATCGCCTAAACCAACGATAATTGGAATATCCAGTGTATCCAAAACATCAACTGTGTCCCCTCGTAGTAGGGCATTTTTCTTCGTAATAACTCGTCCGTTTTTATCCACGGGTTCTCGAACCATTTGCCCGTCTTTATTAACGGAGACGTCGACATGGACACCCTGTACTAATTTTGTGCCAGAGGCCACAGCAACAGCACCAATAACTGTAATTTGCTCGCAACGGATTAATTCGACAAGAGCAGTTTCTCCGTTACCGCGTAACTGATCGCCTCGATCATCGAGCATAACGACAACTGGACTCGTATCTGCAGTAGTTACTAGTTTAGCAATTTCTTGCCCAGTAAGTTTGGTGGGATGACCACCTGATGCTGCTATGACATGAAGCCCCAAGTCCGCTGCTGCTACTTTAACCGCTTCACATGCTATAGGATCGCCATCTGTCACAACGATCACCTCGTGGGTTTCCATTGGGATCTCCCCTTGAAATTTTTTTAAAAGCGCCGAGGAGGCGCTTTATCGTACAGTTGTCGGAACAAACATATCAATGATGCCTATGGCAAAAGCTGCCATTAAGGCTCCAATAAAGGAAACAGCCAATCCCGGAACAATAAACTGTGCAGTCCAGATCACAATTGCTGAGACAAGAAAACCGACAATTCCTCGCGAATAGGGAGAAACTTTCTTTCCAAGGGTCGCTTCAATTACCCAACCGATCGCGGCAATGACGACTGCTGCTAACAAAGCGTTAAAAAAGCCGAGCATGCGAAATCCGGGAACAATAAAACCCACAATCATTAATACCACAGCAGATACAACAAAGCGTACTACTGTACCTAACCACTCCATGGAATCACCTCATTTTGAATTTGTTAACGGTGCTAGTATTGCCAAAAAAAGACCCGGTTATCCCGGATCTTTTTTTGTTATTCTTCTGGTTCTACTCTAAAGGCTATTTGGATATCGGCTTTATACTTTACAATCTCACCACCATCGTTTACATCCCCAGTCCAGTTTAAAACCTCTACACCATTGATATGGCGAATACTCTTTGCAGCTTCCCGCATTGCACACTGCACCGCATCATCCCAACTTTTCTGCGATTCTCCCACTAGTTCAACAACTTTGACCACTGTCATACTAGGCCTCCTTTGTCTTGTTAATAACCTTAGTATGCCCTAAAGTGTAATACACTCTTTACCAATCGCAGGAAATTCTTTCCCATCACTTTTTCGACAACAGCTTCACTATAGCCCTTAGCTACCAACTTGGGGATAAGTCTTGGTACTGTTGCTATATCCTCTAGACCTAGAGGGGTGGATGCAATACCATCAAAATCTGATCCAAGTCCGACACAATCACAGCCTCCGATTTTAAGCAGATAGCTAATCTGCTCAACGACCATATCAATGGAAGCATCCCCATTGCTTTGAGCGCAGAGGAAACCTGGATAGAAATTAACTCCTATTACACCGCCTTTATTTGCGATGGCTCTTATTTGAGCGTCTGATAAGTTACGAGGATGGTTACATAAGCTGCGTGCATTTGAATGAGAGGCCATAACGGGATCTTCGGAGAGGGTTAATACATCCCAAAAACCTTTCTCTGCGAGATGAGATACATCGATTATCATACCTAAGTGATTCATTTCATGAATCACTAGACGCCCAAATCTGCTTATGCCTAGGGCAGTGCGACCCTCCCCCACACCATCTGCAAGCTCGTTGCGATGGTTCCAGGTTAGCGTTAAGGCCCGCACTCCTAACCGGTAAAATAGTCGAAGATGAGAAAGCTCACCTAGCAGAGGATCTCCCCCTTCTAGTGATAGCATACATGCAATTTTTCCCGTTGTCATAAGATGTTCGAAGTCCTCACTACTTTGCACAACTCCTAGAGAATCTGGATATGCTTCCACTGTTTCCCAGAAGATCTCAACCATTTTTAGTGCTGTATGTAGAGTTAGTCCGGCTTTTGACTGAGGCGGTACGAATATGGCAAATATCTGTGCACTTATGCCTGCCTGTTGCACCTTACTCAGACTTACATGACGGCCAGCATTAGACATAAAATCTCTTTCTTCCACTGAAGTTTCCAACAATTTTAACAGAGTATCGTTATGGGCATCAAAAATAAACACTAGCATCTCTCCCTCACGAAAAGTGATCGACAAAAAAAGCCTGTTCATGTAAAGAAACAGGCCAAATATGCCAACTTCAGTTGCCTTAACGAGGTTCTATAATAAACTTTATCGCTGTTCGTTCTTCACCGTCAATCATAATGTCTGTAAATGCTGGAATACAAACAAGATCCACTCCACTTGGAGCCACAAACCCACGAGCAATAGCCACAGCTTTCACTGATTGATTAATGGCACCAGCTCCGATTGCTTGAATCTCGGCTCTACCACGTTCTCGTAATACCCCTGCCAACGCACCTGCTACCGAATTAGGACTAGATTTTGCAGAAACTTTTAATACTTCCATGTTAGTAGTGACCTCCCCTTAGCATTTCTATTAGTTCTTTTATTACTGCTTTTTTATATATATTAGTCCATGGTTATTAAAATTCCTTTTTTTTACATAATATTTTTCTCGTGGTAAATTCGAAATATTTTTTGCGCTTTACCACTCTTATCAATATCAAAAATGACACCACAAAATTGCGTTGGCCCTTTCGCTACACTAAAGCGAGTTGGCAACTGATTCAGAAATTTAGTGATCACTGGATCTCGCTCTACACCGAGGATTCCATTTAAGGGGCCACACATTCCTAAGTCTGTAGTAAATGCTGTCCCACCAGGTAAAATCCGCTGATCAGACGTGGGCACATGGGTGTGCGTTCCTACTACTCCACTAACCCTTCCGGCAGCATACCAAGCCAACGCCTGTTTTTCCGATGTAGCTTCGGCATGAAAATCGACTACAATATTCGTGGTCCGAGTTCGAACTTCATCTAATATATCGTTAAGTGTGCGAAAGGGACAATCATACTCTCCCATAAATACACGACCAATCAGATTTATTATGGCTAATTCTTGATCTCGCACTTTTACGTAATATAAGTAGTTCCCGGGAACTTCCGGAGGGTAATTAGCAGGACGAAGTATTCGAGGCTCTTCATCTAAGTAGGCATATATTTCTTTCTTATCCCAAATATGATTGCCACTGGTTATTACATGGACTCCCATTTTAAATAATTCGGCAGCAACTTGTTTGGTTAGACCAAAGCCGCCTGCAGCATTTTCGCCATTGGCGATTATAACATCAGGGTTATACTGAATGTCCATCTGGGGTAAAACATCTTGCACAATTTCACGACCTGGTCGGCCAAATATATCTCCAAGCATTAAAATACGCAATCAACATTCTCCTAACTATTTGATACATTTATTTTCTGCTCCACAGTATCACGATATACCAAGACACGACCCTTCGTACGAAAGCCCACAAGTATAGTATGACCTTGTTCATACCTAGCTGATTCTAGCAATTGATATAGATCCGTTGAACTCCCATATTCAGTGTGTGATTCCTGTGCATCCTCCATGACTATCTCCTTTTGAAATGCTTCAGTAATCAGTTCAATTGTAATAACTAATTCTTCGTACGAAAAGGATAGGAGATCTCGCTCAATACTTAAACTGTTTAAATCTGGATAATTGCAAATTACTATGTTGCAACAGGTAAATTCCTGACACATGATAACTTTTAATGTGTCAAGATGATTTTTATAGTGAGCTTGTAAAGCCATTAGTTGTTCATTTTGCACGTCCCTAAATAAGAACAGCAGTTTCAGCTTGTTTTCGTCAGGATTATAGTGTAATGACCCAATCTGCGGAAAATGCAGCAATAATGAAATTAATAAATCTACGTGCTGTGATTCACTGTTATAACCTGCCATATATTGTTTCAACCCTCTGCTTTCTTCCGGATGCGAAAAGTCTTAAAAAAGCCAGGCAAAATTGCCCGGCTTCATTACTTTGCATACTCAACTGCACGAGTTTCACGAATTACAGTAACTTTGATTTGCCCTGGATATTCTAATTCTGACTCAATTCTCTTAACGATATCGCGTGCGAGCTTAAACGAAGTTACATCATTTACCACATCAGGTTTTACCATGATACGTACTTCACGGCCAGCCTGAATAGCAAAAGATTTTTCAACACCGTCAAAAGCATTGGCAATTTCCTCTAATTTTTGAAGACGCTTAATATAGGTTTCCAATGTCTCGCGCCGGGCTCCGGGACGAGCAGCCGACACTGCGTCAGCAGCAGCTATTAGTACGGCCTCAACGCTCTCAGCTTCGTAATCTCCGTGATGACATGACATGGCATGGATCACATCGGGGCTTTCTTTGTACTTTTTGAGTAGATCCATTCCAATTTCAATATGCGTACCCTCAACCTCATGGTCGATAGCTTTCCCAATATCATGAAGTAGTCCAGCTCGTCGGGCTAATCTTGGATCAGAACCTAATTCTGATGCCATAATCCCCGCCAAATGGGCTACCTCGATAGAGTGCTTGAGTACATTTTGCCCATAACTCGTTCTAAAACGCAATCGCCCTAATAATTTAATGATTTCGGGGTGTAAACCGTGGACATTCGTTTCAAACGTTGCTTGTTCACCCTCGTCACGAATGATGGTATCGACTTCTTTGCGAGCTTTTTCAACCATTTCCTCAATACGAGCAGGATGAATTCGTCCATCTGAAATTAGTTTTTCCAAAGCAATCCGTGCAATTTCTCTGCGGATTGGATCAAAGCCAGATAAAATCACTGCTTCTGGAGTATCATCGATAATTAGATCAATTCCAGTTAGTGTTTCGAGTGCTCGAATGTTACGACCCTCACGGCCAATAATGCGACCCTTCATCTCATCGTTTGGTAAATTTACCACTGATACTGTAGTCTCAGCAACATGATCTGCAGCTGTGCGTTGAATAGCTAGAGATACAATGTTGCGAGCTCTCTTCTCCGCTTCTTCTTTGGCCTGATTTTCGATATCTTTAATCATGATAGCTGATTCATGTTTTACTTCATCTTCTACTTGCCGCAAAATAAGCGCTTTTGCTTCATCAACTGTTAACCCTGAAAGACGTTCTAATTCACCACGTTGCTTATCCAAAACAGTTACTATCTCAACTTTAGCTTGTTCTATTTCTTTTAGCTTTCCATATAAAGATTCTTCTTTACGTTCTAAAGATTCACTCTTACGGTCGAGACTTTCTTCTTTCTGGGTTATGCGTTTTTCCGACTGCTGAAGCTCTGAACGTCGTTCACGATTCTCTCGTTCTAGATCACTACGAAGCTTGTGAATCTCTTCCTTTGCTTCTAAAAGAACCTCTCGTTTTTTCGCTTCCCCATCTTTGTGGGCTACATCAACTAACCGTTTAGCTTCTTCCTCAGCTGAGATGATTTTTGCTTCTGCTATCTTTTTGCGGATAAAAAATCCAACCCCACCTGCAAGAACGATTACAACTAGGTAAGTTATTATTGCAACGACTATTTCTATAGTGTTCACCTCCTGTTTCCTAATGTGAGAAAAAGAAAGCCAAGCCAAGTCAAAATCGGGCTCACATTTGACCTCGTCTTCTCTTATAAGCCTTGTTGAAACCTCTGTTACATTGTAGTCTTTTTATAGATCAGTGTCAAGAGAAGATGTAAACATTTCATTAAGAACACGATTAATTATATCCCAGCTAAAACCACGTCTATTCAACAATCCTCCGACCCTTAGGTATTGCTTTTCTTTTGGTAGTTTCGCTAGGCTATTGCGTTTCTTGTTGGCTAATTCTTTGGCCAGTTTGTACTCATTATCAGGACTATTAACGACATCGGCAATAATATCATCTGCTAGCCCTTTGCGTTGTAGCTCTGACTTTAATCCAAAACTACCCATGGGTTTAAACCGATTACGATGTTCCACCCATTGTTTTGCTGTACGTTGATCGTTTACATAGCCTACTTCCTGACACCACTGCAGTACTTCTTCCACTTCGATCTCCAAAAATCCTTCTTGTAAAAGCTGATGACGCAACTCGAACACTGTACGCTCTCTACTTGTGAGTAAACGGATTGCGCGATCTTTAGGGTTCTTAGGTTTTGGTTTTGGTTTTTGTATTGGTTTTTTCACCATTGGCTTCTGCTACTTCCGTTTCATCCGTTTTAATCAAACCAAAATGCTGTTTCACTTTCATTTCTAGTTCCTTGGTAAGTTCAGGATTCTGTTTTAAGAACTCTTTGGAATTCTCACGACCTTGCCCTAAGCGCATTTCTCCGTACGAATACCATGCTCCACTCTTGTTGATAACATCAATATCGGACGCCATATCTAAAACGCTCCCCTCGCGGGATATCCCTTCTCCATACATTATGTCAAATTCTGCTTCTTTAAAAGGGGGAGCAACTTTATTTTTTAAAACCTTCACGCGTGTGCGATTTCCTACTGGTTCATTATTCTGTTTCAATATCTCAATTTTCCGGATGTCGAGCCGGATTGAAGCGTAAAACTTCAATGCTCGACCCCCTGGAGTGGTCTCAGGATTCCCAAACATGATCCCTACTTTTTCTCGTAACTGATTGGTAAAAATTACGATCGAGTGAGACTTACTAATGGCCCCAGTTAGTTTTCGTAGTGCTTGAGACATTAAGCGAGCTTGTAAACCCACATGTGAGTCTCCCATCTCACCTTCAATTTCAGCTCGCGGAACTAAAGCAGCAACCGAATCGATAACGACTATATCCACAGCTCCGCTGCGCACTAGATGCTCTGCAATTTCAAGTGCTTGCTCTGCATTATCAGGCTGAGAGATTAATAAATTGTCAATATCTACTCCGAGTTTACGTGCATATACTGGGTCTAAGGCATGCTCCGCATCAATCATAGCTGCAACACCACCCATTTTTTGTGCCTCAGCGATAATGTGCAACGTCAGAGTGGTTTTTCCTGAAGATTCTGGTCCATACACTTCGACGACTCGACCGCGAGGAACCCCCCCTACGCCTAACGCAATATCTAAGGTCAAAGAACCTGTAGGAATCACTTCAATATTCAATTTTGTTGCTGCTTCGCCTAACCTCATAATAGAACCTTTTCCGAATTGCTTTTCAACCTGTAGCAGAGCGGTATCTAATGCGCGGTTTTTATCATTCAATGCTTTTCACTCCTTTGAAATCAGTCTTTTTAAAAAACGTTTGTTCGACTCCGCTGTAAATAAAAAGGAGGAATACAACCAGCCCATTGCTATTAGCACTCGCTAATCCTAGCTGCTGGTTTGTGATCTCTCCCCAAAGCTTTACAAGTAACATGTATTAGTCAAAGACCTAATCTGATAATTCGACATCCTCAAGCAGATTCCTTCCTGTTGGAGTGATGAATATGCGATTGAGTGAAATACTTGCCTCTAATCCCTGAACTTCAATCCCATCAACAGCGATTAGTTGATAATCAGCGGTTTCATTATTGAAGGCGAAATAGAGCAAGGCTAAACTAAACGGAATTGAATCTCTGCTCTGTAATCCTCGGATTCCAGCTGCGCCCGTCGTACCTGCATTAATGTAGACAGAAGAATCTCTTTGTAAAATTGATTGGATATGATTATGGCCATACAATACAACGGGAAATATTCCTGGTTCAATGGCACTTGCAATGCGATGGTTATGCACACCAAAAATATGTGGTGGCGATTCCTTTTCTTGGTATTGCTCGTTAATCCACCGAGCGGTATCGGCAAGTTTATTGATCGGGGCTGACTCTGGCGAATAACTCAGCGCTGCTGCATCACCAATACCTGCAATCCGCAGACCGTGAACTTCTTTTTCGCCGTTATCGATTAATACAACATTTTTCGTCTGCCTGAGTCGCTCTAAAACATCGGGTGCATCATGATTCCCTGAGGTAAATACATAAAGTACATTTAGATTCTGAATGCGATTAACAATTTCGGCTTCGAGCGGTGTTCCCCAGTCGGTTAAGTCCCCGGTATCGATGACAAAATCTACGGGGAAACTCTCCAAGATCTGTCTGGCAAAATTGTAAGCAACAGGGTTATTGTGAATATCTGACACGTGCAAAACGGTCAGTTTTGCTTCGAGAAGCCCAATGGTTTTTAGTTCATCAATTCGTTGAAAAGCGAAGTAGAGATTACTTGCTAATATTTGAATCTGTTCGCCTAACTCCTCCACCCGCACGAGACTTTCTTGCATAAGACCGATCATCCAGGGGGCTGCTTCAACAATACCACGGTATTGAGGGCGTTCAAAAGCATTTATATCATAGGTTGCAAGCGTAAGTCCTAACAGTGATGCACCAAGAAAAAATCCGATTAAAAATCCTTTAGCCAGCGCAGCAGATGAGCGAATTCCTAATACAAACATACCAAAAACGCCACCTAAACCAGCTATTAGTAGTATTTTAAGAGCAAAAAGCACCACCACACGATGAGCCTGGAGGCGAACATCCTCGACTAACACTTCACCAACATCCAACTCAGACGCCGTCATAATATTACGAAGAATATCTAGATCGATATTTTGCAGAGATACCGTAAACTGAAGTGGTGCTAGGTGTGTTCTAGCTGTGATGTTACCAATAGGTGCAATGATAATGCGCGTGTATCCTGGTGTGCCAAAGTTAGCGCCTAACTTCACTTGTAAGGCACTAACATCATAAGTAATAACTGCTAGTAGGTTAACAGTTACAACGGCAGCCAAAAGAGCCGTTACGATTGGTAGCACATATTTTCTACGGTTTTGAAATACACCTAGCTTCTTCACAAAACGTTCCTCCCTAGAAAAATTACTCTTTTATGCAAAGGCGTAGAAGGTTGAGGGCCACTTGCGATACCCGGTATTTTATTTCTTCCCTAGTTCCCTGAAAGCGATAAACCTCAGCCTTAGTATAATCCAATCCAACAACTGCCATGTGCACTAAGCCTACTGGTTTTTCTACTGTACCACCACCAGGTCCTGCTATCCCAGTTACTGATAAACCCCAATGGGTATTAGCATTTTTTCGAGCACCTTCAGCCATTGCAACTGCTACTTCGCTACTTACAGCACCATGGATTTGTAAAAGCTGCTCAGACACATTAAGCAGTTCCATTTTGGCTTTATTACTATAGGTAATAAACCCACGCTCAAAAAAAGTAGAACTTCCAGGAATATTTGTTAATCTATGACTAATGAGACCACCCGTACAAGACTCCGCTGTAGCTAGTGTTTGAGTTCTCTCCATTAATGCATTTGCGATATTGCCCTCTATTGTATCTGAATCCACTCCATACAACCACTTACCTGCAATAGCACAGATTTGTTGTTCTATTGGTTTAATAAGAGCTAATGCCTCTGCGTTTGACTGAGCTTTAGCACTAATGCGTAATTTCACCTCACCATAAGATGCGTATGGAGCAATTGTCGGGTTAGATTGCGTCAGCAAAATGGGCTTAATCAGTTCCTCTAATTGCGATTCGCCTATGCCAATAAAGTGTAATGTTTTGGATACTAAGCGACTCTCATTTGCCAGATGCGCTAAATAGGGTAGTACTGTTTCACGAAACATCCCTTTTAGTTCACGGGGTACTCCTGGCAGGCAAAAAATAGTTCGCCCTGACACCTTAGCAATCAAGCCTGGTGCCGTACCCCAGCGATTTGGAATTGCTACTGCACCTTGCGGCAAATATGCCTGTTTCCTATTATTTTGACTCATGGTTCGTCCAATCGTATGAAAGTATTGTCGCATAGTCTCTAACGCCTCTGTATCAAGGGCTAAGGGGTAATTAAGGATACTAGCAACGCATTCTCGCGTTAAATCGTCCATGGTCGGTCCTAACCCACCACTGGTGATAACGACATCAGCACGGCTTAACGCCTGAGATAGAATCTCAGTCATACGTAGCCAATTATCTCCTACAGTCGTTTTGTAAAATACATCAATTCCTATTTCTGCTAACCCCTGGGCTAAGTAGCTTGCGTTAGTATCTACCGTTTCTCCTAATAATAGTTCTGTACCAATCATTACTAATTCTGCTCGCATTCTGTTTCACCTAGCTTTCTTAAATTTCTTTTAGTTCTTTACAATTTAAATCTTTTAAATTATTCTGAGTTGTGTTATAATTTAAGCATAAGCCCCAAGGGAAAACAAGGAGGCTTTTCCATGTCAACCAAAAAAATACTAGTACTGTTTCTAATGCTTGGTTCCATCTTTGTTGGTTGCACTACATCCTCTGGGGTGGTGACACCAAACACATATGGAGAAATCACCATTAATGCAAACACAATGAGTCTCGCAAGCACGGAGCTTTGGACCGCTCACATTTATTTCAAGCGCGGCAATCACTCACTATTAGAAACCACCTCGTTCAACGGTGATAGCCTATCGGCCACTATCAAGATTCCTGTAGGGACATGGGATATTTCGATGGCACTACTAGATGAACAAGGAGTAGCCCACTACCAGGACACAATTACGAATATAACCATTTTTCCTGACATTCCCAGAACACTAGAGTTTCAGCTTCGACCGGCTGATGGTATGGTGAACGTCAGTATTGATTTAACAGATTATCCGCAAACTACAGAAGTGCTACGGGTGCGTGTCCACTTTAACAATGATGTTAAAGAGCTTTCAAGAGATGATGCTACAGAACCACTCCAGGGCAGCTTTTCACTTCCTCCTGGTAGTTACAACTTTAAAGTAGAATTATTTACCTCATCGTTTCATGCGGGTAATCGTATTGATGCTGGAATATGGAAGATTGTCGATGTATACCCCTTAAGTGAATTAACTCTAATTTGGACGCCCTACATGGAACAACTAAGCATAAATGCAGATATCCATGTGATACCGAACCCACCCCAGAACCTTGCTGTTACGGTTAATGGCACGCAGGTCGAGTTAGTGTGGGATCCATCACCGACAGCAAATCTAATGAGTTACAACGTCTATTGGCAACCAAATCCCTTTTCTCCTTTTGAGCTCATTGAGGTTTTGGATGCACATACCCTATTCTTCAACCATGACCTAAGTGAGTATCTTGCAAACAATCCAATGTATAATGGAGTAAGCTACTGTGTGTCTGCCAAAAACACAGTGGGCATTAATGGATATCGTTCGCAGATAATTAAAGTTTATCTAAACTAAGGATAAGAAAAGACCGGGACTGTATTGCTCCTGGTCTTTTCTTATCCTAATCGCCAAAAAGCTAAGGAAATACCGACAATAGCACCAATCAAGACTTCAACTGGAGTGTGCCCTACTAACTCCTTTAACCGCTCAGGGTGAAAATCGTTCTTGTTCAAATCAACAACGATCCGATTTAACACCCTAGCTTGGCGACCAGCTGCTTGGCGTACACCTGCAGCATCATACATCACTATCAAGGCAAATGCTGTTGCTAAGGCAAATGTAGTGGAAGCCCACCCATCTATAATGCCGATTGCTGTTGCTAAAGAAGTGACAAAAGCCGAATGGGCGCTTGGCATTCCCCCTGAGTCGACTAAACGGCGAAAATTAATGCGCCTTTCTTCAAAAGCTGAAATTATCGTTTTACTAACCTGGGCAATTGCCCATGCGATAAGTGCAGTTACAAGTACAGTGTTCTCCTGAATTGCTAAAAAAACAGTGTTTATGTTTCTCCCACCTTTCATGAAACCCATATCGTTTGAATAAAATTGTATGACTAGCTAATAAGTCACCTAGCTCCCGACAGAGCAAACGATAGCATGGCTCCACTAAAGAAGGCTTTTGAAGCAGGTTCCTAGGCGGGGTCTATATTGTGATACGTATCGAGGGGGAATCGTCTTGAATAATATCGTTCCTTTACTCATATGAATTTCGATCAGTTCTACCCCTTATTAGAACGGCGAGGGATCGAATTAGGGTTATTATTCCTAACTGTATCGCTATTAACTCCCTTTGCGACAGGTAAAATAACCCCCCACGACATCATCCATACTCTTATTTCTCCTATAGGCCTCTTTGCGATTGTTGGAGGGTTACTTGGAGCATATCTCAATGGTCAAGGTATCGATCTTGTTAAACTCAGACCAGAAGTAATTCCTGGCATATTAATTGTTGTCGTTGTTTCTGTATCATTTTTTGGTGGGGTGTCCGTGGGCCCAGTGATGGCTGCAGGGATTACCGCAATCCTATTAAGCATATTTTTTTAATAAGCGCTTAAGTTCATATAAAGTCTGATCAACCTGTGTTTGCGTCGTCTTCCAACCTAAGCTAAAACGTAAACCTTGCTCTGCTGCTTGCATACTCACACCCATTGCTTGGAGAACATGCGATGGTCTACTCCCGTGACAAGCAGACCCGCTCGAACAAGCAATGCCAGCCATATCTAAGTCTAAAACAGCTTGAAAACCGGTACCATGAGGAATGCCAATATAACAATTATTAGGCAAACGATGCTCTACAGAGCCATAAATGCATACTCCTGGAATGTTGGCTAACTCACTGAGAAAGTAATCTCGCAGTTGTGTGAGGACTCCAACCTGACTTAAGCGCTGAATGGCCAACCTGCAGGCTACTCCAAACCCAACGATACCTGGTATATTCTCCGTTCCAGCTCGATATCCACCTTCTTGCCCACCCCCAAAAAGCGTTGGTACAAAAGGTACCTCTTGCCGAATATACAACGCCCCCACACCTTTAGGCCCATAGAATTTGTGCGCTGAAAGGGATAATGCATCTACACCGAGTTCATCTACATTAAGTGGGCACACCCCTCCTGCTTGCACTGCATCACAATGAAAATACGCTCCATAATCGTGGGCTAATTTGGCTAATTCTACAATAGGCTCTATGGTACCCACTTCATTATTTGCATACATAATACTTACTAAAGCTACATCCGTGTCAAGAGCATCCCTAACTACACTAGGAGAAACCCTACCTTCGTTATTGACAGATAAAACTGTAACATCATACCCAGCCCGCTTTAGGGGTTTGATATTCTCTAATATAGCAGAATGCTCGATGGCCGATGTAATCAGTCGGCGACGTTTAGCTGAAGAAGCCCCTAAAATGCCCCACAAAGCCATACTATCAGCTTCTGTTCCACCACTAGTAAAAACTATTTCGTTTTCACGGGATCCTAACAAGCAAGCAACCTGTTGCCGTGATTTTGTTAAAGCTTCTTTCGCCTTGCGTCCTCGAAGGTGGGTGCTAGACGGATTACCAAATTCCTGTGCTAACCACCACCACATCGCTGACATAACTTGAGGATCTACTGGTGTTGTCGCGGCATGATCTAGATAAATCTGGGATTTAATTATCTCGCCGCGTTCAAGCGGTGGACAATCTTCACGGACTAAGTTACCGTCCCAATGCTTCATCCCAGGAATTGCATAGGACAAATGCGTAAATCCAGCCTCTGCTAAAAAGCGACAAGCTGCAGCACTACGGTTTTCGGTATTGCAGATAACCACAATAGGGGTATCGAGCGCAAAAAAATCTAAACAATCGGTTATACAATTTAGTGGAATCCACAAAGATTCAGGGATATGACCTTGCTGATACTCATAGTGTTCTCGCACATCGAGAATTGTTACTAGGTCTTGCGCTAGCAAATCTTTTAATTTCTGATTCGAGATAACTTGCATTATCCTGCTACTCACCTCCCTTACTACAGTATGCAAGGAACTTACGGTTTGTGAGCGGTATGATCAGAGAGACTAGCAACTTCCTGACAGCGGGTAAATACATCCTTTGGATCCACAATCAGACGAGCTACACCATCGGCGATTCCTGCTTCTGCGACAGCTGCCGCAACGTATGGGGCAACACGAGGATCGAAGGGACCAGGAATAATATACTCAGCAGTTAGTTCATCTTCAGTCACCAGCTTTGCGATAGCATCTGCTGCAGCTAACTTCATGTTCTCTGTTATGTCCGTCGCTAAAATGTCTAAAGCACCACGGAAAATCCCAGGGAACCCAAGCACATTATTAATCTGATTTGGATAATCTGAACGGCCAGTGGCCACAATCTTAGCGCCCCCTGCCTTCGCTTCTTCCGGCATAATTTCAGGGGTTGGGTTAGAGAGTGCAAATATTATAGGATCTACAGCCATTGCTCGAACCATTTCTTGCGAAAAAGTGTTAGCAGCTGACACACCGATAAATACATCGGCGTTCGCTATTACATCAAGCAAGCTTCCTGTTTGCTTGTTTAAGTTGGTATAACTAGCTAAATCTTGTTTGCTCCAATCCAGACCAGCTCGATCGGCATAGATTGCACCTTGTCTATCAACAACAATTTGCTCTCCCACACCAGCATTGTCCAATAATTTAGCAATCGCAACTCCCGCGGCTCCTGCTCCAAGAATCACTACTTTAATCTCCGATAGTTGTTTTTTAACAACCTTTAACCCATTAAGTAAACCAGCAAACATTACGACAGCAGTACCATGTTGGTCGTCATGAAATACTGGGATATCGAGTTCTGCTTTTAACCGTTGTTCGATTTCAAAACATCGTGGTCCAGAGATATCTTCCAGATTAACCCCTCCAAACGTCGGAGCTATGGCCTTGACGTGTGCAACAATTTCATCAACGTTTTTTGTGTCTAAACAGATGGGAAAACCATCAACACCAGCAAACTCCTTAAAAAGCAAAGCCTTCCCTTCCATAACCGGTAATGCTGCTAATGGCCCGATATCTCCTAAACCTAATACTGCAGTTCCATCAGATATCACGGCAACCAAATTTCCTTTTGCAGTATATTTGTAAACATCGCTAGGATTTTTGGCAATTTCACGACAGGGTTCAGCAACTCCCGGAGAATAGGCTAAACTTAAGTCTGCTTTCGTTTTCACTTGCACTTTTCCGCTAACAGCAATTTTACCTTGATTCTTTGCGTGTAATTCTAGTGATTCTTTTTGTAGATCCATGAGACCAATCCTTCTCGCTATATTCCATATAAAATGGTTGAATATATTATAGCATAAAAACACCTCAGGTACCAACCAGAGGTGTTGTTAATAAATTAAGCAATCTTATGGAATAAAGCCCGAAAATCTGTACCAGAGAGTTTTTCTTTCTCAAGAAGAGCGTTCGCTATAACGTGTAAACATGCTTCGCTTTTCTGTAAATATCCAAAGACAATCTTCTCTTGTTCGCGAATCACATCTGCTACAGCTTTTGCTACTAAAGCTGCTGGTAAATCGGTGCTAACCACACCTAATGGCGAGAGACCAGCAAACACCATCTGCTTAGCAATTTTCGTTGCTTGTTCAATATCACTGATTGCTCCGGTTGAACGTTGCTCAAATATAAGTTCCTCCGCAACAGCACCAGCCATACATACTTGTATTCTAGCAAGTAACTCATCCTTCGTATATAGATACTGATCACTATCCGAATTCTGACGCATGTAACCGAGCGCATTACCTCTAGACGTAATCGTTACAGACGAAACAGAACCGCTGAGTGCTTTTTCACAGATTATGGCATGACCAGTTTCGTGGTAGGCAATTCGCTTCTTTTCGGAGGAACTCGGTTTTCGATCTAATTTCTCTCCAAGCATTACCTTCTCAACTGCTTCGCGCAGATCTGCTAATGTTATCTGTTTACGCTTTCCTCGCAGAGTTTGAATCGCAGCTTCATTAATCACACTCTCTAGATGCGCTCCAGAGAAACTAAATGTTTCCCAAGCGATTTCTTCAAGTACGACATCGTCTGCCAACGGTTTGCCTTTGGCATGGATTTTGAGAATATGCAAGCGCCCAGCTTTGTCTGGCAAATCAACATTAACAATCCGATCAAATCGACCTGGACGCATCAATGCAGAGTCTAAAACTTCTGATCGATTTGTTGCTCCTACTACAAGAACTCGAATTTCATCATTAACCTTGATGCCGTCAATCTGGGTTAGCAATTCGTTTAGCGTCTGATCATATTCCATATGACTCATATTCTGTCCTCGTTTGGCTCCGAGCACGTCAATTTCATCAATAAAAATAATTCCACTGGCTTTGTTAGCTTTTTCTGCATCAGTACGTACTTTTTGAAATAATTGACGCACTCTTTGCGCGCCCACACCTGCATACATTTCTACAAATTGTGAACCCGCCGCAGCAATGAATACTGAATCTGTATAGTTAGCAGCCGCCTTGGCCATAAGGGTCTTGCCAGTTCCCGGTGGTCCTGTTAAGAGGATTCCTTTTAGAGGGCGAATACCTAATTCTCTAGCTTGTGTGTCTAACTTCATAAAGTCGAGTGCCTCCTGAAATTCACGCTTTGCTACTTCCTGGCCCCCTATATCGTCAAAGGTCACCTTAGGAATTCTATTTTCTTGACCCCTTTGGCTACCGACCATCTCAAAACGCTTAGAATTTGTTCGGCTATCCATCATAAAGCGCAATACAAATACCATAGCACCTAAGAAGAGAAAAGGTGTAACATCAAAACCTTCAATAGCTAAGAGAACGATAATCGCTAAAATTAACCCTACAACGATCTCCTTCACTGCGGACTTCATTGTATATCACTCCTAACTGACTAATCGGCGAATTTTTGGTGCACCAGATCGACTAATAATTTGATAATAATAGTTTCCATCATCATGAAGTTGTACATACACATAGTCGCTGTCTACGCGTATTTGGTGAGAAATAGTATACAACTCTGCAATTTGCGCCACCACTTTAGCCATATCCTGAAAGTCCCCTACTACAACTGCCTGTTCGATCACAAAATGCATCTCATGGTAGATCCTATCTAAGCGTACACTTGATTTATCTTGGATTAGGAGCTGGTGAGGCATGGATAAGGTACTAGCTTGTTTGCGAATATGTCCAGTTAGCAATGCTAAATCACTAACCTCTGCTAATTCAAGTATAATTTTAGCGCCGATTCGGGTTTCTTCTAGTAAGACCTTCTCCACTCCATCCACACTTTGAAATCCTGTTAATAAGGGCGTAATAACTCGATGGTTGTGCGTAAGTTTTTGCCCACTAAGAGCTACACCTAAAACAACAACGAAAACCAAGATTATTATTCGAATCCGAAACCCTTTAAATTCCATAGTTGTCATCCTTTCATCTAATATGAATAACTATTACTTACATAAGTCAGTTTTTATGCATAAAATAGGTACCCTATAGGGATTACTAAGGTACCTTGCTATTATAACATATAACTACATTGTTTTTTTTAGTATTTCTTGGGCATTGATGAAGTAATCGACTCCAGAGACTAGAGTTACCAATGCAGCTACCCACATTAGAAATACCCCACCAGGTACTTGTAGCAAAATCGCGATCGTTGCCACAATCTGCATAACTGTCTTACGCTTACCCCAGTTTGAAGCAGAAATAACTTCGCCTTCAGCAGCTGCTAAAATCCGTAATCCTGATATTGCAAACTCTCGGCCAATAATAATAAGGGCGACCCAAGCACTAATTTGACCGAGTTCTACAAGACTTAAAAGTGCAGCACTTATAAGCAATTTATCGGCGATTGGGTCAATGAGTTTCCCAAATCGTGTTACTTCCTTACGTTGCCTAGCAATATACCCGTCTAATCCATCTGTAATAGCGGCTATACTAAAAACGCCTGCCGCAACCAACCCTCCGTAAGGTATTCTCGCTAAAACCACAGCCATAAAAATCGGCACTAAAAGCATTCGAAAAAGCGTTAACCAATTTGCTAGTTTCATGAACGCATACCCTCCCCCATCACGATTTCTCCAACCAAATCATAGGGATGGGCTTCAATTATTCGTACCCTCACGAGATCGCCAGGGCTTGCCATTTGGTTACCAATATAGACAACACCATCCACTCCAGGTGCTTGACCCCTATGTCTGCCAACCAAAACCAAATCGGATTCTGGTGAGGGACCTTCAATTAGAACCTCTATCTCTTGACCGATTAAAGCTCTCTGATACCCCAATGCAACTTCTTGTTGGACTTCCATAGCCCGTTGATAGCGTTTCATCTTTACTTCCTCACTAACCTGATTTGGCATACTTGCTGCCGTCGTATCTTCTTCGCGGGAATACTGAAAAATTCCACAGTGATTCAGTTTTGCTTCCTGCAGAAACTGTAGTAATTTAGCAAACTCCTCGTCTGTTTCGCCTGGGAAACCGACAATAAAGGAACTTCGAATATAAACATTGGGAACAGCCTGGCGAATTCTTTGAATGAGGCCTAGTTGACTCTCATAGTTACCAGGGCGACCCATTCGCTGCAAAACGGAACGTGTTGCATGTTGTAGGGGAAGATCCACATACTTAACTACACGATCATGGTTTGCAATGCGTGCTATCAACTCGTCGCCAAAAAATGTTGGATAGGTGTACAACACGCGTATCCACGGAATTTCTACCTGTACAAGTTCGTCTAAGAGCGTAACTAAGGAAGTATCTACTAAATCTTGTCCATATTTCGTTGTATCCTGCGCGATAACAATGAGTTCTTTTACGCCTGATGCTGCTAGTTCCTTTGCTTCTTGTACAATGGCTTGGGGTTGACGACTACGATATGGACCACGAATTTTTGGTATTACACAAAAAGCACACGTATGATTACAACCCTCTGCAACCTTTAGATAGGCTGAGTGTTTTCCCGTTGATATCACTCGTTCTACACCTGGATCATCATACGCAAAGAACGAATCCGAGAATTCCATAACTCGCTGACCGCCCAAAATCCGAGCAATCACTAACGGTACTTTATCCATCTCTTCGGTTCCTAACAGTCCGTCAATTTCGGGGATTTCGTCAAGTAATTCCTCTTTATACCGTCCCGACAAGCATCCAGTTACGATTAATCCTTGACACTTACCGGTTTTTTTATATTGAGCCATCTCTAAAATACTATTGATAGACTCTTCTTTTGCAGGTCCGATAAAACCACAGGTGTTAACGATCAATATTTGCGCTTCCATAGGCTCGTGCACTATCTGAAAGCCATCTTTCTGTAAATATCCAAGAATAATTTCACTATCCACCAAATTTTTTGCACAACCTAACGACACTAAACCTACTGTTAAATTCATAATTGCAATACCCTCTCCGTCTATGATTCCTACATCAGCTTCTCTTTGTACTCTACATTCTCCTGCAGGTATATTGGGAAAAAACAAAAAAACAAAAGAAGGAAATCATTAGGTTATGTTGAATTATGCTTGGTGTGAAATAATTACTATTTGAGAAGGGTAAACGAATGAGCAATAACCCCTGGAAATACTTAGGACTTATATCTCAAGTTGGCATGACAATCGTCATTGCCATATTAATTAGCACTGTATTAGGTGTTTATCTAGATGGTTTGCTTGGTACCACGATTATTTTTACATTTTTATTCATTTTTCTTGGAGCGGCATCAGGACTCTGGGCTGCATACCAACTACTCATGAAGATCTCCATTGATGATCTGGATCAAAAGTAGAGAGGAATTATCCAATGGATGAGCATAGCATTTTCATCTCTTCTCTAGTGTCGACAATTATATGTAGTTTTATTGCACTGATTGGCTCGATACAGATCAGCTTAGGAGTGCTTTTAGGGGGGCTTATGGGAGCATTAGTTTTTCGTCTCTTAGCTCTTGACCTCACAGCTATTCTTAAAAGCGCAAACACAGATGTGGAGCGCCAAGCAAGAAAAGGTTTTTTTAAGCGCTATCTACTCTATGCAGTTACAATAGGAATAGGTATTACGAACCCTTTGGTCAGTTTTTTTGGTACGCTTTTTGGGATAATGATTCCTAGGTTTGTAATACTTCTAATGGTATTTTTGAGGAGGAAAAAACGTGCAATCTAATATTTTGTTTCATTTTTTCATGCTTCCGATTACAGATACAATTATCTTTACCTGGGTTATCATGGCTTTCCTAGTGATTTCGAGTATTGTCCTTACCCGCAATTTGAGACATGTTCCGAGCAGAGCTCAACATATTATTGAATTGGCTGTTGATGGTATCGAGTCCCTTGTGATAACCGATCTTGGTCAACGAGGAAAGGTTTTTGTTCCGCTCATCTTAGCCATTGCCCTCTTTGTACTCACAGCCAATTTGATAGGTGTATTACCTGGAGCTGTATCTCCCACCGCTGACTTAAATACGACAACAGCTTTGGCTTTGATTGTTTTAATTGTGGCACACGGAGCCGAAATACGCGTAAAAGGATTTGCGAATTATATTAAGGGTTACTTTAGTCCCTTCTGGTGGATGGCACCACTAAATATTATTGGTGAAATCGCTAAGGTTGTCTCCCACGCCTTCCGTTTATACGGAAACATTCTTGGAGGAGGCATTATCCTCAGCATTTTATATATGTTTTTACCCTATGTCATACCCGTTCCGTTGATCGGGTGGTTTGGTGTGTTTATGGGGTTAATTCAAACCGCTGTATTTACACTCTTAGCAGTAGCCTACATCCAGGTACGCTTGGACTAGGTTTTAGCAGAAAGGAGGGTTATGACATGTTAGAAGCTGCCATTGTAATCGCTGCCGTTTGTATTGGTTCTGGTTTAGCTATGATTGCTGGTTTAGGACCAGGAATTGGAGAAGGTTATGCGGCTGGTAAGGCTGTAGAAGCTATTGGCCGTCAACCTGAAGCGGAAAGCTCAATTCGTACTACCATGATCCTTGGACAAGCGATCTCGGAGTCCACAGGTATCTATTCATTAGCTGTTGCTTTATTGTTGATTTTTTCTTTTGCATTTCCTCTATTCGGTCGATTGCTCGACTTAATGGGCTAGTCAATTGGGTGCAAACATGCACCCAATTCGTCTAAAATTTTGTACTCGTACGTACTATACATAAAGGGTGAGAGATTTGATAGATCCACAATTATTGCTCAGCCAAACCGTTAATTTTCTAATCTTAGTCTTCCTCCTACAACGTTTTCTTTATAAACCGGTTCGCAAATTCCTCGACGATCGCACTGCTATCATTGAAAATCAGCTTAAGTCAGCGAAAGATCAACAAGAAGCGGCTGAGAATATGCGACTAGATTTTGAAGCTAAATTAGTAGAAGGTAAGACCCAAGCAAAGGAGTATTTAGAACAAGCGATGCGGCGTAGTGAACAAATGCATGAAGAATTAGTAGAAAAAGCAAAACAAGAGGCCGCCACAATTCAGAAACGGTCACTAGAGGAACTAGCACGCGAGAAAGAAAAGGTAAGATATGAGTTGAAGGAAGATGTCATTCAGCTATCGTTTGCTATAGCTAGTAAAATCATGAAAGAATCTCTCGATCAACAAAAGCATCAAGACCTTATCAAAGAAGCCATCGCAAAAATTGATCAGCAGGATTTAGGTGGTCTACAATGAGTGAATCGAATGTAGCTGTTCGTTATGCACAGGCTCTTTATATGGTTACGCCTCCAAAAGCACGTAGCGCTCTTCAGATTAGCTTGCAGAATGTATGTGAGGCCTTTAGTGAACCGAGTATCAAGCAATTTTTGTTACACCCAAAGACGCCACTACTAGAGAAACAGAAACTTGTTACCGCCCTTGAATTGTCTTCACCATTAAACACCTTCTTATTACTAGTCATGGAGAAGGGTCGCGACTATTTACTATCAACAATAAGCAATGAATTCACCACCCTCGTGCATGCAGACGAAAACAAGATAATGGCTAAAGTAAAGACAGCCGTTCCGTTAATCGAGAACACTCTTCGTGATTTAACCAATCAGCTAAATCAAAACACAGGTAAGCAAGTTACACTAACATGTGCGGTTGATCCTAATATTGGTGGAGGTATGATAATTGAAATGAATGGGAAGGTTATTAATGCCAGCCTAGCCCATTCGCTTGATCAAATGAAGAAACGGCTTCTGGCAAACTAAGCTTGTCAGAGGTGAGCACCATGGAATTAACATTGATTTATGCACCTTGGTTCGTTTTTGTTATGCCACTAGTTACAACGTTAGCACTTCCTTTTTTTCATCGAATAATTCCATTATATTCGAGTGTGCCATCTACATTTATCTATGGGTTATTTTTTAGTTATAGCTTCTTTCTATTAGTAACACTAACAGAACGTGCACTGGTCTACCAGACCAATCTTTATTTTTTTCGCTTTGGTCTTTACGCCGATAAACTAACAGCTGCAACTTTACTTATTGTTTCTGCTGTCTGCTGGCAAACCATTCTTACATCCCCTCTTCTAAAGGATGGTCAGGATGGTTTTTTGGCATACTTATCCTTCCCCCTTTTAACCCTGTTTTTATCAGCTTTTCTCCTCTCTGATAGTTTAATTATCGCTCTTGTACTGTGGCTATTATTAGACTTTGGTGTTCTCTATGGCCAAACATGGAAGAACAGCAAAACTGATGAGCATGACTGGAAAGTCTTTTTGCTTTTGCAGGCTTCAAGTTTTTTCATGTTAGGTTCAGGTTTTGCTCTGTGGTCATCACAACAGATGAGCAACTTTAGTCAACTAGCGCAGCTTGCATCCACACTATCCCCTACCATGACGACTGCAGCACTGACGATTATTTTTATCGGAGCTGGGATTAAGCTTGGTAGCTTTCCATACTCATTTTGGACGCCGATTTCAGTCTCTACACAATCATCCGTCCAAGCGCTCCCTCTAATGCATGGTGTCAGCGCTGTTATACCTGGCATCTACTTGCTCACCCGGCTATCTCCTCTCTATGAAATAACGACAATTCCCATACCTTTTTTACTGTTAGGAGCAACATTTCTTGGATTCTTAGTCTTTATCGAATTAGAAAAGAGAAAATACCATGGTTGAGTGATTGATTCTCTGGCAAACTAACCCTAATTCTATTCCTGCAAGGATAAACTATACACGATTGGTAAAGCTAAGAAAAAAACCACTAAGGGGGTATACAGTTGCTTGATCCGTCCTTGATCATACCTTTAATCAACTACAATAGCCAGGAGCTACTAGAAGATAAACAAGAAGTATTTCTTGAACCCATTAATATGATCGACTTTTCGGTAGAATTTTCCTTATCTGGACTTAAAAAAATTGTGCGTGAAATCCGCAAAAAACAATATGACGACTGGGGTTGGTTCTGTCTAGCGCAGCATGCAGATGAACTGTCCTTAACCCATGGATTTTCCGAACTCCTTTGTGTCGAGCATTTAGCTGAACACTGGAAACATGCAGGTGTGATTGCCTATCCTCATCAGATTAAAACAGCCGAGCGGGTCTTAAAAGAATTACGCGGTCAAGCGATTCTCGCTGATGAAGTGGGTTTAGGAAAAACGATTGAAGCAGGAATGATTCTCAAAGAATACTTACTACGTAGTCTTGTAAAACGAGTGTTGATCTTAACTCCTGCATCCCTGTGTTGGCAGTGGTATCAAGAGTTGTATGAGAAGTTTAAGATTCAACCTGCGATTCAACGCAGTGAATGGGATTGGGAACACGCTGACATCTTAATCGCATCGATTGATACAGCAAAAAGAGAGCCTCATGCTGGGATCATACGCAAGATTCCTTACGATATGTTAATAATCGCTGAGGCTCATAAGTTAAAAAGCAATACCACGGCTAGTTGGAAACTGGTTAATTCGCTCCAAAAAAAATATTGTCTAATGCTAACAGCAACTCCCATTCAAAATGATCTTAAGGAATTATATAATCTTATTACTGTTCTCAAACCAGGTCAGCTTGGAAGCTATCGAGCTTTTAAAACGAAGTTTATTGTGGACAAACGCACACCAAAAAACCCAGATGAACTGAAAGAACTGCTCTCGGGTGTGCTTATTCGTAATCGTAGAGGTGAAGGCACCGTGCAATTTACCGCACGGCATGTGCATCCGATTGTTGTTGAACTATCACCGAAAGAGCGGCAATTGTATGATCAAATAACAAAATTGATCCGATCAGCTAGTCAGCTAGCTCCATTCCAAAAAAATATTCTGCCTTTGATTACCTTACAACGAGAAGTGTGTAGCAGCTTCTATGCGACAGGTTTAACATTGGAGAAAATGTATAAGAAATATAACCTAGGGGAAGAATCAACGGTTGTCAAGTTGATGGAAGAAGCTCTAAAGGTACAAACGAATAGTAAGTGTGATCTTCTAGAAAAACTAGTAACGAAGATTGATGATAAACTAATAATCTTTACAGAATACCGAGCGTCTCAAGAATATATTCGCTTTCGCCTTGAGAAGCTAGGAATTCAAACGATGGGTTTTGATGGTTCTCTATCGCGAGGACGCAAACAGTGGATAAAATACATGTTTCAACGCGAAGGTCAGATCTTAGTGAGTACCGAATCTGGGGGTGAAGGCCTAAATTTCCAGTTCTGTAATCAAATTATTAACTATGACTTACCCTGGAATCCAATGCGTTTAGAACAACGGATCGGCCGTGTCCACCGACTCGGACAAACTCGCGATGTTCATATTTATAATCTAATTACCAAAAACACCATCGAAGAACACATCATGTATCTTCTGCACCAGAAAATTAATATGTTTAAAATGGTACTCGGAGAGCTCGATGCCATTTTACTACACTTAAAAATTGATAAATCCTTTGAGGGTCAGTTAATGGACATCTTTCTTAAGTATGAGGAACAAGAACAAATACGCGATCAGTTAGAAAAACTTGGAGAAAAAATTCTAAAAGGGCGTTCCTCCGTAGAAGAACTGAATTGGAACGTTTACTAGGGTGGTCTTATGTCAGCAGTTAGTGATTTAGTCTTTCGTTTTTTTGAACTATGTACAATGAAACCGATAGAGATTCGCCGGGGAATCTTTCAAATCCAGATCACTGATGAGTTGGCCAAAGAACTTGATGGCTGGAGAGCCAAAGGGGGGCTCTTCCAATTTACATTTGACAAAAAATTAGCCGAAACTTATGGCGCTGAGTTAATTAGCTCTGGAAGCTACAGGTTAGACTCGATTATTCAGGTTATCCAAAAACAAGCAATCATTTCGTCTGGTTCGGTCTCCCATGATATTTTCTACGAACCCGTTATTCGGCGAAAACTGATCGAAAAGCTATCCCTATATCAACCAGGTTTTCGATGGTATGTGTTAGATCATAAATGCAAATTCGGACCCTATTTTTGGTTTACTCTACGTCTCACTTATTTAGCGTATGAAAAAAAAGAAGAAGTACGCAAAGTCCTAGTAGACTTATCTAGCGGTAAGGTCGTCAGTCATGAAATACCCGCGGAGTTAATTGAACAAGGAGCCCCAACCGATCAGGAGATCTACAAACGAAAATTAAGCTTCAAACAAGCGTATCGCTGTGTGCAAAAAGAGTTAACGAACGAACTACAATACGCGAATTCAGGATGGGCAAAAACTGCCAACGAGACACTAATGGAGGAGCAACAACGATTAGAAGACTACTTTAAGGACAGCCCAGAATCTGCAGAGCGTAACCAAAGAATTACAGAATTAATGGAACGAGCTCGACCGAGAGTGCAAATCCGCCCTCTACGCGGTGCATTCTTATATCTACCAAAGTTTGATTATCGAATGATGCAGGTTGGTCAGAGTGAAAAAGTAAAGCAGATTATCTATGATCCAGTCAGTAATCAATGGGATTTTCTAGAAAATATGGCTTAAAGCAAATCGAATAGCTCACGAGCTGATTTCCATATCGGACCTGCTCCCATAGTAATGACAAAGTCATTTGGTAGTGCAAGTTTATGAACAAATGGTGCTACATCTTCTCTGTTTGCAACATAGTGGACAATCTTGCCTTGCTCACGGATTCGCTGTGCAAGTATTTCAGAGTTAATCCCATTAATCGGCTGCTCTGGTGGTGGTGAGTAAATATCAGTCAGCACAACAATGTCTGCATCAGAAAATACTCGAGCGAACTCATCAAACAAAAACTTAGTACGACTATATCGTTGGGGTTGGAATACTGCGATAACACGGCGCTTCCACCCTTCTTTTGTTGCCCCTAAAGTAGCTGCTATCTCTGTGGGATGGTGAGCATAGTCATCTACGACAATTATATTCTGCTTTTCTCCTAGTATTTGAAATCTGCGTTGTGCTCCTGTAAACGATGCTAAGGGCTCCTTGATCTGTTGCACAGTAAGGCCTGACCAATAACACACTGCAATAGCTGCGAGTGCGTTAGTGATATTGTGACGCCCTGGCACACCAAGCTGAAACCGCCCATATAGCTTACCGTCATGCAGCACATCAAACGTTGACTGGTTAGCCTGTATATCAATTATCTCTGCTCGCCAGTTTGCATCATCACTAAAACCATAGGATATCATGTTTTGATAATTCGCTGCTATTTTCCGAACCTCAGTATCATCTATACATAGTACCGCTTTACCTGATGGCTTAATATTTCGCAAAAAATCTTGGTATGTATCGATCAGTTCTTGAAACGCTCCATTGTAATTCTCCAAATGATCGGCTTCAATACCCGTAACAATAGCCATTTCCGGATAATAACGCAAAAAGCTCCGATCGCTTTCGTCAGCTTCGGCAACAGCATATTGTCCATTACCAAATTTAGCCCCTGGACCAAAAGGTGCAAATCTAGCCCCAATTAGCACTACAGGATCATAACCAGACTCCTCCATCACCCAAGCTATCATAGAGGTTGTGGTTGTTTTTCCGTGAGCTCCACCCACAGCAATCCCTCTACGTTCATTGAGAAGCTGCGCCCACATTTCTGAGCGATGATACACTTCAAGATTTCGTGTTTTGGCAGCCAATACTTCGGGGTTGTCTTGGGGGATTGCTGTTGAATAAACGACTCGCTGTGCACCGTTTATATTACTAGCCTCGTGTCCGAAATATACCTGGGCACCAAGCTCTGTTAGGTATTGGGTTGTTTCCGATGGCTGAAGATCGGACCCACTCACATCCCACCCCATCTCAAGATAAACTTTAGCTAACGGACCCATCCCTGTGCCTCCGATGCCAATAAAATGGATTTGTTGCTTCATGATCATAACACTCCCTTTTACACCAATCTCAATAGTACTATACTTGCTAATATCCCCCAAATGGAATTGGATTATGAGACAAAGTGAGGCAGGCCACTCTGACCTGCCTCACGCACTTACATACTTGCTTATCTAATCAGTGTTGCTACCACATCTGCTAACAAATGTGCACTCGCTTTTGCTTGCTCTATGCTGTTTCCTTCCCAGTCTCCGATTACTACCATGACGCTATTTGGATGCAACTGTCCACTATAATTTGATTTGAACACTCGCACCCCACGAGTGACCCCTGGGTACTTTGCTTCAAGTGCATCACTCAGACTTTGCGCAAATGCCATATTATCTTTCATGTTTAGATTGTCTTTATCACCAATTACAAACAGAATTTTTGCTACTTCTTGCCCATTTACTGTGACGGTTGTAAAACCTTCGGGCTTATCTTGTAACCCATCACGATGAATGTCGAGCACCATCTGAATCTGATCATTTTCACCTAATGCAGCTTCGACCATCTTTGCAGAATTGATAAATGCATCGCTATACCGGGGTTTATCGTGAACAGTTAGGTCATGGATTACCATAACCCCACTCTTCTCCAAGGTGTCGACAAAAACTTTGCCGACCTCGACGATGTCTCCGATTTCCCCACCTCGTCGATGACTAGCATTTGGCTTGTAATTCTCTGTTGCATGACTGTGAAAAACTAATACACTCGGTTTACGTTGACCATGTGTCCCTAGCGGTGTCTTTGGTTGCTCCACCCCAGGTGCTTCTGGAGACTCGGTTCCTTTTTGCTCTTCGGGATAAAAACCAAAGAACCTAGCGCCAATGACTGCCACCACAACTAACGTAACTAAAATAAATAACAGACCTGGACCGTTCTTTTCTTTTTTTCGCACTCTCGCCAATTTAGTGCCCCCTTTCGCAGAAATATATGCGATAGGAAGTACCAATTATTCCCTGATCAGTTTAATTAGTATCTCTTCTAGTTGTTCCCAAGCACGACCAAATGCCGCAAAATCGCCTACTCGTAGCGCTTCTTGAGCGTCTTGATATAATTCATACGCTTCATTTCCTCCCTCACCGAAGAAGCTGGCAGGAGGAGTCAGAGGCTCTAAATCAGATTCATCCAAGAGTTGGGGTACTACTGGTCGGACGCCAAATAACTGTTGCAATGCTAATTCAAGGGTTTCTGCCATCACAATGTCGTCTTGATGTGCGACAATTACCCTCTGTAATTGGGGCATACTGCTTTGTTCAGACTGTAAATAAAGAGGTTCGACATAGATTAAACCCTCACCAACGGGTAAAACCAATAAATTACCACGGATTACCTGACTCCCTCTCTGCCCCCACAGGGTAAGCAACTGAGAAATATCAGAATCCTGATCGATTCGAGCTTCAATCTGAGACGGCCCGAGTGTCAGGGATTCCTTGGGGAAGCGGTACACCATCACTTCTCCGTAGTTTTCACCGTCATTACGAGCAGCTAACCAAGCAACGAGATTATTTCTTCTTGCCGGAGTAAAGGGTAACATCAGAACCATTTCAGGTCCTTCTTCTTCAGGCAACTCCATCATTACATAATACGGCACGACCTCTTGCTCTCTTTCCGCATATACCTCGTTAGCAAAGGTCCAAACATCCTCACGGTTATAAAAAACGCGGCGATCTGTCATATGATAGGTGCCAAATAAACGAGCTTGCAGTGCTAAGAAATCTTCAGGATACCGGATATGAGCTCGCAAATCTAACGGCATTTCTTCAAGTGGCTTTAACCAACCTGGAAATATAGCACTATATGTCTCTAACAATGGATCCTCATCGACTTGGTAAAAATCAACACTACCATTATAGGCATCAATTACCACTTTTACAGAATTACGCACATAATTTCCCCATCCACGTACGGGTAGAGAGTACGGAAAGCGATTCGAGATGGTATAGGCATCTATCATCCAGAATAAGCGTCCGTCTTCGGAAATCACCAGGTAGGGATCGGCGTCATAGCGCAAGAAAGGAGCAATTTTACGCACTCTCTCATTGATATTGCGATCAAATAGGATCCGACTTTCAGTGGTGATATCTGTGGCTAACAAAATCCGGGTTGTGGCATAACGCAACGCAAAAGCTAAACGGTGTAGCGGACTCGAAAGCACTACCCCTCCAGTACCTTGATAGGTTGTGTAGGCATTGCTATCACCCCTAGGAAAATCGAATTCCTCGGTTTTTGCATTAACTATCACATATTGTTCCGTACGTTCGCCATAATAAATTCCTGGTTGTGTTACCTGTAAACTCACCGTACTACGAGGCGGGATGTCCGAGATCCAAAAATCAGGTAATCCTTGGCGAGTTACTTGATTTACAGGGCTAACTACAGCCCCGTAGCCATGTGTATACTGTAAATGTTCATTAATCCAAGTTCGATTTTGAATTTGATCAACAGCCAGTTCTCGCGCAGAGACTAGTACCTGGCGATATTCTCCATCGATCCAATAACGGCCTATATCAGCATCAATAAATTGATAATACAAGCGCATGCTCTGTAACTGTCCATACGTCTGTAATAAGGCCCTAGGATCCCAGAGTCGAATATTGTCGATAGTGTGCTGGGCTGCTTGGATATCATCCCACGTTAGTTGGGCTGTACCCGTAAATTCCCGCTCGATAAAATTGTCAATATTATACGCTAACCGAGTCATAGTAACATGATGTTCGATATAGAGTTCTTCACGAGCAAACTCATTAGGTTCCACTAGCCACTGTTGTACTAAACCCGGTACAATCGCTCCGAGTACTACGCTTGTGAAAACCCATAGTGCCAGGGATCCTAGCATTAATTTGCGATACTTGTATAATTGCGCGAGAAGGAGAAAACTCACTACGAGAGCAACTACAGTTAGAATCTGTAGCACCACCAAACGGATAGTTATATCAGTGTAGCCAGCGCCAAACACTGCACCTACGGGTGAGTACACAAGCTCAAAACGATCTAACTGATACGATAGTGCTCTTGCGAGCACAAAAAGCCCTGCTAATGCTGATAAATGCCCTTGGGCTCGCTTTGAAACTTCGAGGCCAAAGCCTTTAATTAAAAAACTTCCGGCGCCAAAATAAATTCCAGTGCATATCATAAGAGTCAAAATTAGAGCACCCATCACGGCACTACCTAACAAACGGTAAAACGGTAATTGAAAAAAGAAAAACCCTATATCCATTCCAAATATTGGATCGACCACCTGAAACGTTTGTGCATTAAAGAATTGGGCAACTTCCCAAAAGAAACGTCCAAAACCAGACGAATACATCAGCCCCAATAAAATACTAACACCTGCCATCACCCACGTAAGGTGTTTCGGCTTCACGTATTGACTAACTTGCGGAATTCGCCATAATGCCTGACCAATTACAGGTTTTGTGATCATAAGATTAACAAAAAGTAAAGCTGTTAATCCTAGCCAAGCCACAATTCTGACACCCCATTCCCAAGACAGACGATTTACAAGTAACTCCGAATAACCTAGGGCTTGAAACCACATTAGATCAGTAAAAAAATGGCTACCCACGACTAAAACACCAAAACCGACAAGGACAACAATAACTATAATCCATAGCAAACGACCGATCATTATCTCTCCTCCTTATTTACTCAGCTACACTCTATTCCTTGAGCGTATGCAACAATTCTTCCAACTCTACTTTGGAAAAGAAATAGTGTTCTTCACAAAAGTGACACACTAATTCTGCTTGCTCATCTTCTGTGATCAGAGTCTGCAGTTCTTCCTCGCCAATGGCAATAAGACTCTGTTCTAACCGTTCTTTCGTACAAAGGCAGGCAAAATGCACTGGCATTTTTGTTTTAATTTCCACATTAAAATCAGCTAATAGGTGATGAAGTATCTCTTCGGGACTTTTCCCCTTACATAACAAGGTAGTCACTGGTGGAAGCAGTGGGGTTCGCTGCTCTAACTGTGTAATTATCTCATCGGAGGCTCCTGGAAGTAGCTGAATCACATACCCCCCGGCCACCTGAATCGATCTGTCTGGATTAACCAAAACACCTACTCCAACAATAGATGGTGTTTGTTCCGATGCCGTAAAGTAGTAAGCAAAATCATCTCCTATTTCGCCACTAGAAAGGGGTACAGACCCACGATAAGGTTCTTTCAGTCCCATATCACGAATGACATGAAGCATCCCTTCACCCACAGCCTCACCCACAGGCAGCTTACCCTTAGCATTAAGAGGCAGATCTACGTAAGGATTACCGACATACCCCCGGACATTGCCTTCACTATCTGCACTCGTTAGAACTCCCTTGAGGCTTCCATCGCCTTGAACTTGCACAGTCACAGACCCTGACTTTATCATGGCTCCAAGAACCAGACTTACCGTCATGGTACGCCCTAGTGCTGCTGAAGCCACAGGATATAAGTCATGTCGTCGTCGTGCCTCATCCGTTAACCTTGTTGTTTGCAGGGCAAACGCTCGGATCATACCTGAACCTGCTGTTGCTCGTATCAAATAATCATCCATTGTATCACTCAAAACTCCCTTACATAAGAGATTTACTATAATTATAAGCTAAATATGCAAGACTGACGACCAAAACAACACTAAGAGCGATTATTCGTCCAAGCCGCCTAGCGGCCACTTTCTTTCGACGTAGCTGCCTACGATGATCTTGTGCGCTATCAGACGATGTCACATACTGGTATTGGGTGATAATCTCATCTGGATCTAATCCTACTACTTTTGCATATCCCCGCAGAAAACCCTTTAGATATACCTCTGCTGGCAATCTACTCAAGTCGCCACATTCAATGGCATCTAGATAGCGAACTTTTATCTTTGTTCGAATCTCTAGTTCCTCTAAACTAAGAGATTTCTTCTGCCTAGCTTGTTGAAGTGTCGCACCCAGTTCCTCCAACATCGATTTCACCTCTCAATACTAACATTATCAACCAAGACTTCTCGTGCTTTGCTACCCTGATATGGACCAACAATAGATTTAACTTCCATCATATCAATCAAGCGCGCAGCGCGCGCATATCCAATGCGGAATCGCCGTTGAAGCATGGAAATAGAAGCTTGTCCGTTCTCAATCACCAACTGAATAGCATCCTCCAAAAGTGTATCCTCTTCTTGATTTGCTTCTGGGCTAACCTCAACTGTTGGGGTCATCACTTGCTCTGTATACTCAGGTTCTCCCTGCTTCTTCCAAAAACGAACCAAGGCTTCTACTTCACTGTCAGATATCCAGGCCCCCTGAGCTCGTGAGGGTTTCGATGCTCCAATAGGATAAAACAACATATCTCCTTTACCGATTAAACGCTCGGCTCCTGCCATGTCTAAAATAGTTCGAGAATCTACTTGACTAGACACCGCAAAAGAAATGCGACTTGGGACATTTGCCTTTATCAATCCAGTAATAACATCAACGGACGGACGTTGGGTGGCAATAACCAAATACATCCCAGCAGCTCGAGCCATCTGGGCGATACGACAAATGGCCTCTTCCACATCATTAGCGGCAACCATCATCAAATCAGCTAATTCATCGACAATAATAACAATAAAGGGGAGATGCTCTCGTTCTTTGCCGTCTGCGTCTTCCTTTGGTAAAGCAGAATACATATCAATATTACGTACTGCTGTGTCCGAAAACAGCTTATATCGCCGTTCCATCTCAACAACCGCCCATCGTAATGCGATAGCCGCTTTCTTTGGATCGGTGACAACAGGCGAGATCAGGTGTGGAATCCCATCGTAAATAGCAAGCTCCACACGCTTTGGATCGATCATGAGCAGTTTAACTTCATTAGGGTCGGCATTATAAAGAATACTTGCGATGATTGAGTTTAAACAGACACTCTTACCCGAGCCTGTAGAACCTGCCACTAATAAATGCAACCATTTCTTCAAATCAGCTATTACTGGATTACCAGCTATATCTTTTCCAAGTGCTAATGTAACTTTAGAAGAATTCTCTGCAAAGGCTGGATGCTCTATTACATCCCGTAACAAAACAGGCTGTGTTACTTTGTTCGGGACTTCAATACCTATCACTGACTTCCCTGGTACAGGCGCCTCTATCCGAACATCAGCAGCAGCCAAAGCCAACGCTAAATCGTCGGCTAAAGCTGTGATCTTGCTTACCTTAATCCCAGGAGCTAGCTGCAACTCATAGCGGGTCACAACCGGCCCTTGGCAGATATTTACTACCTTCGCCGAAATACCGAAACTCGTGAAAGTATCTTCTAATAAACGTTGTTTACTCTCTCCGCCACCTCGCTTGGACTTAAGTGACGCTTTTTTCAGGAGATAAATCGGTGGCAAGCGGTAATTTTGGACGATAGCTGTATCAACGACAGCTAATGATCCCTCCATCGTTGAACTGGCTTCTGGTAAGGCACCCATCTTACTAACATTAGTAGGTTGTGGTGTCTCAATAACGTGAGTATCTTCATCGTTCGAAACAGCAGCCTCATCTACATCATCTGGATAATCGTCGTCTTCGGGCCAAGGATCAACGAAAATTTCTTCTACTGGCTCATAGACTACCTCGGATTTCTGCTTCTTCGGTTGCTTTTGTTTGACTTGCTTTTTCGCTGTTTTTGCATCAATCGTATTCTCTATTTGCACAAGCTTGCGCTTCTCTTGCCACTGTGTGAAAGCTGCTCTCTGGCCATTAATACTGTCGACTACACTCTGCCATCCATTCTGCCATAAACCGATTAAAAATCCCACAAAAGCATTGATGAGTGCTAACAAAGAGATATCAAAAGCCAAAAGCAACCCAGTTAAGAACAATCCACTTAAAATAATGTAGGTACCGGGCAGCCCAAAAGCTGACAAGAAAATCACCATGCTTAAGGCACCTAACCAGCCTGCCCCAAGACCTATGCGCGCATGTTGTAGCTCTTCAACCAGAGATGGTGGAAGCTGATATCCTTGATACACTTCGAGAAAATGATATAAGGTAATCCCCGTTATGACCATCAGTGACCAACCAATATGTCTTTTCCATTTAATGGGCCAAAATATTCCCTTAAAAACTTGAATTGAGAAAATCAATAGAATAAGAACGAATAGAACCGCCATTTGTCCAAATAGCAACTGAAACCATGATCGTAATTGATAACCAATTATACCTGCTGTTTGTACATACAGACTAACGATCGAAAATGCTGCAAAGCAAAACAATAATGTACCACAAATCTCTCGCCGACGCGAATTCATCGGGTTAGCTTTTCTCGATCCCCGTTGTTCTTTCACAAAACCACCTCATCTAAATTTGTTCGACAAACACAACTGATATCCCTCCATTTAGTGCGCTGTGCCTTAAACATCTCGTTGCAATATTATAGCTGCAATACGACCACTTGTTAATCCCTCGCGGCGATAGGAAAAAAACTCCGATTCACAACTTGTACATAACAAGCTACAGTGGATATTTTCACGTACTACCCCCGCTTCAACTAACTTTAGATAGTTAGCCTCTTTTAAATTCAGTGTTGAGTTCTGGTGGTTTACCTGTACTACCTTCGGATCAAACTGTGAAGCCACTTCAGATCCGACCTCATAGCAGCAAGGTCCAATAGCAGGACCAATGCCAACCTCTATGTCTTGTGCACGAACGTTGTACTGCTGCTGCATTTTTTTTACCATCTTAGCTGCAATATTTAGCACCGTGCCACGCCATCCAGCGTGAGCGAGAGCGATTGCTTGAGAACTACGTTCGATAAATAATAACGGTACACAGTCCGCGTAGAAGCTAGCGAGCAATAGATCTGATTGGTTAGTAAGCAACCCATCGGTTGCCGCTAAGGCTGTCTGTGCTTGGTGTGATCCCATACCCCGTAGCTCTTGGGTGACATTGGCTATCTCTGCTTGATGGACTTGATTTCCTGTCACCCAATCATCGAGTGTCACTCCTAAACTCTGGCTTAAGTCCAGACGATGGTCAATCACTGCTTTCGGATTATCACCAATATGCAACGCGAGATTTCCACTACCCCGCGTGGTAACACCGTGAACTAGCCATGCTAAATCCTGCCATGCTACAACCTGCCACAAAGCATGACCTTTAATCTCTCGACGTTGCCACATAACTACGAATCTCCTTTAAGCAACTGCTGTAGTTCTGCAAGAAAGCTATTAATGTCTTTAAACTGTCTGTACACCGAAGCAAACCGCACGTAGGCCACTTCATCAAGGGTCTTTAATTGATCCATGACAACTTGACCGATTATATCCGAAGAGACTTCCCTTTCCATTTGATTACGAACTTCCTTTTCTATGCCATCGATCATCGCTTCTATCTGATCCAAAGATATGGGCCGTTTTTCGCAGGCTCTTAGTATACCTGTGAGTATCTTTGGTCTGGCAAATGGTTCGCGGCGCCCGTCCTTTTTTATAACCATAAATGGGACCTCATCTAATCGTTCATATGTTGTAAATCGTCTAGCACAACTAGCGCATTCTCGGCGGCGGCGAATAGAAGCCCCTTCTTCTGTTGAACGTGAATCTAACACTTTACTCTCTTGATGGAAACAAAATGGGCAGCGCACGTTATCTTTCCTCCCTAAAATCTCTTTGTTTCCATTATACCCTATATCTTTCGCCCATGCCACGTTTGGTGTTTCGAATTTTTTTCAGACTTCGCACGAATAAGCACGACATCAATTCCAACAAGGATAACTTCCTCCCACGGGAGTTCTAAATCATCATGACGTAAGAATCGGAAAAATCTTCCGCTCGGACGATCTAGAATCAAGGATCTTAAACGACCCGTATCTGGATCTACATCCACATCACAAACATTACCAACAATAGAACCATCTTCCACATTAACGACATCGAGCTGTCTTAATTCTGACGTGCGTATATACACCTCCACGCCTCCTCATCCTCTTTATATATATATGCAGAATAGAAAAAAATAGAAACAGTCAATGAAACGGACTGTTTCTATCAGAACTTAAGCAGAGGCAGAGAAACTGCATGCGCACCATTTAAACTAGCTTGCCACCATTGTTGGAGGGTACTTGCATATTCTTTTTTCCTTAAGTGATCCCATAACTTCCAGCGAAATTCTATGTCACCCGCTTCTAAGTGGGTTGCTACTGAGACCAATTTGTCCATTTCCTTGTCATCATCCATGCTTACGAAGCATAATGGTGGGAATAGGACACACCACCAATTCTCTCCGCGTCCCTCTCCAATCACAATTCGTAATGCATCATAATGACCAGCTGGTAGTAAAAAGTCACCATAGTTACGATCGGGGAATACATAATTACCTAATTCTAGACTGACATCGTAAGAAAAACCTTCGTTGGAAACGGTATCTAGTGCTATTTTTCTCATAGATTCCCAATTATTCGTAATGTACACAATTGCTTCCTCTCGCGAGGCGACACCCGAAAAGATTTCATGAGCAGCAAGCAAAACAGCGTCGCGTACTTGTAGCTTCAAGTCTTGATCACTTGGACTGTTACTATTAGCCAAAATATGTAAACGAAGCAAGTTATCACTCGAATACGCTGTCTCCGCATGAATTGATTCGCCAAAGTTAAATCCAAATAACCCAACTATCATGGCTAACACCAAAATACAAAAACTCACCATTATCCTTGTACTCATCACTCGTATAAACATTATGTCATCTCCCTTTTTACGATGTGGCCATGTATCGCCGCAAGTGCTTTAGTGCTGCTTTTTCCAACCGCGATACTTGAGCTTGAGATATACCAATTTCATCTGCAACTTCCATTTGGGTACGTCCATCATAAAAACGCATAGTTAGAATCAATTTTTCTCGTTCGTTTAAGCGAGTCATTCCTTCTTTGATGGATACACCTTCTAGCCAATTTCCATCCAAATTCTTATCATCACTGATCTGATCCATAACGAAAATCGGATCGCCTCCATCATGATAAATTGGTTCGAATAGGGATATTGGCTCTTGGATTGCATCGAGAGCGAACACAATCTCTTCACGAGGGATTTGTAACTCTTCAGCAATTTGCCCAACTGTTGGTTCTTTTGAGTATTTGTTTGCAAGATTATCCCGCACCTGCAATGCTTTATAAGCGATATCTCGCAGAGAACGACTTACGCGAATCGGATTGTTATCCCGTAAGTAGCGACGAATTTCGCCAATAATCATCGGCACTGCGTAGGTTGAGAACTTGACATTTTGACCAAGATCAAAATTATCTATCGCCTTCATAAGACCAATACATCCTACTTGAAATAAATCATCCACAAATTCACCGCGATTATTAAAACGCTGAATTACACTAAGTACTAATCGTAAGTTACCTTGCACCATTTCTTCACGAGCAGTAGGATCTCCATCGCGAATGTTTGCTAGTAGCTCTTTCATCTTTTTATTAGTTAGAACAGGTAGTTTCGCTGTATTAACACCACATATTTCCACTTTGTTCATTTATTTGTCCCCCTTTACTTCCACTTACAGAAATCAGTATTGCCAGCTTTAGACGAATCTATTCCGAATACCCATTACTCTAGAAATATGGTTAGACAAAGGAGGAATCTTTCCCTCATTCAGATAATATGATAGTATAAGATTGCCAAAATATGTTAGGGGGGGTTTTAGTGCCAGGATACGTCATTTATATTGATGCATGGATCGTTCGACTTTTTGCAAACTTCGTGTTTGAATTTCTATTATTATGGGCGACAGCTGAAGTTACACGCACACCTACAAATCGGGGTCGCTTATCCTTAGCAGCAATAGCTGGAACATTGCACTATTTGCTTTTTTTAATGGCTAGTTTTCGCTTAATACCGTATTATGGTTTGTTACGTTTCTTTCCTGTAATTCTTATTGTCTCCATTATTATGGTATTAATCGCTTTCTATCCACTAAACAAGAAACGGATGCTATCAGTATTAGGTTACTTCTATGCTATTGGTTTCAGTAGCGCCGGCGCGGGGATCGGAGCAGCTTATCTCTTTGGTACACCAACAAATCCACAGACTACAATCGGTATATTTGTAGCTATCGCGATGATTCTGGGCATTGGGGAACTGGGTTGGGGAATTGTCCAAAAGCGCATTTTTAAGCATGTCTATCAAATACCAATTGAGATACTTTGGAAAGACCAGACCATTCGGGTGGATTCGTTGGTGGACACGGGGAATAGATTGCGAGATCCGTTGATGAATCATTCTGTAATCGTCGTCGAATATGAAGCAATCAGCAAATTATTTCGTGCAGATGTGGCAGACGTTATCAGACAATTAGATGTGGGGAACACTAACACATTCTCTCAAATATTGTCAGCAAACGATCTAGCAACTCGCTTGCGCGTAATTCCATTCTCATCATTAGGAAAGGATAATGGCTTGTTAATTGGCTTTCGCCCCGATGGTATTAATGTAATTAGCGAAGGGGTCAAGCAACGCATTACTAATACTATTATTGGAATTCATTATCGAAAGCTTGATCCAGAGGGTAACTATCAGGCCCTTATGCCACCTGAAATTCTACATAATATCGTTCATTCAAACACCGAATTCGAATCGTTACGTGAAGGAGGCCATTCGCATGCAGCTTCTACCCATTCCAAAGTTTAGGTTTTGGTTCCGCCTAACGATTATACGGATACTAACTAAAATCAAAGTAACTCCACCAATTTATTACGTGGGTAGCAGTGAAGTATTACCACCACCTTTAAGTACAGAAGAAGAGGCGAGACTCTTAGGTAAATTAAAAGAAGGCGATTTGTCCGTCAAGTCACCGTTGATTGAACGAAACCTACGCTTAGTTGTATATATTGCGCGCAAGTTTGAGAATACCGGGATCTCTGTTGAGGATCTAGTATCCATTGGAACTATTGGCTTAATTAAAGCGGTAAACACTTTCGATCCGAACAAAAATATTAAGTTAGCTACTTATGCATCTCGTTGTATTGAAAATGAGATCTTAATGTACTTGCGTAGAACTAGCAAAATAAGGGCAGAAGTATCCTTTGATGAACCGCTAAATACTGACTGGGATGGTAATGAATTAGTCTTAGCGGATGTTGTGGGAAGTGACAGTGATGTTGTCCGATATATTGAAGAGGAAGTAGATAAGGCCTTATTGATGACTGCACTCCAAAAATTAACAGGGCGCGAGAAGACAATTATGGAGCTACGGTTTGGGTTAAATACTGATGGACTAGAAAAAACCCAACGGGAAGTAGCCGATATGCTGGGAATTTCACAATCCTACATCTCCCGCCTAGAAAAGAAGATACTCAAAAAACTGAAACGAGAAATCCGCAAAATGGAATAAAAAAAAAGCCGAAATGAGCTCGTGCAAAACATGCGTCTTCGCACAAGCTCATCTCGGCTTTTTCTTACTTACTACGCAAAAATGCGGGTATATCCAAATCATCACTACCAAAAGGACGAATATCAGGCTCAGGCTTTGACTGTTTCTCGGCTTTTGGTTTTGTATTAAAACCCGTGGCGATTACCGTCACTCTAATCTGATCCTGCAATTCCTCATCAATAACGGCACCAAAAATAATATGTGCATCTGGATCTGCTGCTTGGGATATGATCTCAGCGGCTTCATTCACCTCAAACAGACCCAAACTAGAACTCCCGCTCAAACTTAAGAGAATACCCTTCGCTCCTTGGATGGATGCCTCAAGTAGAGGACTAGAAATGGCCATTTTTGCCGCTTGAATTGCTCGATCATCCCCAGAAGCTTGACCAATACCCATTAAAGCGGAACCTGCGTCTGTCATAATCGTGCGTACATCCGCAAAATCAAGATTAATCAGTCCGGGTACCGTAATCAGATCAGATATTCCTTGTACACCCTGGCGCAAAACATCATCAGCTGTTTTAAACGCATCCACCATGCTAGTGCGTTTATCTACTACTTGCAGCAACCGATCATTCGGTATGGTGATTAACGTATCAACCTCTGCTTTTAATAAATCAATCCCTCGTTCTGCTTGCTGTAATCGGCGTTTTCCCTCGAACGTAAAAGGTTTAGTTACAACCCCCACTGTTAAGGCACCAACTTCTTTGGCAATTTCAGCTACAATCGGAGCGGCTCCAGTTCCAGTACCGCCACCCATTCCTGCAGTGATAAAAACCATATCGGCACCTTGAAGCGCTGCACGTATATCCTCTTTGCTTTCTTCGGCGGAACGCTGCCCAATTTCTGGATTCGATCCTGCTCCTAAGCCTTTAGTCAGTTTCTCACCAAGCTGAATTTTATCATTCGCTTCAGAGATAAGCAAGGCTTGCGCATCCGTATTTAAGGAAATAAACTGTACACCCTGCAAACCTGCACTAATCATGCGATTTACTGCATTGTTTCCGCCGCCACCAACACCAATTACCTTTATATTTGCGAATTGACCCCCTTGCTGATCGAATTCGAACATATAATCACCCCTTTGCTCCACAGTTTCCCTCTTTGATGAATTCCACATAAAAAAGAGTTTTCCTCTTAGTAATTACTCCTTTTTTATTTTCTTTCTATTACAACAGGACTTCTGACACTTCGCAGATCGATACGCGTAGCTGTCTTGTTGCGATTAATCAAATCTGCTAATATTAATTCTAGAGTTTCGAATTTAAGTTCTAAATCTCGAAAGTCTCCGAGCCATATCTGTGTGCCCTGACGAGTAACAAATACGCCTTCAGCAACATTCCATTCCGAGAGTAAATCTAACAAATCCACTGGTATTGCCATTAGCATTCGTGCCGTCGCACGCAACTGCTCAGTAGAACCAGGATCCATATGTGTAACCAAGGGAAGTGCATACATATGTATACCAAGCGGTGGAGGCATCAACACACCTGCTTCATCTAGCAGAAACCAACTACTATCAATTGGCACCATCGCTAATGGCCTCCGTTCCTTGACTGCAACTGTCAATATGTTTGGCCATGACCACTTAGCACTAGCTGCGTAAACCCACGGGTGACTAGCAACCTGATTGGCTAATAATCGAGTATCAATCCTAAGGATATTTTGAGAACTAAACCCACTATAGCCTAGTAACTCTTCCTCCGTTAAGTACTGAATGCCTGTCCACTCCAAATACTCAATATAGAACAAACTAGAATTCACAAACATAAACACCCCTAAAATCAATAGACAGACAACAATGGAAAGTATATTACGTTGCACGAACCCACTCCTTTCAATGACCAACCACTCCTCGGATGATAGCAGTTTCCTTAAAAGGCGGGATTTAATCTTCCCGCCAGATTCTACCACCAACGGTCTGTAGCTTATGAACTAACTTCTCATAACCGCGGTCTATATGATCGAGTCCTGTTATCTCTGTAATACCTGAGGCTGCTAACCCTGCTAGTACAAGCGCGGCTCCAGCACGTAAGTCGGTGGCGTGCACTAGTGCACTAGATAGTTGTGGCACTCCTTTAATTACTGCTGCATTACTATCAAGGAGAATATCTGCACCCATACGGCGTAATTCCTCTACCTGACGAAAACGATTTGTATACACTGTTTCTTTGATTACACTACTACCTCCAGCGAGTGTCATTAACGCCATATATTGGGGTTGTAAATCCGTTGCAAAACCTGGGTATGGTTGGGTGAGAATATTGATGGGAAATAAGTCTTGTACTCCTCTAACTGCTATAGTATCAGTTCCTACTTTGATTTCTGTACCGGTTTCTTGTAGCTTATCAACTATTGCGGTCAAATGTTGTGGAATCACATGCTCTATGGTAATGGCTCCTCTAGTAATTGCAGCTGCTATCAGATAACTTCCAGCCTCAATCCGATCAGGAATTACTGCATAGTCGGCACCGCCTAATTGTGTTACACCTTTGATCGTAATCGTACTCGTTCCAGCACCATATACCCGTGCCCCCATCAGATTGATAAAATTCTGAATGTCCACAATTTCCGGTTCTCGAGCTGCATTATGAATAACTGTTGTACCTTGGGCTAATGTTGCAGCCATCATAAGATTCTCCGTTGCCCCTACACTTGGAAAATCCAAATACAGCTCTTTGCCAACAAGTCCGTTTGTTGAAGCAGTAATGAACCCATGCTCTTCTCTAATTTGTGCACCAAGTTTCTTGAAATTTTTAAGGTGTAAATCTATAGGTCTATCGCCAATAGCACAACCGCCAGGTTTCGAGAGGCGTACCCATCCCAACCGAGCAAGTAATGGCCCCATCACTTGGATGGATGCCCGCATCTCCTGGACCAAAGCTACAGGGGCTTCCCCGCGCACTGTTTCGACATTGAGAAAAATAGTCGAGTCGTTAAGTGTTGCTTCCACACCAAGCGCTTGCAGTACGCCTAACATTGTAAATACATCTCTAATCTCAGGTACATTACGAATCACAAATCGTCCATGGCCTAACAAGGCTGCAGCCATTAGTTTTAATACTGCATTCTTGGCTCCGCTTACACGAATCACACCTTTGAGTGGATGGCCTCCCTCGACAAATAACTTACGCATTGTATCACCTCTGGTTTCGTGCTTTGTTACTCTCTATACTATGCGTGTCGAGGGAATATGTGATAAACCTAAGTCTTTGACTGGCGAGATATATTCAACAAAATACCCACACTCGCTAAACTCATCATTAGCGATGCACCTCCATAGCTAATAAATGGTAGTGGAATACCAGTAACAGGTAATGATCCTGTTACAACACCCATATTTAGCATGGCTTGAAATCCAATCATCGAAGTAATGCCAATTGCAAGTAAAGTCCCATAGAGATCCGGTGCATTTAGTGCAATTCTTAGCCCGCGCCAAGCAAAAATGAAAAACAAGAATGCAACCATAAAAGCCCCAATAAATCCAAGTTCTTCACTGAGAATCGCAAAAATAAAGTCTGTATGGTGTTCAGGTAAGTAACTAAACTTTTGCCGGCTGTTACCAAGCCCTAATCCAAATAAGCCTCCTGATCCAATAGCTAACAGCGACTGGATTATATTCCATCCTGTATCAGCTGGATCCGCCCAAGGATCACGAAAAGCCATAATTCGTCGCATTCGATAGGGTTTTTGAAACACTAGGAACATCAGGCCTGGAATTGCTGCGAGTCCTAAGCCTGCAAGCTGCCCGAGGTGGGCTCCGCCAGCGAACAGGACGACTAAAATCGTAAAGCTCATGGCTACAGCTGTTCCAAAATCAGGTTCAAGCATGATTAAGCCAAATTTAAGTCCAAGAATGACTAGAATTGGACACAAACCGATCCAGAACAAGCGTAACTTCTCACGTTTGTTTGCTATATACACAGCCACAAAATTTACCATAGCCAGCTTGGAAATTTCGGATGGCTGCAAATTGAAAAAACCCAGATCAATCCAGCGTTTCGCTCCACCAATGTCCTGACCTATAATCAACACTAACACTAAGAGCACATAAGAGAGAAGAATACCCGGTAAAGCTAAGGCTTTATAAATGCGGTAATCAATGCGGGCTAAGAAAAACATTGCAAACAAACCAACCACCGCCCACAGTGATTGACGCTTTACATAATGAAAGGGATCTCTAAAATCAGATATCCCCATTACCGAAGATGCACTAAAGACCATGATAATTCCTATGCTTAACAAAACAATAACTGTTGTAAATACTAGCAAATCGGGATTTCCTTTTTTTGTGAACATTCCTCCATGCCCCCTTCCCTAATGTATATTCGGTTAGAGGACCGCTAACAACCCAATGGCTGCAAAAAATATACTAATTAACCAAAACCTAATCATAACCTTAGGCTCCTCCCACCCCAGTAACTCAAAATGATGATGCAGTGGTGCCATTTTAAGTATTCGTTTTCCTTTAGTTAGTTTAAAGTAACCTACCTGTAAAATAACAGATAACGTTTCGATGACAAATAACCCACCAATCAGCGGGAGAAATAAGGGTGTACGTGTAAAAATTGCCATTACACCTAGAGCAGCTCCTAAGCCGAGAGAGCCTGTATCACCCATAAATATCGAAGCGGGATGTGCATTAAACCAAGAAAAGCCTAGACATGCTCCTGCTACAGCTCCCGAAAAGAGGGCGATTTCTACATTTCCCAGCCACATTGCTACAATTGCATACGCACCAGCAGCCACAGCCATGGTACCTGCAGCTAAACCATCTAACCCATCGGTAAGGTTCACAGCATTAGCAGTACCAAGCATCACCCCAATCACTAACATCATATAGATGACTGGAGGTAAGCTAATGGTAGCAGCGGTAAATGGGATCAATAACAGGGTACCAATACTATCCTGGCTAAGAGCATAGAGACCGACTAAAACTGCCACTAAAATCTGACCTAATAGTTTTTGCCTTGCCTTTAGTCCTAACGATTTACCGGTAAGGATCTTTATTAAATCATCAAGAAATCCGATTACACCATACCCTAAGGTCGCAAATAAGGCAAAGGGTAGCATCGTATCACCGCGACCAATGATGAGAGTCGACGCTGTTAGTGCCAAAAGGATCATGACCCCACCCATGGTGGGTGTCCCCATTTTCTGCATATGGCGCTGAGGGCCATCAGAACGCACATTTTGACCAAACTTTAATCGCTGTAAGTAGCTAATTGTTACCGGACCCATGACAATTGCCATAAAGAATGCAACAGCTGCAGCTACAAATGGGGCTTGACTCATTCCATCCATCATTTCCTTCACTACCTCTCTAGAACATCCACAACTCGCTCTAAGGCTACTCCGCGAGATGCTTTGATCAAAACAAGATCTTTTGGTTCTATGTGCTGCCATATCTGATCAAGAAAATCTTCAATACACTCATATACTCCTATATTGGAATCGCAAAATCCTGCTAACCTAGCCCCTTCTTGTAAATAATTTCTGTATTGCCCTATGCACACTAGATGATCGCATTTCCTTGCTGCATAGTTTCCAATATCAATGTGTGCTTGTTGCGTCAATTCTCCTAACTCGCGCATATCACCTAAAATGGCTATGCGGCGTTTCCCCGTCTCTATACTACTTAATGTATCAAGAGCGGCTTTCATTGAGGCGGGACTTGCATTATAGACATCATTAATAATCCTAATTTTCTTTTGTCCCTCTGTGAGCTGCATCCGCATTTTGCTTACTATGACAGAACGTAGACCCTTAATGCACTGATCAATAGATAGACCGAAGCGCAATCCAACACCCATAGCAGCTAGAGCATTGTTGATATTATGCACACCTGGAATCGGCAGAGAGACGGGTAGCGTTCGTTGTTGATAGTGGCAAGTAAAACTCGCTCTACCTAGCGAATCAAGTATAATGTCGCTTGCATACAAGCCACACGCTTGACGCATCCCATAGTATAACACCAAATGTTCGGAATTTTCCCCTAACTCTCTCACTAGCGGATCGTCACCATTTAGCACAGCCATTCCGTTGGGTTTTAATCCTGTGAGAATCTCCCCCTTAGCATGTTGAATATTCTTTTGTGTTTTCAATAGCTCAAGATGTACAGGTCCAATGTTTGTTATCACCGCAATATCTGGAGGTGCAATTTGAGTTAACTGGAAAATTTGTCCAAGTCCGCGCATGCCCATTTCCAGAATAAGTATCTGATGAGATTCGTCCAAGCCCAATACTGTCAATGGCAACCCGATTTCATTATTAAAATTGCCTTGTGTTTTATGAACGGACCACTTTTCACTTAATATGGCAGCAATCATATCTTTTGTCGTTGTCTTTCCATTACTGCCTGTCACAGCAACAACAGGCACAGAAAACAATGCAAGATACTGTTTGGCTAGTCGTTGTAATCCTTCTAAGGGATCAGCAACTTCGATAACCCGATCTCCGCTACCGTAGCCTGTTTTAACAACCGCAAACCCACCCTGTTTGAGTACATCCTCTACAAACTGATGACCATCGGTATGTTCCCCTGGCAAGGCAAAAAATAGAGTTCCTGCTGAAGCCTCGCGACTGTCTATTATCACACGTTTCATTAATTCCTGAGAAGAACATTCTGTATGCAAAAAGCTCGCTACCTGTGAAAACGATAGTGACCGCATTTTAAGAAAGCAACTCCTTTATCGCCGCTAAGGCTTCCTTTTTATCATCAAAATTAATTATTTCTTCTTTTAACTCTTGATATGTTTCATGTCCTTTTCCGGCAAGTATCAACACATCACCAGTACGCGCAAGTTGTATACTATGATAAATCGCTTCCTGACGATTGACAATAAGATCATAAGAAACAGTAGTATCGCTATCTTTAATGGCTGCTTCAATTTCTTGGCAAATAGCTAAGGGTTCCTCACTGCGCGGGTTATCGGAAGTAATAATGATATGATCAGCGAAATTAGCTGCAACAGTTCCCATTAAGCTACGTTTACTACGATCGCGATCCCCACCAGCTCCGAAGACTACAATGACGCGATTTTTCACAAAACCATGGGCCGTGCGCAGTACGTTTTCAAGGCTATCAGGTGTATGGGCATAATCGACGATGACAGTAAAGTCTTGCCCTCCATCGACTAACTCAAAACGACCAGGAACTATCTTAACTTTCTCTAAAGCTACTTTCATAGTAGTGAGATCAATGCCCTCAGCTAAACCTACACCGATTGCTGCCAAAGAATTATAGACATTAAACGTACCAGCTAAGCGAAGAGCTAATTCTTCATCACCAAGCGGAGTATGCAGTCGATAGCTCACGCCCGTACTACGAATCTGGAGATCGTTTGCTTGCAGTTGGGCATAACTTTCTACTCCATAGCTTATAACGGGTGCAGAACTCCTAGCTGCCATTCTTAGACCGTAGGCATCATCGAAATTAATGACTGCTGTCTTAGGGGTTTTTGTTGTGTCTTTCAATAGACTCGTAAACAATCTGGCCTTTGCATTAAAGTATTGATCAAAGGTTTGATGAAAATCAAGATGATCTTGTGTTAAATTTGTAAAAATTGCTACATCAAACTCAACTCCAACAGTGCGCTGCAACTCTAAAGCATGGGAAGAAACTTCCATAACGACATACTCTACCTTTTGCTGCACCATCTTTGCTAATAAATGCTGTAAATCCACAGATTCTGGCGTAGTGCGCTTTGCTGGCAATATCTTATCTGCAATTAAATTCTGAATTGTACCGATTAACCCCACCTTAAAGCCAGCTTCCTCCAATAATGCCTTAGTTAAATATGTAGTGGTCGTTTTTCCATTTGTGCCTGTAATTCCGATCATGCGTAACTTACGAGTTGGAAAACCAAAAAAGGAAGCAGCCATTAATCCCATGGCAAAACGGGTGTCTGCAACCACGATTTGTGTAACTCTCGTATTTGGAATCTCGTGGTCAACAACAATAGCAATGGCACCATTGTCGACTGCTTTCTGTACATAGTTGTGTCCGTCCGTTTTGTATCCACGAATAGCAAAAAACAAGCTCTCGGGTTTCATGGCGCGAGAGTCATAACCCAAAGCTTTTATTTCCCTATCACTACCAACCATCTTAGCAGTAATATGCTTAACCAACTCCGAAAGCTTCATTAATCATTCTCCTTTCGATCACAATCAACCATCTCGCTATCGTAGAAATTCCACTTCGATTACTGAACCTACTGGAACTTTAGTACCTGGCTGAGGAGTTTGTCTATGAGCCATACCACTTCCGATGATTCGTAATCGTAGACCTATTTCTGATAGGATAGCTGAAGCATCTCGCATGCTGTGACCAATTAAATTAGGAATCGTTACTATTGTTGGATTTATCTCATCATAGAAGTACAAGTTTATTGTGGTCTGGGGCGCAACACGACTTCCAGGACCTGGAATTTGATCGATAACAATCTGCCCCGGGTTTTCATAACTCCATTGTAATCCAGCTTGCAGTATCGACTGTCTCGCATCCGCTAGGGGAAAATTGCGCACATTTGGTACCACAGTCATAATCGATTGTTCTGTACTAGCTTTACGCCGTTTTATGCCTAAATATTCCAAAGTTTGTTCTGCTACTTTTTGAAATACAGGGGCTGCTAATACTCCACCAAAGCGAACATCAGTTTGCGGGTTGTGTAGAGCTACTAAAGCAACAATAGCAGGATCGTTTGCTGGAGCAAAACCAACAAAAGATGCAATTCGCTTATCTCCGTATCCACCCTGCTCGGGCACTTCAGCTGTCCCTGTTTTTCCCGCTACATGAAAGCCAATAATTTCGGCCCGTCCACCCGAGCCATTAACAACAGCGGAACGTAGAATCTCCAACATTTCCTTGCTGGTTGCCTGTGAAATAGGTTCAGCTAAAGTATGAGGTTGAGTACGTTCAATCACTTTACCTCTTTCATCACGGATCTCGGCTACATAATATGGTCTGAGTAGTGCTCCTCCGTTTGCCACAGCTGCAGTGGCCATTATTAATTGCAGTGGAGTAACTGCTACTCCTTGACCAAAACCAATATTGGCCCACTGTAATAGTTCACCATGGCGTATTTGACCAGGCTTGGGCAATACTCCTCGTCCCTCGCCAGGATAGTCAATACCCATGCGCTCTCCAAAACCAAACTTTGCTAGGTAAGGGTGAAATAATTCTGGCTTCATTTCTACTGCTAATTGCGCAAATGTAATATTGTCGGAGTTTTCAACTGCTTGTAAAAAGCTAATCTGTCCATGTCCGGTTCCATTCCAACTACGAACAGCACCACCACCCACACTCCAGGATCGACCACTGTAAAACGATCGCTCTTGGGTTGTAATCCCACTATCTAGGGCTGATGCTGCAGTAAAAATCTTAAACGTTGAACCAGGCTCATATTGATCTGTAACACTAACATTACGCCGATTTTCCGTCGGATATGACTGATAATTATTGGGATCAAAAGTGGGGTAAATCGCATTCGCGTAAATTTCTCCTGTATTTGGATTAACAATAAGAATAATACCACTGTCGCTATTTGAATTTAAAACAGCAGACTCAATCTCACGTTCCGCTATATACTGAATGGTTGAATCAATTGTAAGGATGAGATCATACCCGTTTGTTGGCGGTATAAGCCGTTCTATACCTCCGGGAATTTCTCGTTGGGTAGCGTCTCTTTCTTTCTCTAATCTACCAGGTGTGCCTTGTAAATATTGATTATAATAAAACTCAAGTCCTTCAAGACCTTGATTGTCAATCCCCGCTATACCCAAAACCTGAGCTGCTAGAGTTCCTTGAGGATAGAATCGTTGGGGACGCTCTAAAAGACGTATACCTGGCAATCCTAATGCGTCAATGCTTTTGGCTGTCTCGATTGGGAGCTTTCGAGTAAGCCAGATATTCGTCTTTTGATCTGTCAACACTTGGGCAATCTCAGCTTTGGACATCGCTAAATAAGGTGCAAGTTTCATCGCTGTCGCTACTGGATCTCTAGTCAAATGTGGTAACACATAGACTGCATAGGCTCCTGCACTTACGGCAAGAGTCTTATAGTTTCTATCAAGAATACTACCCCGCCTTGCATCAATGGCAGTTGGGCGTAGTCTCTGAGCCTGGGCTAACTGGGTATAGCGACTGGATTGCCATACTTGCAGATAGACCAAACGACCTGCGAGCAGAGTAATTAAAAACAGAAAGAGCATTAGGACATAGCATGTCCGTTGCTTCAGAATTTTATTGCCGACTGATTCTCCCAGCTTCGACACCCCCTACTGGTAGCCAGCGATTCAACCAATCTGCCACCACCTCAAAAACGTTATCACTCCTAGTACTATCTGCTATCCACCCATCAGACGTGCTGTATTGATCATCTGCAGGTGTTGTGACAACAACTGTGGTGCGGCTTGGTTCAACCATCCCTAGATCCAATCTGGCAGTATTTTCGATCACACTTAAGCGACTAGCTTGTTTGAGAGTCAGCATTAAGTGGGCTTGTTCCTGTTGCACTAGGTAGATCTCTTGGTTTAAATTGGTAAGAATCACGTTTAATCGCATTGTATGGATTTGATGCCCTAGATAGAGCAAACAACCGGTAACACAAAAAAGCGCAACCAAACAAACCAGTAGCGTTTCTGGCATCCTCTTGCGCTTTTTACGACGACTTTGTTGTTTCTGCCGTAATTGAATTCGTATAGGCCGTTTTACATCATAATAGTCTAATTTACGAGCGGGTATCATTGGCTCAACTCTCTTCCATCTAAACGTTCACATACTCTTAATTTGGCACTGCGTGCACGCGAGTTTCTACCAAGTTCTTCTTTACTGGCAATGATAGGTTTACGCGTTACCAAACGGATTTTCGGTTTCTGATTGCAAACACAGATCGGGAAATTCGCTGGACAGGTACAACCCGTGGATAGCTTTTTAAATGTTTCTTTTGCTATTCGATCTTCAAGAGAATGAAAAGTAATTACACATAATCGACCTCCGCTACTTAGTGCGTCGACAGCATGATAAATCGCTTCTTCAAAAACCTCGAGTTCACGATTAACAGCTATTCTCAGTGCTTGAAAAGTCCGTCTAGCAGGGTGGGGACCTTCACGTCGCGCACTCGCCGGAATCGCTGCTTTGATTGCATCTACTAATTGCTCTGTGGACTCAATCGGCTCCAAACTGCGTTTTTCCACAATAAATTGAGAAATTCGCTTAGCCCACCGCTCTTCTCCATAATCAAAAATTATTTGCGTTAACTCATGTTCTGTTAAGGTATTAACCAGTGTTTTAGCGGTAACGGGATTCTGTGGATTCATGCGCATATCTAACGGTGCATTATGTTGGTAACTAAACCCTCGCTCCGCCTGATCGAACTGATGAGACGACACTCCAATATCCATTAAAATACCATCAACACGCGGTATGTTTAACTCTGTTAGGACACTGGATAAGTTCTTGAAATTATCATGAATAAAGGTAACCCTATCTAAATAAGGTAATAGACGTTTTTTTGCTGCTAAAAGTGCACTAGGGTCTTGATCAATACCCACCAGTTTAATCCTCGACTGAGCTTGGAGTATCGCTAAACTATGTCCAGCTCCTCCTAGAGTGCAATCCACATAAGTGCCGTCAGACTGTAAGTTCATACTCTTAATTACTTCCGCAAGTAGCACCGGCTCATGTTGAAATTTCATTTTATTACCTCCGTACCGGACTTCTTCTAGCATAACCTAAATTCCGAGTTCTACAATACTTTCAGCAATTATCTCATAGGATTCTTCAGCCCGAGTCATGTAGGCTTGCCAACGCTCCTTACTCCATATTTCAACACGATTAGAAACGCCAATTACTGTTACATCCTTGTCGATTTCGCCGTACTCGCGCAACGTCGGTGGCACAATGATGCGCCCTTGTTTATCTAAACCACATTCGGTCGCTCCTGAAAAGAAGAAACGAACAAATTGCCTTGCATCGGCTTTGGTTAGTGGCAAAGTTTTTAGCTTTTCTTCCAGAGTTTTCCACTCGGATTGCGGGAAAAGAAACAAGCAGTTGTCCAAGCCACGAGTCATAACAGCACCAGTTCCTAAGTCTTCGCGGAACTTAGCAGGTATAATCAGTCGCCCTTTTGTGTCAAGTGAGTGCTGATATTCGCCCATGAACATGGTATTTTCCCCTTTCCGAGACTTATGCCCCACTTTCCCCCACAATTTACCACTTCTTATTCTGATATTCGGCAAGAAAAAGCAGATTCCTTCTCCAAATGAAAATTTAGCAAAGGAAGATCAATGTTTTTTACAAAGTCTCAAAAAAAGAAAAAACCCTGATTTTCATCAAGGTTTTTTCTTTTAAGTGAATCGATAAGCCGAGTTCTGTCAAGGATGATCATCTATCTAGGACGTTAGTTGCCTAACGCCTCATGCAGCCAACCCGAAAGTATAACGGAGCGGGCAGCCCCTTCTCTCCTATTTGGCCTTGCTCCGGATGGGGTTTACCTAGCCAACTAGTCACCTAATTGCTGGTGAGCTCTTACCTCACCGTTTCACCCTTACCTAATCACTTAGGCGGTATATCTCTGTGGCACTTTCCTTAGGGTTGCCCCCACTGGGCGTTACCCAGCATCCTGCCCTTTGGAGCTCGGACTTTCCTCGGGAATTCTCCCGCAATCACCTAACTCACTTAAAGTATCTAAAAGTATACCATAGAACTAGCAAAACTGCAAGCAGGGTCAAACTGACCGAAACAAAAACTGCCGTTTCTAGTAACACCCAAACCACCCTTGCGGACCACTCGTTCATGATTGCACTAACTTCGTGTAGCACCTAGTAGATCGCGATAAGTATCGGCATCCATCCCAATTCCTACTCGTTTCGTAACTATATCAGAGCCCTTTTCCTGTGCGCATTTCACACACCGTCTTGTTTGCGGTAGAGCTACTAAGCGTTCAGTAGGAATCTTTTTCCCACACAGACTACAATCTATTGGAGTCATGGATTCACCACCTCTGAAATATTATCCTACACAAAAAGGATTATTACCTTCATAACCTAGTAATATTTCTGCCTGCGGTAAGTGTTGTTGTAAGTAAAATGCAATTTTTTTTACCATTATTTGTTCTGTACCAAAATGACCAGCATCAAGAACAGCTAACCCGAGTTGCTTTGCTTCTAGAGCATCGTGATAATCTACATCACCAGTAATTAAGACATCGGCTCCTTTAAAGGCAGCTTGACGGACTAAATCTCCGCCTGTTCCACCACAAACAGCTACTTTAGTGCACATTGTTGCACTATCGCCAATCACCTTAACATTCGTGTCCCACAACGAGGCAACTCGCTTAGCTAACCGCTCCAAAGACTGCGGAGAAATTCTGCCAATTCGCCCTAATCCCACGGTTGCTTCCTTATCGAGAGGTCTCAGCACTTTTACTGATTGCAGCTCTAAATCCTGCGCTAACCAATGATTCAACCCTTTAGCTGCATGGTCTAAGTTAGTGTGACTGACATAGACTGCAATCCGATGCTCTAGAAGTTGCTGCAGTAGTTTCCCTAGGGGTAAGTCGGTACGAAGATGCTTAATCGGCTTAAATATTAGTGGATGGTGCGATATTACTAAATCGACCTGCTCAGCAACGGCCCGCGCAACGAGACTTTCAGTAACCGTCAATGTTACTAACACTTTTTTTGCCATTAAATCCGCATTTCCAACCTGTAAACCCACATTATCCCACTCTTCAGCTAACGACTTAGGGGCTAATTCTTCCATTATTTGCATGAATCGAGCAATTTCATGTGACAATCTACCACCTGCTTCCACTGATCTAATACGATACATACTTCGTGATAACGCTTAGGGTGTGTCGTCTTGTTTATTCGTTTTAGCACATGGTTTTGTTTACATTCTTGACTCCGCAAGAACTGATGGGTAATATGATCTCGATTAAGTAACAGCCTGGGACCCACTTCGAGTAAAAACTCGCTGTCTATAGTAGAATATGCTTCATGTAACGCAGGAGGAATTCCTATTCTTTGCGGGATCACCGCGATATACTGATAAAATGTATTCCTTTCATAAATAACCCACTCTTTAATCATACCAAGGTTCTTCTCAAATAGGAACTTACGCAAACAACCACTACCAAGCATCGGCTGAAATATGTATTGATCAAAGGAACCAACTTTACTCCAAGATTCACTCAAAATGTGAGCGATAGTCTGCCCACTCATTCCAGCGATAACCACAATGTCCACTTCGCCAGGCCTTATCGGCACAAGCCCACTGCCAAATCGCAGATCAACATTTACTCCAAATCGTGCTAAATTAGCGGCACACTGCTTAAATGGACCAGGCAACACTTCGGTCGCAATAGGACATGGATAACCACGTTTTGCTAATTCAATTGGAATGAATCCATGATCTGAACCAATATCAGCAACCTTACTACGTAATGAAATATATTCTAAAATACTACTCAAACGTTTCTTTCCCATAACATCTCCTATGTCTTCTCTACTTTGACAGGGTTTGCTCATACACTAACTCTTTATACCAACTTATCCTGCGAAAACCCCTATGTTCATACAAGCGTTGCGCTCTACTGTTCGATTCCATTACTGATAAAAACACTTGCGGGTAGCGACGCAGAATATGGGTGATACAATCTTGTAATATCATCGTTCCATACCCTCTACCTTGGAAATGCGGATGAACAACAATAGAGTCAATCTCATCTTCAAATGTCATGTAGGCACCAATTAAACGGTCGCCTTCCCAAAAACCAGCGAAATCTCCTCTTTGATTAGCTGCTACAAACTCAGCATGAGCCTCTTTTGGCGATTCTTGGTACCAATTAAAAGGGAGAAAATTATGTTCTTTTCTTAATGGGTAGTACGCATCGCCAAACAGTTTCTGGTAGCGGGTAAAGTCTGGTGGCTGAAACCCTGTCCGCGTTAACGGACGCCTAAGAAGAGGAGACGCAACATGCTTCGTTAAAACGTAGTGAATGACCGATAATTCTTGGACGAAACCAGTCTGAACGATAACATCAGCTAAAAGGGAGTTGATCCCATTAAGATGCACATAAAAACGACGTCTATCCAGTTCACCTAGCGTCTGCTCAAATATCCTACCTATCTGAGCACAAAGTGCTTGATTAATCACATCCTTGACAAAAGAAAGATATCCTCGCCAAGATTCTTCTTGAACAACAAGCACCCAAACTCCTACTATCGCCGACTGATCCGTATACCAAATCATGCAATTATGAATCATTCCATGCTTAAAGCCTGCTTCGCAACACTTGACAGCCTCACTAGATATTTCTGCTAAGAGCATATTGCCTCCACGAAGCTCCTGCCAACTTGTAATGGTTCTACTTCTCATATCAACCTCCAACTACCGCAGCAGTTTGCTAATCGCTCTAAACTGATCACCCTTAGCTACCTTCACTAATTCAAACAAAGCCATCTCTGTGCTAGTCAGCGCGATATTACATTGTTGGAAGCGTTTTAGAGCTATTTGTTTATTCAACGGAGAACGGGATGACACAGCATCAGCCACCACTTCTACTTGATATCCCTGTTCCTGTAGTTCTCTAGCCGTCTGATACACGCATATATGGGCTTCAATACCGCAAACCAAAAGCTGTGGGCGGCCGATCGTATGCAGCGAGGTTACAAATGATTCATTCTGGCAACAACTAAAACACACCTTATCAAGCGGGTTGTTCTCAGTCAGTAATTCGGCCAATTCTGGCAAGGTACCTCCAAGGCCTTGAGGATATTGTTCGTTCCACAATATAGGAATTTCTAATACCCTCATCCCTTGGATTAACTTCCGTAAGTTGCTCACTAACTGCTCTTTTTCATCCATTACACCTATTAACTTTGTCTGCACATCCACAAGAACGAGTGCAGCATTTTCTACTTGCAACATGTTTTTATCATCCTTCTCGTTTGACATCCACAATACTTTGATGTAGTCGCTTCACTTGCATACAAAAGGTCTCAAATCTAGCCTCAATAACTGGTGGAAATACATTCCCGTCAGTCTCCACGCTAAGAAAAGGTAGTGCACTCTCTATGGCTAAAACTTTCTCTACAAAAGCAGGATCAGTTGTTAGACCTGCTTTGTTCCGTCGCAATCCCTTTGTCACGATAGCTTCGGCAATCCGATTGGGCATACATCCAAAAGGTCCGAGAGCGAGCACTCCAGAAACATGATCAATGATCTCAGCAAACGTACCACCTATGGTGAGGATCGCCTCTCCTGTCAATTCTGGTGAGACAAATCGACTCCCATATTCTACATAGCGATCGATGTTAATTCGGTCGGATTTGATCAGTCCAGATTTTGCAAGTAGATTGCGCACTTGCTGTTCGTAATTTCGCTTGACTCTGGTAGCTACTCCCATCCCCAATCGTTTTTGGATCCCAATTTCCCCCTGCAAATGTCCGTGGTATTGAATATAATCAATATAATAAATCCATTCATGAATAGGAGCAACGTGAGCGATAATACCTCGTTTCGCCAATTTCTCCACTAGATGCTGTCGCGCGAATTCATCTTGACGGACATAAATTTCACCAGTAATAAACACTCGAGGGCTTAACCCAGGTTCGTTTGTTAGGGGTATTTCTTTAAGCTTCTCAGCTATTTTACCGAGTTCCACTTTGACTTGCGCCCAGCTTTTATGCTCCACTGCATTGATGAGGCGTTGTTCAAATTGCACCAACTCTCTAGACGCTTGATCCTTATCAACTGCTAAGGCTAGTAGAGTATTTCGAACGTCATCGAAAATATCAGCTATCAGCATCGCTCCCCAAGCTCGTAGCATCACTTTTGGACGTAAACCTGCATATCCATTTTGCGCAGTCAAAGAAAGCATCGCTACATTCGGGATCTGTTGGGTTTTCATAAGCTGCTTCATCAGCACATTGTACTGCCCAAAGCGACAAGGTCCTGAGGCTGTAGGCATAAAGTAGACGAGCAATTCATCGTCTGTCTTACGTCTATCAAGATGGGCTAACAAACTACCAATCGTTAGCTGCAAGGGCAAGCACTCCTTGCAAGAAGAATTGGCTCTTCCTAATTTCAATTCAAGCTCGCCAGGGGCAGGACAAGCTGTTGCCTTTATTCCACTAAAACGCAACGTAGCTGCTAACATATTACTGCTAAAATCCCCCATACTCGGAATTAATACCTGCACATTTGGGTCTGTTAAGCGGTGAGGTTTAGCATTAGAATCATAGATCAACAGCTGATTGTTTTCAAATCGTGCTTCTGCCGCTTGATAGCCATTATCTTTGGTTAATCTAGGTTTCGCCACCTGGGTATAAATATGGATAATATCTAAAAATGCTTCGATGCGCGTATCAATTCCAGCATCCGCAGTATGGCTATCAAGCTCAAGTGTTAATGAAGGCTTATTGTCCATCAAATGGCGAAAATAACTAATAATAAACGAATCAGGACCACAACTAAAGTTGGTGACAAAGACTCCAAACAACTGAGGATGTTTCTTAACAAATTCCGTGGCCTGCATAATCATTTGCCCATGACTCCAATACATGGTTTCATCCGCAACTTCATCCATAAAAGGTAAATAATCATACGGAACCACCGTAAACCCACGCGATGCAAACTTATGTGGAATCCCCATATTTGCCATACTTGTAAACGCATTGTATGAACGTCCAAATAACACAATTGCTATTTGATCCGGATTTTCTGCTAATCGAGCTAATAATTGCTGACCCTGGGATTTCATTTGGTGAAAAGCGAGATTTTGTGCGTCATAGGCTCTCTCCCACGCGACCTCTGCTTGTAATTGATCCGCTCCTAGGTTTTGTAGTGCACATCGAATCATTTCAGCTTTTACACCCTGCCAATCATGTGTAAAATTTAGCACAGGAGACAGCATTTTTGCCCCGAGCTCAGGAAAACTTTCCTTCAAGAAATACGGTTCCGCTTGCGCTAACGGACACACAACTCCTGCAAACTTCGCTTCTGTTTCAATGCGGCGAATTTGTGGTAACCACAGATAATCTAACTCTTGATTGCTTAAATCAGCAAATAAGCCATGCGCTATTTCAACAGGATAACAAAACGCTGCTCCCTGCTTTTCTATACCCTCAGGAAGTATTTGTTTTGCCTTCACAACCTCCCACCCTAACTGCGAAAAGAAAGTGGAAAATAGCGGTGTATAATTATAATTAGAGAGTGCTTGACTAAGACCTATTCTGCCTTTTGGTGCGTCAATCGTTTGCATAGGTTTTGTGATCAAGCCCTCGCGCCCAGCCACCATATCGTGGAGAGTCACATCAAAATCCTGTTCCTTAATCAGATTAACATACTTATTACAGGCTCCACCAAATGGATACGTTTCTCCATTTATTTTGTAAAGGGCAATACTACATTTGCGATCACATTTCTCCGCTCCACCCATACAGATAAAAGAACGATCAAGAGTTACTGCTCGTTCAGCTAACTCGCGTAAATCAAATTTTTGTTCTACAAGGATCCCATTTTCGATTCGTTGTAAGGTTTCCAAAGCAACACCGAATGCACCCATCAGACCAGGTTCAGGAGGCACTACAATCTCTTTTCCAAGTAAAACAGACATTGCAATGGGTACGGCTTGATTGTAGCAGACTCCACCTTGCATAAAAACGCGTTCGCCGATTTTGCGGTTCCCTTTTACCCGGTTATTATAGTTTTGACACACTGAATAAACGAGGCCTGCACAGATATCAGAAATCTCTATGCCTTCATGAGTGGCTACTTTTATGTCACTGCTTATAAAAGCTGCACACTGATCATTAAAGTTTGGCGGCGCTTGCCCTTGCATAGCCATTTGCGCGATTTCTGTTGTCTTAATATCTAATGACTCGCGGGCAGCTTCTTCTAGGAACGAACCTGTTCCTGCTGAACATGCTTCGTTCATGGCATAGTCGGCAGGAACTCTATGATTAATTAGGGTATATTTCGCATCCTGCCCTCCTATTTCTAAAATAGTATCGACTGTTGGATCAAAATAGACAGCAGCCGTAGCATGAGCAATGATCTCATTAATAACAGCTGGAGTTAGAGCATGGAGACCTGCAATCTGGCGTCCAGAACCAGTTACACCCAAACCAACAATCAAAATACCAGCTGAAAGCTCTGTTAATAGTTGCTGATAACATTGTTTCGCAGCTCCAATGGGATCACCATTTGTCCTAAGGTATACAGAGGCCAATACAGCCTTGTCGTGAACTCGTAGAACAACGGCTTTCGTGGTAGTAGAACCCACATCTAGACCAAGAATACAGCGGTCACCCTTGATTACAAATCCTTTATGCATTTGATGAAATTGCACACGGTGTGCATAATCCACTAGACGAGGTAGAGTTTGGAAAGACCCCTCTTGGTCCTGTAAGACGTCTTCGTCTTTGTTAATAGCAGGCTGATCATGTGCCCACAAGGCAGCTCCAAAAGCCTCAAAAAAAGCAGCCTCTTTCGGTACCTCTAGCGTTTCTAGTTTCTGCTTAAGAAAGTCGACCATGACCTTGTTTTTAGCCGTTCCACCAATTAACATCACTGCTTTGGCACTAAACTTATTTACGAGATCTAAAATTTTTCGCGCCATCATTAACGATAACCCACTCACCACTTGGCTCTTAGGCTCTCCTTTATTCAAGGCATGCGTACAGTCGCTTTTGCAAAAAACCGAACACCGTCCTGCAACGTTATGGGGATGTTCTAAATCAGCAATATCCGCTGCTTGATTAAGATCTAAACCCATTCGTTGAATCTGCTGTAAAAAAAACTCGCCTGTTCCCGATGCACACTTATTACCAGTATACACATTAGCTATCTTTCCACTTTGATCTAACTCGTAGGCAACAAAAATCTCGCCCCCTGCACTGACTAGTGCGTCTAGCTTGCCATATCGATCACGAATCGCTTGATACGCTATTTCTACGGCTTCTGGTTCCGGAATCACTGCAAGCTTTACCCTGTTTTTAAAAGCGCGTCCAGTCACTGCTATATGTTCTATATCCTGATGTTCTGCTAAAATCTCTAAAAATGTTTCTCGTGTTTTTCCTTCATGAGCTCGACTATACCCCTCGATAAACTTCCACTCCTGGGCACTCCACTCTAGTTTAGCTACACTAATATTTGATGATCCAACACAGATTCCTAGTGAATGCATAATTCCACCTCTAACAACATTTTTACTAATACTTACCACTATGCTCCATTCGCTCCATCACCTCAAAAATCCTCCATGATTACCAAAAACCATGGTGATGTAATCTAACATAAACCAGTTCACTCTAACACAAACTAACAAAAAAGGAGATCTGTTATGGCTACCAATAAAATCAAAGATCGCAAACTGCTTCGTTCGATCGAGAATCACGAAACAGCCTCCTGGGCTAATTGCGAAAGACAGAAACCCGTCTCAAATGTCTCCGTCCCAAGTGAACTCGAAATAACTAATGCCAAGGAATATGTTGACGAAAACGAGAAATAGCAATACCCGGAGTGAATTGGTGGAATTCCACCGATTCACTCCGGGTATTGTCTAAAAACGCATTTCAGCCATTCTTCGATAAGTGTCATAGCGTTCTTTTGCATGTTTTTCTGCGGCTTCAAACATTTCATCCGCACTATCAGGAAATGTATTGGCCAAGGTCGAATAACGAATCTCACCTGTGATAAACTCGCGAAAAGACTCTTTAGGTTCTTTAGAATCAAGAATAAAGGGGTTCTTCCCTTGCTCTTTTAATAGTGGATTATAGCGGTAAAGGTGCCAGTATCCGGCTGCTACCGCTTTTTTCTCCTGGGTAATACTTGTTCCCATGCCTGTTCTAATTCCATGACTAATACAAGGAGAGTAAGCAATTATTAGAGACGGACCTGGGTAACTCTCCGCTTCTTGAATCGTGCGAATGGTATGGTTCATGTTTGCTCCCATAGCAATTTGAGCCACATATACATAGCCGTAACTCATCGCCATTAATCCGAGATCTTTTTTGCGAATCCGCTTTCCACCAGCAGCGAATTTCGCCACAGCCGCTGTAGGTGTCGCTTTTGAGGACTGTCCGCCAGTATTTGAATACACTTCCGTGTCTAAAACTAGGAGATTAATATCATCTCCAAGGGATAAAACCTGATCAACCCCCCCAAATCCGATGTCATAAGCCCATCCATCTCCACCTAGCACCCACACCGAGCGTTTAGCAAGATAGTCTTTTTTTGCATAGATTTCCGCTAACACTGGTTCATAACGTTTATTGCTAGTAATTAGCGCATGCATTATTTTAGCCGAGACTATCTTAGATTTACGCCCATCATCCATTGTGTCAAGCCATTCCTCAAACAGAACCTGCAAGGTACTGTCTAAGTCTGTGTATAGAGCCTCGCGCATTAGATCAGCTAACCGAGCACGTATCTGTTTCACTCCTAAAAGCATTCCGTAGCCATATTCAGCATTGTCTTCAAACAAAGAGTTAGCCCAAGACGGCCCTTTACCCTCTTCATTCGTCGTATAGGGTATGGATGGAGCACTAGCACCGTAAATCGATGAACATCCAGTTGCATTGGAAATCATCATGTGTTCCCCGTAGAGCTGAGTGATTAGCTTCACATAAGGAGTCTCGCCACAACCAGGGCAAGCTCCGTTAAACTCAAAGAGTGGACGAACGAATTGGCTACCCTTGAGCATGGTTGGATCAATGCGATCCACTTTGGGTAGAACAGTCATGGCGAATTGCCAATTATCAGCTTGTGCATGAACCTGTTCTTCCATGGGTTGCATTATTAGTGCTTTTCCAGGAGCAGGACAAATATCAGCACAATTACCACATCCTGTACAGTCGAGTGGACTAACTTGAAGCCGATAGTGTAATCCATCAAGCCCTTTACCCACTGGTTTCTTGGTAAAAAAACCTGCAGGGGCATCCTCCTTTTCTTGATCATTTAGTAAGAAGGGTCGTACCACCGCATGGGGACAGACATAGGAGCACTGGTTACACTGAATACATTTCTCTAGGTCCCACTCTGGCACCAAGACAGCAATGCCGCGTTTTTCGTAGGCTGTAGTTCCTAGCGGGAATGTACCGTCTTCCATGCCCTTAAAGGCACTAACTGGAAGTTCATCGCCCTCGTGGCGTTGCATTGGTCGTTGCATTTTTTTTACAAAATCCGGTTCCACTTTACGTGGGGAATCATCATCGGATGCATTCGTCCAACTCATGGGTACATTCACCTTAATGAGTGCTTCTAGACTCCGATCCACGGCCTGATGATTCATGTCCACGATCTTTTGACCTTTATTACCGTAAGCATCTACGATCGATTCCTTTAAGTACCCCAATGCTTGATCAAGGGGAATGACTTTGGTCAGTTTAAAAAAGACGGTTTGCATAATCATATTAATTCGCCCACCAAGCCCAATATCAGAAGCAATGGAAACTGCATCGATAATATAGAACTCGATATTGTGGGTAGCCAGGTATCGTTGGAGACTAGCTGGTAGTTTTTCCTCCAGTTCTGCTTGTGAGAAGTGACAATTTAAGACGAAGATACCACCAGGTTTTAGTCCTTTGACTAAATCAAAATTATGGAGAAACGATTGATTATGACAAGCAATGTAATCTGCTGTATAAACTAGATAGGGTGAACGAATCGGTTGCTTCCCAAAGCGTAAGTGCGATACTGTGCTTCCACCTGATTTCTTGCTATCGTAAGAGAAATACCCTTGAACATATAACCCCGCTTTGTCACCAATAATCTTGATGGCACTTTTATTGGCACCAACCGTACCATCTGACCCTAGACCCCAGAATTTGCAACTAATTGTACTCTCAGGGGTAGTATCGATTATGTCGGTTTCTGGTAGTGAGGTATGGGTAACATCATCAACAATTCCAATTGTAAAGTTATCCTTTGGGGTATCTGCAGCTAGATTATGATACACAGCCATAATCTGTGCAGGCCTAGTATCCTTAGAACCTAACCCGTACCGCCCACCAACGATACGTGGTCGTTGGTCAGATTGTTCAAAAGCTTTAACCACATCAAGATATAGCGGTTCGCCAATCGAGCCAGGTTCTTTGGTACGATCAAGTACAGCAAGCTTTTTCACACTCTTTGGTACCACTTGCAAGAAGTGTTTGACAGAAAATGGTCGATAGAGTCTAACGTTTATTAACCCCACTTTTTGACCTTGGTTGTTTAAGTAATCGATCGTTTCCGAGATGGTGTCACAGACAGAACCCATGGCAATTATTACATTATCGGCTTTACTATGGCCATAGTAGTCAAATAGCTTATACTCTCGTCCAGTAATCTTAGCCAATTCTTGCATCGTCTGCTCAACCATACCTGGTACCAGTTGATAATAGGGATTGCTCGCTTCTCGCCCTTGGAAATAGATATCTGGATTCTGGGCTGTCCCGCGTACCACTGGATGTTCAGGGCTGAGTGCTCGATTACGGAAAGCATCAATAGCCTCATAATCTACGAGTTTTTTTACATCATCATAAGAGATTAACGCAATCCGTTGGACTTCATGCGATGTCCGAAATCCGTCAAAGAAATGCATAAACGGAACCCTCGCTTGCAGTGTCGTCAAATGCGCAACTGCTCCAAGATCCATGACCTCTTGCACATTCGACGCAGCTAGTAAAGCAGAACCAGTTTGCCGACATGCCATCACATCCTGATGATCGCCAAAAATCGATAGTGCATGGGTCGCCAAAGCCCGAGCACTCACGTGAAATACAGCAGGTAACAATTCGCCTGCTATTTTATACATATTGGGGATCATTAATAATAGCCCTTGAGATGCGGTATAGGTTGTGGTTAAAGCTCCAGCTTGCAGAGAGCCATGCATCGCGCCAGCCGCTCCTCCCTCCGATTGCATTTCCACTACTCGTACCGATTGCCCAAATATGTTCTTTTTACCGTGGGCTGCCCACTCGTCAACAAGTTCTGCCATTGGTGACGAGGGTGTAATTGGATATATCGCAGCCACTTCTGTAAACGCATAGGATATGTAAGCTGCGGCTTCATTGCCATCCATTGTTTTCATTACATTTGCCATAATTACCCTCCTTCAAATCACACGTATACCTCTAGTTTGTTCCTTCGGTGATGGTTTGATGCTAGTTTAGTGAAAACCTATCTTCTTTTTCTCTGACTGTTGGGTTATACTAACACTAGTAAAGCACAAAAAGACTACCGGAGTAGTCTTTTTGTGCTTTGTACTTCATCGTTTATATGAACTCTTTAATGAAACAATCCGATTAAAAACGGGCCTATCAGTTGATGTTAATCGATTGTCACACACAAAATAGCCTTGCCGTAAAAACTGAAAATGTGTATCCCCTGCACCACTAAAGTCTCTAAACGCTGGTTCTATCACCGCGTCATTTAAAGTGATTAACGAATTCGGATTAATTGCCGAGAGTAAATCATCTTCAGATGGTTTAGACGTAAACAAGGGCTCGTACAACCTGACGACACAAGGCAATCCTAAACTGGCACTAACCCAATGAATTGTACCCTTAACCTTGCGTCCCGTAAAGCCACTACCACTTTTGGTTTCTGGGTCATAGGTACAATGCAATTCAACTATCCAACCGCTCGCATCTTTGATCACTTCATTACAGCGAATAAAGTAACCATTCTTTAGCCGAACTTCACCTTCGGGTACTAAGCGATTGTATTTCTTCGGTGGATTTTCACTAAAATCTTCTCGGTCGATTAGAATCTCTCGCGTAAAAGGAATTTTGCGAGTACCCAAAGCAGCATTCTCTTGATTATTATCTGCTTCCAAATACTCCGTATCATCTAAATTGGTGATCACAACCTTTAGCGGATCCAATACTGCCATCAGACAACGGGAATCAGCTTTTAAATCTTGTCTCAAAGCATGTTCAAACATACTTACATCAACAGTTGCTTCTACTTTTGGAACTCCAATCTCGTTTAGAAATGCAAAGATAGAAGAACTGGTATACCCTCTGCGTCGTAGTCCTTGTAGTGTAGGTAAGCGCGGATCATCCCAACCCTCTAAAACACCACTGTCTACTAGTTGTTTTAGATAGCGTTTACTTGTAACAACACCTGTGAGATTAAGCCGGCCAAATTCGATCTGCCTCGGTAGCGTATTGGGAAGATCCAAGTTGTTTAAGGTCCACTCATACAAGGCGCGGTTATTCACAAATTCGTTTGAGCAAAGCGAATGAGTTACACCCTCGATATAGTCCTGGATAGGATGGGCGAAATCATACATAGGATAGATACACCATTTATCCTCAGTTCGGTAATGATGCGCTTGAATAATCCGGTAGATTACAGGATCTCGCAAGGTAATATTAGGATTGGCCATATCTATTTTCGCACGCAACACCTTCTCGCCCTCATTAAACTTTCCTGCTCGCATATCCATAAATAATTGGAGGTTTTCTTCTATCGTTCGATCTCGGTATGGACTATTCCTACCTGGTTCTGTTAGGGTACCGCGATATTCACGCATCTGTTCTGCCGATAAATCACACATAAAGGCTTTTCCTTGCAGTACAAGATACTTTGCATAGTCAAAAATCTGATCCGAGTAATCAGAACCATAGAGTGGCTCGCTTCCATAATCAATGCCTAACCAATCCATATCTCCCAAAATCGATTCCACAAATGAAATATCCTCTTTAGTGGGATTGGTATCATCAAAACGTAAATTAAATGTACCACCATATTTCTTCGCTATGGAATAACTAATATTTATTGCATACGCACTACCTAAATGCAAAAATCCATTAGGCTCTGGTGGAAAACGCGTAATAACCTTGGATACCTTGCCTTCCTCTACCTCTTTAGCCACAATCTTATCAATAAAATTTAACATTTCGTTTTCGTTATGCATAGAAATGAACACGTCCTCTCATTGCCTTGTATTATATCATAGCTCTACCCATGCTGCCAATAAATTGTCTAGTCTCTGCTGTAATCTAGAATCCTTAGGATGGTTAAGTAGTTCTTGTTCAAGCTTTATAATCCTCTGTTCGAGTTGCTCACTGCGATTTTCTTTAGACAAGGATACTTTTTTTTGTGGTTTATCTAGCTTCAGTGCTGGGTTTTGCTTTGTTTGAGCCGTTTGTATTGCTTTCTTCGTTCGATAGTAGTCATAATCACCTAGATATTCTTGGAACCTATAATTCACTACATCTAAAACCCGTTTTGCTATACGGTTAATAAAATACCGATCATGCGAGACAAACAATATCGTTCCACGAAATCCTTCCAATGCATCCTCTAGCATTTCGATCGAGTCAATATCCAAATGGTTCGTGGGCTCATCGAGCACAAGTAGGTTAATATCTTCTTGCATTAACTGACACAGGCGGAGACGACTGCGTTCTCCTCCTGATAAAGCCTCTACCTTTTTAAACACATCCTCGCCATAAAAAAGAAATTTAGCCAACATATTACGCGCTTCCCCTGCGGTGCAAGCATAGGAATCCCGAAATGTTTCTAAGACACTAAATTCCTCATTAGCAAACAGAACTTGCTGCTGGCAATACCCGATCTTAACCCTTGATCCTCGCTTGATCAATCCTGATTGCGGCTCTAATTCCTCTAACAGCAATTTAAGTAATGTGGACTTTCCACTCCCATTTGATCCAACGATGGCTACGCGTTCGCCGTAGGATAACGTCAAGTTTGCTTTGTGCAGTATCGGTTGATCGCCAAAACCAAAGGTAAGGTCCTCTACGGAGTACACATCATTTCCGGAACGTTTTCCAGCAGCAAATTCCAAGTGGATCTTTTGCCGATCCAGCACCGGCCGATCCATGCGGGTCATTTTATCCAACCGTTTTTGCATACTGGCGGCTCGTTTATGGAACTTGGGATTGTCGGCACGATTACCCCAATCTTTCATGTCCTTGATTGCTTTCTCCATTGCTTTGATCTTCTTTTGTTGATCCTGATACTGGGCAAACTCCTCTAGCAACTGTTGTTCCTTTTCTTTCGTGTACTGACTATAGTTGCCAAAATAAGCCTTACACTCCCCGTCCTCTACTTCAATAATGCGTGTCGCAATTTGATCGAGAAAATAGCGATCGTGGGAGATCACACAGACAGTACCTTGATAGTCTCGTAAGTATTCCTCTAACCACTCAAGGGTCTGGGTATCCAAATGATTTGATGGTTCATCTAGCAGTAGTACATCAGGTTGCTGTAAAAGCATAAGACCTAAGATCACACGAGTTTGCTCACCACCACTGAGCAATTCAAAACTGCGATCTCGTAATTCATCCGTTATTTGCAGTCCATTGCATACCTTATTGATCTGGGCGTCAACTTCATATCCACCCTGTTCTTCGAATTCCTGCTGCAAACGTCCATAGTCTTTCAGCGTTTTTGCAAGCTGCTCTCCCGACAACTGGGACATCTGTTGCTCTAGCTGACGAAGTGTATACGTTAACTCGTCTAACTGGCTAAAAGCTGCTCGTAACACTTGGTGAACTGGATACTCATCTGGATAAACAGGAATCTGTTGAAGATATCCCACCCTGACACCTTTGCGAATCATCACATCTCCCGCATCTGCGTTTTCGATTCCAGCGACAATCTTAAAAATCGTCGTTTTGCCCGTACCATTACCACCTATGAGTCCTATCCGATCCTTGGTATGCATCTCAAAACTGATATTGGTCAACACCAAATCAGCACCATACGATTTTGAAACATTGTTTAAGGCAATCTCTATCATTATTAACTTCCTCCTAAAAATTAGCATAAAAAACCCAGGTAGAATGATCCTTACCTGGGCCCATATTTACTAGGGAATGTGGGTAAAGACGATCAGCACTGCTATGTTGACATAAAGTTGGACAGACTTCTCCCATTGAAGAAAGCTACATGAATAATAGCTCGAACAGGTAGTCGCTGTAAGTCCTTGTCAACACTGATCATCTTGTCACCTCCTGGAAGTTTTAGTTAAAGTATAGCATTGGATAGCAGTTTAGGCAATAGGAAATCCTATAAACAATTGTATGGTGGAAAAATCTGTAATCATTTGCTACAATAAAAGTAGGAAATAAGCGAAATGGGGTTCTTTATTGTGAGCAACTGTGATCGAAATATTCTTAAAAGCTATTCACCCTTTTTTTGGGACATCGACATTAATAATCTAGACACCATAAACCACAGCATATTTATCATTGAACGACTGTTAAACAAAGGTAACCACCATACATTACACTGGATCTTAAACACCTACTCTAGTGAAGAGATTAAAAAACTGCCCGTTATTGGCAGCACTACTTTGGCCTAAGAGAGGAGGACATGCGATGTTTTGGGATACTATCGACACAAATAGACGATCTATTTTAAACAGACTCATTAACTCAGACCTAATAGAGGACTGCTATCTCGCAGGTGGAACAGCTCTGGCTTTTCAGTTAGGACATCGGGTATCCATTGACTTTGATTGGTTTTCACCTGTGCAGTTTTCTCCAGAGACTCTCCAGCACACCTCACTACAGAGGTTCCACGACTGAAACTGGCTTCGCTTGAGGATATTGGCCTCATGAAATTGATTGCTGTGAGTCAACGGGGTGCTCGGAAAGATTTTATTGACCTATATGCGATAAACCAACATGGCATAGCTATTGAGTCGCTCGTTAAGTAACTACCGGATAAGTACCCTGAGACTAACATAAATTACTACCACTTGATAAAAAGCCTTACCTATTTTGACGACGCTGAAAGAGAACCAATGCTATCCATGCGCAAAGATCTCAATTGGTCGCAAATTAAGTCCTTCTTTCTGCAGATTCAACAACCATTATTAGATCACATTCGTTCAAATACCACAGTCTAAGAACGTTGAAACCTTGGTAATATAGTGCTTATAGTAAACCAAGACGTTATTAATGGAATAAAAAACAATGGTATCGTCAATCTTTTGATATTCGTGAACTAAAATATTACGCAAACCCGTCGATGGAGCTATTTGCAGGGCAAACTCCACTGAAATCACATTGTTTTCTGCTAAATCGATAAAAGAATTAAAGTAATCCTTAGATGGCTGTTTGTCTATCATCTTTAAAATCATATTATTGATGTCAGTAGCACATTCCACAATAAGCTGGATTTCTCGCTCAACGGCTCTCTTTTTGAACAGCTCCGTACGATATGTATCTAACGTCATACCTAATACTAATTCTTGTAGCTCTTGGTAATAGGTAACCAAAACACCTAGTTTCTTACAGATAATGAGCGCCTCAACCATTGTCCACCACTTCCCTAATCTTTCGTCTTATCTGGACCATTTCTGCTTGAATTACGGGCTGTAACTCATAAAAACGCTTGATATAGTAGAGGCTGTAACGCTCAAATAAACCCTCTTCTTTTTCATACAAGTTCCGACCCTTAAGAGCGATTTCACAGCGTAAAATCGGTTCAGCCGTCCGTAAATCCACTAGATCGATCTCGCTTTTCTGATGGACTACGATTAAATCGTGTAGAAGCTCCAGCTTCGCTTTTCCATCTAGGGTTTGCTCAGATAAAAACGCAATATCAATATCGCTGGTCTCACGATATGATGGTGTTCCATAGCTACCAAAATATACCAGCAGGGTTAAACCAAATTTGGCCACCAATTCGTTTATATCAACTGAAAACGTACCCACATAATCACGCCCCTCAGTTTGGGAGGAATTTACAAATGTACTTTCAGTATAGCATATTTTCTGCAGGATCTCTAGCGATTATCTACTCTCTCTGGATACATATCATGGTTTTGCAGGCGATATTCGGCCATTTCTGCAAATCTTGTCCCAGATTTCCCGTAATTTACCCATGGATCAATACTGATCCCACCGCGGGGGGTGAACTTACCCCAAACTTCCAAATACCTTGGGTCTAGTAATTCAACAAGGTCTTTCACAATGGTATTGATGCAATCCTCATGGAACTCACCTTGATTGCGGAAACTAAATAAATAAAGTTTTAGCGATTTGCTCTCCACCATTTTAATGTTAGGGATATAGGAGATGTAGATAGTTGCGAAGTCTGGTTGCCCTGTTTTTGGGCACAAACTTGTAAACTCAGGGCAGTTAAATTTAACAAAATAGTCCACATCAGGATGTTTGTTCTCAAACGTGTCTAACACACTCTTCGTAAATTCCTTAACATAGATGGTCTGATCCTCACCGAGTGATAAGTGACTCAATTCATCCGTTGTACGCATTTACGCAACCTCCACTTCTTTTTTTAAGAATAATCGTATTCCATATAAAAACGGAGTATCCAATATTGCAATTAGAAATTTAACGGCCAGTTGACCCTGGATTACAATAACTAGATCAGATGTTGCCAAATACCCAGCAAACGCAATCACACAAAAGATCAAGGTATCGATGAGTTGACTAGAAATGGTTGAGGCTAGATTCCGTAGCCAAAGATACTTCCCGTTTGTTTTAGCTCTTAACAACTGAAAAACATAAATATCCCAACTCTGACTAATCAAATAAGCTACAAGAGAGGCGAGTACAATCCGCCAAGTAGCCCCAAGCACAGTGACCAATGCCTCCTGATTAGGCCAAAAAACCGCAGGTTCCCATGCAATCACAATTTGAATCCCTAACACCAAAAATATGGAACTAACAAATCCACTAACAAGTGCCTTTTTTGCTTCCTCTTTCCCGTAGAACTCATTGAGTACATCAGTTAGTAAAAAAGATATCCCATACACAATAACTCCAGCCGGAACAACCCAGTTACCAAAGACAACTAATTTAGCCGCAAAAATCTGTGCCATTACAATAAAACCTGTGTAAATCGCAATAACAAAGGCAGAGCCATACCGCTTACTTAATACCATCGTTCCAGTGGTTAATGCTAGTGTGATCAAAATCCAGTAGACTATCGCTACCATTTATATCCTCATCCTTTCGACAAAAAACTATCTAACCCATTTTTTCGCAACGTACATGCTGGACATGATCCGCAGCCAGGTCGACGAATCCTGTCCGCCACTTAAAACAACAATCGCCTTGTTCATGCTTTTTCACCTCTCTTTAGCCAACAAAAAAAGTAGGCATGAGTCCCTTTCGGCAGCCATCATACCTACGCAAGTATTTCCTTTTGTAATGGTTTTGATAACCGGGGTGGCTGCGACCCGGGCCTTTTCAGCATGTTCTATTATACTTAAGTCTGTAATAAAAAGCAACTATTTTATCCACTAACCCGCGTGTAAATAACTATATTGTACCGTGTATAACTGCTTATACAGACCTTCTTGTGCGACTAATTCATCATGACTACCCATTTCGACAATCCGCCCTTTATTTATCACCATAATTCTATCTGCATTGCGGATAGTTGATAAGCGATGGGCAATGACAAACGACGTCCGATTCTTCAGCAAGCGGTCTATCGCCTTTTGTAATAGTAGTTCTGTGTGTGTATCTACACTAGCGGTTGCTTCATCAAGAATTAGAATACTAGGGTTTGCTAATAGCACTCGAGCAAAACAAATCAGCTGCCGTTGACCAATGGACACATTGGCTCCACGTTCTGTTAGTTCTGTGTAGTATCCCTTGTCTGTTTTCATGATAAAATCGTGAACATGTACAGCCTGAGCAACAGCGATAACCTCAGCTTCGGTTGCGTCTAGTTTCCCGTAACGGATATTATCGAGGATGGTCCCAGAGAAAATAAAGGGGTCTTGTAGCATAATACCAATATTATCACGCAAACATTTTAACGAGACATCCTTTATATCCAGCCCATCAACGAGAATCCTTCCTTTAACAGGATCGTAGAACCGACTCAATAAACTAATAATTGTCGTCTTCCCAGAACCCGTCGGACCGACAATCGCTACGGACTCTCCAGGTCTAACCAGAAAATTTGTGTTATGTAGCACAGTTTGCCCCGCTTCATACCCAAAGGTTACACTATCAAACTCTACGTTTCCTTTGACATCCATAAGAGCACTAGCCCCAGGTGTGGAAACGATTTCTGGTTCTTCGTCTAGCAACTCAAAAATTCGCTCTGAAGAAGCCATTGCCACTAATAACTGGTTGTAATAGCCCGTTAACATCATCACTGGTTGCCAGAAACGACGAAGATAAACGGTAAAAGCTATGACCACTCCAACCGTCACTCCCTCGATTGCCATTAATCTTGTACCATACCAAAAAATTACTGCTGTCCCAATTACCGATACAAGATCCACTGTAGGTCCATACGCACTATTGATACGGATCGCTCGCATCCAAGATGTCAACACATCGTCTAGGACACTATGAAAGATTCGGTCATTTTCTCTTTGGCGCACATATGCTTGGATAACTTTCATGCCAGCAATACTTTCATGAATAAAGGCATTGAGGTTTGATAACTTCTTACGGACAAAGCGCCACTCTCTTTTAATCATGTTACGGGTAACAAATAGCAGAGTCATAAATACTGGAACTGTAGCTAAGGTAACCATCGCTAATCCAGGATGAATTATGAACATCATGCTAGCTGCAACGATAAGCATTGAAAACTCCGTAAAAACATTTACAATTCCATTTGTAAACAAATTATTTAGAGTTTCAATATCATTAACAATCCGTACTATTACTTTGCCAGCAGGAATACTACCAAAAAAATTAAAAGATAAGGACTGTACATGATTGAATAGATCCGTGCGTAAATCTAACAGAGCATGCTGCCCTGTCCGATGCGCAATGCTGATTTTTATCCGACTGCAGATGTAACTCCCACAGATAGCTCCTAGGTAGAGAACGGAGACGATAAACAGACCTGTCAAGTCTTGATTAGGAATATAAACATCAACTGCGCGTTGCAAAAGATAAGGTCCTACAAGCTCTGTTAAGGTCGCCACAAACATTAGCGCAATGGTCGCAAGGACCTGTTTACGATACGGTTTTAGATAGTGTACTAACCGTTTTACTTGCCCTGTATCGATCGCAGCAACATCCTGCTCGTCAACTTTATACGTATTTTTCACAGTTATCCATTCCCCCCTGCCACAACTGTCGATTCTTGGTTGGTTTCATATTCATTATATTGTTCCAACAATATTTGGTAATATTTGCCTTTTAGCGCTACTAATTCGTCATGAGTACCCCGTTCACGAATTTTACCCTGATCAAGTACAAGGATTTGATCTGCATCTTTAACGGAAGATATTCGGTGAGCTATAATGAGTGTTGTCCGATTCTCTATAATATCGCCTAATGTTTTCTGAATTTCATGTTCTGTTTCCATATCCACACTAGAGGTTGCATCATCAAGGATGAGTATCTTTGGATTACAGAGGATAGCTCGTGCAATTGCAATTCGTTGGCGCTGTCCTCCCGACAATCCAGTTCCTCGCTCTCCGACCACTGTATCATAACCCTCTGACATTTCTTGGATAAAACCATGAGCATCAGCAATTCTTGCTGCATGTTCAATCTCTTCGCCAGTGGCATTAGGTTTTGCAAACGCAATATTTGCGGCTATGGTGTCGGAAAACAGAAATGTTTCTTGCAAAATTACCCCAATGTTATGTCTAAGACTGTTATAATCTAGGTCTTTCACATTAAATCCATCAACCTTTACTTCTCCAGCAGTACAATCATAAAATCGAGCAATAAGGTTTATAATTGTAGATTTTCCAGATCCGGTATCACCCATAATCGCTGTAGTTGTCCCTGGCTTAAGGTGTAAATTAATGTTTTTCAGTACAGTTTCTTCGCCATATTGAAAACTTACATTCGCAAACGTAATATCGCCTTGACAGCCGCTTAAGATAATTGCATTTTTCTTGTTTTTAATGGCAGCTTCCTCATCAAATAATTCGAAAATCTTCTCTAAGGACGCTTGAGCATTTTCCCATTGGTTGACCAAGGCATTTGCATTATTGAGCGGCATTTGCAGCATAAGCATATATCCATTAAAAGCTACTAAAGAACCGATTGTTAAGTTCCCACGCATCACTAAGTATCCACCGAACAACAAAATAACAACCACACCAAGACCGTTAATTAATCGGGCAATTGGTATGTATTTTGCACG
>SKJB01000091.1 GCA_007116145.1 Limnochordia bacterium | reverse complement strand
CTTCAATAGATTGCAACAGCGCAGTTTCTTCCCCACAAACAAACGCTCCAGCTCCTACTCGAAGCTCCAATTCGAATGAAAAGTCACTACCCAATATGGATTCACCAAGAAAGCCAAATTCGCGTGCCTTGTCCAAAGCTGCCACAAACCGTTCAATCGCTAACGGGTATTCAGCGCGGCAATACACATAGCCTTGATTCGCACCTATAGCATATCCAGCAATAGTCATTGCCTCAATAATGGAGTGTGGATCTCCTTCTAGTATGCTCCGATCCATAAATGCTCCTGGATCACCTTCGTCAGCATTACAGACGACATACTTTTGATTCTCCGTAGACTTAGCCGCAAAATCCCACTTAAGACCTGTCGGGAATCCACCACCACCCCGTCCCCGTAACCCTGAACGTTTAATCTCATCAATTACCTGTTCTCTACTCATTTCACTTAAAACCTTACCTAAAGCAAAATATCCATCGCGGGCAATGTATTCTTCAATATTATCGGGATCAATAGCTCCTGTATTTCGCAAAGCAATCCGGTATTGGCGACGAAAGAACTCTAGGTCTGCCATTTTCTCAAGCATCTCTTCGCTCACAGGTTCCTTATATAATAGACGCTGTATTACCCGTCCCCGAATTAGGTGCTCTTCCACTATTTCGGCAACATCCTCGACACCAACCTTTTGGTAAAAGACACCCTCTGGATAGATGACAAGTACAGGACCCAAATCACAGGTGCCAATACAACCCGTTTCGATCACCCGAACTTCGTCCATTAAACCCTGTATTTTTAGCCGTGTCAATAACTCTTCTTTAACCACACGTGACTTTGTCGAGACACATCCGGCTCCGGCACATACCAGAATATCAGATCTGATCATTACTAGTTTCACTCCCTTACTTTTCTTTATACGTTTGAACAATCTCTTTCACTTTATCAACTGTCAACCGTCCATAGACCTCGTCGTTAATCGTTACCACAGGTGCCAAGCCACAAGCTCCGATACAGCGAGTGATACCTAAGGTAAATTTCTGATCGTTAGACGTTTCTCCCATCGTAATGCCTAACTCTTTCTCAAACTCACGCACTATCTCTGCCGCGCCACGTACGTAGCAGGCGGTACCCATACACACACCCACTTCATACTCACCCTTCGCTTTATCCGTAAAGAAGTGATAAAAACTTACAACGCCGCTTACTTTTACAGGAGGGATATTTAAGCGTTGAGCTACCATGAGCTGGACCTCCTGGGACAAATAACCAAACTCTCCTTGGACCTCGTGTAACACAGGGATTAATGGCCCTGGGACACTACGGTATTTTTCGACGATCCGATCAATAATTGCGATTGGATCCGTTTTTGTTGCATTACATTGACACATAGTACACCTCTTTCTTGATTGTTGAAAAAATCACGTATGTCTACTTCTATATACTATTCGAGTAAAAATAGAGATATCCTTTTGCAAATGTGGCCTAACGCACAAATCAGGGGTTGTTTCCGTTAAATTTTCGTGAAATTAATCGCAAATAAAAAGTAGCGTGTACTTTTACAATCAAACGCTACTCACAGACCATGCTATCGGTTATCACATCTCTAAACTTCAATCATCCACCACTCTCGATTGATCTTGCTTAACTCTTTGTAATAAAACACCTGCAAAAACGACAGTTATAGGCACAGCAAACGCTAATCCTATGCTACCAGCCATGGCCCGAACCACTTCCGTAGCCATTAAATCAAGGTTTATCGCCTTCTGCCATGTAACATCATTGGTTTGGAACAAAAGCAATAAGGGCATGGATGTTCCTAGATAGGCTAAAATCAAGGTATTCGACATTGTGCCTAACACATCTCGACCCACACGCAGACCGCGTTTCATCAGCTCCTGGCAACTAATCCTTGGATTGGCTTCCCAGACTTGTTCCATCGATGACGAGACAGACATACCCACATCTAATATTGCGCCAAGGGCGCCAATAATGATCCCCGAAAGTAAGAGACCACGAAAATCAATACTCCCTTCCATAAACTGGAGCATTTGCGCTTCACTTGATGAAAGTCCAGTTAAATATGAAGCTTGTCCAGCCCACAGCGATAAAACACCGGCTACAACCAGTCCACCTACGGTTCCTCCCATCGCAGCAAGGGTTTTTCGATTCACACCTCCAATAAACAATAGGAGGAGTACAGTAAGGAAAGAACAGATACTAACCGTTACCACAATCGGATTATAACCATTAAGCACAAGAGGTAATAACACATAGAAAATGACAAGGCCCATCATCATAATGGACAACAGCGCCTTCAACCCTTTAATTCCACCGATCACAATCAAAGTTAAAACGAAAAAAAACGAGAGCTTCATAAGCGATTGTTCGCGCGCAAAGTCCACCAAATAGTAGTCCACTAACCCCTCCGTTACCTCCACTTGAATCAGAACCCGGTCGCCACTCTCTACCACTAAATCATAATAGGGTTGATCAGTAATTAGATTGCTAATCATAACAACCTGATCCTGATATGGTTTCTCTAATAAACGCACCGTCACATTATGCACTTCCATCTCACCAAAGGAACCTACAATACTCTCCCCTGGGACTACCTCAAGTACACGCCCCTTCACGATGGAATTTTCATTTGTAACATAAGCATCCATGGATTGCGGCCACAAGAAACTGACGGCCAAAAGAACAAGCAATACCTTCATTATTAGACCTCTGCTTCGCATCCAAACCCTCATTTCTATCAAGTTCTCCCCCTATTATAGACGGTAATCACTTGGTAAGTAAACCCCAAAAAATAACCAACTGTATTTGTTACCGTGCCTATCTGTCAGGAGGATTTTTCGCATACATAAGCGAAGAGAGAGGCGTACACCGTAAAACACTCAAGGAGGGCTAAAACCATGGGAAGCAAGCAAAGACGGGCTCAGATTTTAGAGATATTAAAGAAAACGAACCATGCCCTAACTGGGAGTCAACTCAGTGAAACATGTGAAGTAACCCGTCAGGTAATTGTTGCGGACATTGCGCTATTACGTGCCATGGGAGAAGAAATAATGGCTACTCCCCAGGGTTATCTTTATGCGAAAAAACCAGCGGTGACACGAGTTCGCCACACAATTGCCGCCAAGCACTCGAGCGACCCAGAGCAGATCCGAGAAGAGTTATACACGATTATTGATAACGGCGGCATCGCGCGGGATGTCACAGTCGAACACCCAGTATATGGAGAAATGATCGGCAACTTACAAATTTCCTCTCGCTTTGATGTGGAAAACTTTCTGCAAAAACTAACCGCATCTAAGGCCGAACCCTTGTTAGTCCTCACCGATGGTCTCCATCTACACACGATTGAAACTCCGTCAGAAACGGTCTATCATCGCATTCATACCGAATTATCACAGAAGGGTTTTCTTGTTAAGGAAAACAACGATATCTAATCGCCCTCACCCACGCTTAGTTATAACTCTAGGATCGAAACCTTCATCCTCCCTTATCGGTACGGACGAAAAAACTACGGATTCTAACCACTCCACTACGAGTGGTAAACGCTGTTGCAATTCCTTCTGCGCAAGCGGAGGAACAGACCCACTCAAAACCACAACCGTACCGCCGTCACGAGCTCCTACCCCACTAATTTTTGCATCAGGAGCTATTTCATTACGCCTAATTGCTTCTAAAACCGCAAAAACAACCTCCGGTCCGTGTTGCTTGCGGATAAAAGCATAAATACACAAGAATTTGTCATGGAATTCATGCCAAACAATACCAATAAGGATAGCAGCAAAGACGGTAAAAACACTGAAGAAGCGAGCAGATTCCGAAAAAGCCGCTAAAATTCCAGTGATACCAACAACTGCGCCAATTTCATCAAAGCCAAAACGAAACTCATTATCTGGGCCGACTTGGAACACAAAATAGCGATTTTTCCTTGCAGAGTATCGGCGTAACCAGGCTAATCCTATGCCTAACACGCCAATCAACAATCCATAATACCATGTATCCATCAGATAGTAAGCAAGCGCTGTTCCAGCTCGTACGAACTCACCATTAGCAAGATATCCATCTTTCGACCAAGCTAGAGCCACCCGTAATAAACCAGCGGCAAACCACGGCAGAATAATAACTATCCAGCCCGCTAAAAAACCTAAACTCATTGTAACCGATAAAGGAAACAATCCCGCCCGTAATTCTCGTACATGAGCATCGTGCCCACTGCGAGCAAAAGCCTTACCTAGATCCCCAAGCATTAAATCTACCTCCCTTAGTCTACTTCTCTACCAACTGCTATTTAGAATATTATATCGTTTTTATTAAAATATTGCAAATGCAAACAGCTATAGTAAATAGGCTTATAGCTTCCTATAGACCCTTTCATCTGTGCGTATCCTTCGTTTCTGGCCAATTATTGTTTGGAAGAATTCTCCTTACTGTTCCCACTGCCGCGCCTGTGATCCACAATTTCCTTCCAACGCCGATAAAGACTCTCCATCCTATCCTGCTGCTTCTCCTTCTGATGGCTTTTACTATCAACCTTGATCGCTTGACCACTACTCTTATTCGCATCGAGTGCGTTTAAGCCATACAAGTACCATGTATATAGATCAACCTTTTTAGTCACACCTGCTCGTAGAGCCGCTTGCTCTAGCGCTTCGGCCATGGAATATTCACTCAGCTCCTGATCCATGTTGAGGGCGCAAAATAGTTTGCCCGAATCCGTCGGCCGTTTTTGCACCCACTTCCCTAGTAATAGCTTGAGCTTCTTGCTAATCGCTCCATCCTCTTGTATTGCTGGCAAATCATCTAGAGAAAGAGCTAATACCTCGCTAATCTCCATTTGCTTTTGCAGCATCAAATCAAGCACGCAGTATTCTTGCAACTCAGCAAGCGAACCTAAGTTAAATCTAGCTAAAATGGCTTTCACATCTTGCTCACTAAGGATCATCGTTTATCCACTCCCTTTAGTTTCTACTTAAAGTGTACGAAACCGACTTCCTAATTAGTACAAAAAATACGCGAAAAAAGAGACCCTGGGTCTGCTCCCAACAGTCTCTTCTCTGCGACAATTGCTGTGATTAAAAATCTAGTAACGCTAGGATCTTGTCAATCCCCACTGTTTTTATCAATAAAGGTAGTCGTGGTCCACTATCGTTATTTAACACTAAGCGATAGATATGAGCAAAAAGGATTTTCTGATTATTCTTCTTTACCTTTTTATCTTCATCATGACAGAGATCATACACCGCTTGCAAGACTTCGTCATCGCTCCAATTTGCTGAGTTTCTGACGATTTCACAAAGCCCCTTTAGCCACCCTTTTTCTCGCTCATCAAGTGTGGAGTAGTATTCCTGATCCGGTGCGGTATTCAAGTAAATCATATTTTCCGGATACCAATTTTTAATCCAATACTCAACTCGTTGACTAACCGCAGCTATCTCCGCAATCGTATGGTTAACTCCGACTTTGGCAAGAACATCCTGCAAGATATGCACATCAAAATTCACCAATGGCAGAACGCCTGCAAGTTGGTTAAATTTCGGAGTCCTATCGAGGTCGTCGCTCATTTCCACAAGTCCCAAGGAATACGATAAATCATCCTCCTTAAGCCTTCCTGCGCGATAGCTCGTTTTTAAGCGATCATATTCAGAGTAATTCCGCAAAACATCCTCATCTAAACCTATATTAAAAGCAGCTCCTGGCCTGTACTTGGAGAAAATGAAAAGGATTAACTCGGGCACATAAATCTTCAATAACTCACTCGGAGTAATTGTATTTCCAGCCGAACTTGACATTTTGCCATTACTACCCTTAATACCAATAAACTCATAGGCTACATAGTCAGGAGCTTCATAGTCAAAGATTTCCTTGGCAATTACCTTTGATACGTTATAACTCCCTGTTTCTGCCGAGTGGTCTCTGCCACCAGGCTCAAAAACGACATTTTCGGTCATCCAGCGCATGGGCCAGTCAATCTTCCAGTTCAATTTAATGTTGGTCGCCGCTAAAACATTAACCGTTGCACGCTCTCCGCATTGGCAAGCATACTCAACGACACTAGTTAGCAAATCAAAACTTTGCACTTGCGTATTATCTTTCTTACACGCCTGGCAATACACAGTAATCGGAAAAAAGTTCTCTCTTTCTTCCTCTGTTGCATGCTGGGTTTTAAACTGCATTAAAATATCATAAATCTCGCCTCGCCGCTCTAAAGCGCGCAGGATATTCTGATTATAGCGTCCAGACTTATATTCTTTGCTTTGATAAATAAAGTCCGCCTCAATACCAAACACCGCGAGAGACTCTTCAAACTCACGTTCAAAATGCTCCGCATACGAGGAGTGACACCCAAATGGATCTGGGATTTCGGCATAAGGCATCCCGATATATTGTTCGAAGCTTGGATCAATGTTTTTAGGGACCTTTCGCAACCTGTCATAATCATCCCAGGAAAAGATAAAACGTACTTTCTTCCCCAACTTTCGTAAGGACTTAACCACAAAGTATGTAGTCACCACTTCCCTAAAATTACCAACATGGATAGAACCTGATGGGCTAATTCCAGATGCACAAACAAAGCTATCTGTGTCTGGATGCTTACTAATAAGCTCTTGTGCCTTTTCTAATGCCCAATGCATAATTACACACTCCTTATTAAAAAGCCACCGAGTAGGTGGCTTAACTTTGCTGGTGTTGGTGGACCCAAACGGGATCGAACCGTTGACCTCTTGAATGCCATTCAAGCGCTCTCCCAGCTGAGCTATGGGCCCTCGATAACTAGATAAAAAAATGGTACCCCCAACCGGATTTGAACCGGTGCCTACGCCGTGAAAGGGCGGTGTCCTAGGCCGCTAGACGATGGGGGCACTGTTTTGAAACAATATGGTGCCCAGAGCCGGAATCGAACCAGCGACACAGGGATTTTCAGTCCCTTGCTCTACCGACTGAGCTATCTGGGCATAAATGGCTGGGGTATCTGGACTCGAACCAGAGAATGCAGGAGTCAAAGTCCTGTGCCTTACCAACTTGGCTATACCCCAATATGGCGGAACCGACGGGACTCGAACCCGCGATCTCCGGCTTGACAGGCCGGCGTGTTAACCAACTACACCACGGTTCCAAAAATTTTTGGTGCGGAAAAAGGGACTTGAACCCTTACAGGATTGCTCCCACAAGGCCCTCAACCTTGCGCGTCTACCATTCCGCCACTTCCGCATGACGACGTTCTTTGCCTTACTAGAGTCGGCGACCCCTTCCTTACCATGGAAGTGCTTCACCTACTAAGCCTCATCGGCTAAATGGAGCGGTAGACGAGACTCGAACTCGCAACCTTCGCGATGGCAACGCGATGCTCTACCAATTGAGCTACTACCGCAGTAATAAGTGTGTTTGGTGGGCGAAACAGGGCTCGAACCTGTGACCCCCTGCTTGTAAGGCAGGTGCTCTCCCAGCTGAGCTATTCGCCCGAACATTTTTAAAGTATACCAGGGTTTTCAATAAAAGTCAACACTTAAGTTTCTTCGTTCAGGACTCTGATCGAAAGTTACCCCATATGCAAACAGAAGCGACTTTCAGCGCCCCTATTTCAGGACGTAAAAAAACCGCCTATAAGCGAGTTACCAGGCACTTCTATGGTGGACCCAAGCGGGATCGAACCGCTGACCTCTTGAATGCCATTCAAGCGCTCTCCCAGCTGAGCTATGGGCCCTATTTCATCGTTTAAATGGTACCCCCAACCGGATTTGAACCGGTGCCTACGCCGTGAAAGGGCGGTGTCCTAGGCCGCTAGACGATGGGGGCATACATATGGTGGTTCCTACTGGAATCGAACCAGTGACTTCTACCATG
>SKJB01000055.1 GCA_007116145.1 Limnochordia bacterium | reverse complement strand
AGCAAGGATAACCTAGCAAGATGTCACCATTAATTGACAATTGTTACTATAAGTTATAAACTATAACCTGGAGGGGGTGCTTTATGAACAGCGAAAGCAAACTCATTACTGCCCAGGAGGTAGCTGAATTGTTTAGTCTGTCCGTGGATACAGTTTGGCGATATACACGAGAAAACCGAATACCCTTTATAGAAGTGGGAAACAGACAGTATCGTTACTGCAAAGACGATGTACTCAGAGCTCTGTCAGAAAAGAAATATTCTGATATGGCAAAAGAGAAAAAAGCAACTTATCCAATTAGTATATTACCAGAATTACTAGTGGAAATCTTGTCTCCCTCCACAAAAAAAGAGATAGAGTTACTAAGCTAAGGTAGCCTCACGAATGTAACATATCATGGCCGTATTTTATGCTGTCACTCTATTATTGTTAAGCAAATTGTAGTATAATAGAATAAGACAAACTAAACGAGGTGACACTCTATTGGAGACGAAAATTGCACGACGTCCTCTTGGCAAAACAGGATTGTCTGTTTCAGAAGTGAGCTTCGGTGCCATGAATCTACGGACACTGAACACATTAGGCGAGACCGATGATATTTTAAACTACGTAATCGACCAAGGTATTAACCTGATTGACACTGCTCGTGGTTACAACGGAAAGAATAAACAAGGCGAATTTGTAGAAAGCGAAGTTCTAGTGGGTAGTTTGCTACGCCAGCGTACCGACATAGACGAACCAATTGTAGTGGTTACCAAGGGTCATGGATATACGCTAGATGAGTTCGAAAAGGATCTAAATACCAGCCTGGCTAAGTTAGGGGTTACTGGCACCCACAATTTAAGAATTGGTCAGACCGATGTACGAATAGTTTATTTTTTTCATGGGATTAATGCCAAAAGATGGGCGACAATTAGTACATCTGGAGTCTTGGATAAAATTCAAGAGTTGAAACAAGCTGGGGTAATTAATCACATTGGGTTTTCTAGCCACTACGGAGATACTAAGGAGATTAAAGCTGCTGTAGACACTGGTATTTTTGAGGTGGTAGAGCTACCCTATAATATTTTTAATCGTAGCTTAGGAGAAGATGGAAAACTTAACCTGCTTGAATACATCTACAACAAACAAATTGGTATCATAAACATGAAAGCATTTAGTGGTAATGGTATGCCAGCAATTTATCGCATGCTAAAAGATTTAATTACCATTGATTATGGTACTATGTTAAACTTTTGCTTATCTAACCCATACATCACCACAGTAGATGCTGGAGCACGCTTGGTTAGCGAATTTGCCGCCGATCTAGAAACTGCGATTAGGCCTCGCCTAACCAAACCACAGATGACTGACTTACGCTCAGAAGCAGATAAAGTCAGCAAACATATGCACAATATTTGCCGAGAATGTATGCACTGTCTAGAAAAGTTTAGCTGTCCACAAAACGTGAATTTCCCAGAAATTCTTGCCCTCTATGCCCGCCATACGATCAGTGAGCAACTAGATCGCGATTCCTCATATCCAGCACAATATCGTCAATTAGACATTGATAGCGAGGCTTGTATTGAGTGTGGAGCATGTATCCCGTGGTGCGAATACAAGTTAGACATACCAAAGATGCTAAAGCAAGCCCATCAAGCTTTGGGTTCATCTGTGTAGAATTACTGCTATTTGAGATCCCTAGCCTTTAGGCTAGTGGATCTTTTCTGTCAACATTTCTTACGTTTCTATGCCCTCCAATAGGTTTTCCACCCATTACTTTTCACGAAAGCATTAGTAGGGATATTTAGCCCCATAAAAAAGAAAGTAAACAAATCTCCAGAGGATAGATATCCATTTGTCACACTTAAAGAAATAAGTATAGTGGAATGAACACCCGTTAAAAGCGTTACTGCTATTGGAAGAATCGTTAAAAATGTAAAAGGTGCGCTTATAACAAACATAAATCGCTTTTTTGTCGTTATTAAATCGCTGTAAGCATAACAACAAAACATTTTTGGTATAATTCCAAATACTACATTTCCTCGATGTTCTTTACCATAAGCAACAGCGTGAATGAACTCATGAATGGCAACGGTTGCGATAACTAGAAGAATAAAATATCCAAGACCTATCTTATCAATATTCAAGCCAAATGATCCTACCGTTAGTCCATCGAGAAAAACTAGAATAAATACGAACATTAGAAAGCCATAAATCTGTATTTTGAGAAATTTTGGTTCCTCTAGATGTGTCCATCCACCTGCTTTCGGGTTAAACTCTTTATTCTCAGGGATTTTACCAATTAAAAGTTTCACTTTTCTTTCTCCTTTATTTCTTATTGAGGGACAAATCCTTGTTTTAAACTAGATCACTCATAACCAAGTGCATTGGCTACATCGATAACACAGTTTTCCACATACCGCGCAAAATCAGTAACATGCTCTGACAAACTCTTCCCCGTAGTCTCAGTAATTACTGACTCTATCACTGCTCCTACAAACATAGCACAAAAAAACGACACTAATCCGCCACCATCAATCTCTTGTAATTGCTCTTCCGAAAGCTCCACTAAACGTGTTTGTTTAATACTTACAGCATTTTGCAATCGAATCCCTCCTAGATTTCTTTTCATTTAACAATTTGCCCCTCGTAGTAATTATACAATTATTCAGAATATTTTGCAACATAAATTTTTGAATATTAATTTTGCAGAGCGCTGCAAGATGGAAATGTCTTTTGAATATCCGGTAAGAACTGCTCACCTCACTTCCAGTTGCTGCCGTCCACGCTAGAGATGCACGTAGAGCGTAGGCTGTTAGACTTAACGTTGGAAGTTTTAGTCAGGACCACCCGTTCAACGGGTGGCTTGACGCGGTTTCGACAGCACTACTACTAGCTACCCCTAAAGGGGTTAATGGCTTGCTTTATCCTTAATTACATCTGCGTTTAATCCAATGGTGCTCACATAATAACCTTTGGCCCAGAAATGTCTTCCTGCACCAGTCTTCACCTGAGGAAGCTTGTCGAATATCATGAGAGCGCTTTTCCCCTTGAGATAGCCCATGAACTGTGACACACTGATTTTTGGGGGGATCTTCACATACATATGTACATGATCGATAATTATTGTACCCTTAACGAGCTCCACACCCTTATACTCACAAAGTTTCCTCAGAATTTGTCCTACATCTCCTCGAATGTCCTGAAACAAAACTTTTATCCGATATTTGGGGATAAACACAATATGGTAGCTGCAATCCCAGCGCGTATGTGATAAACTATTAGCGAGCATGTTGTCCTCCTCCTATGCTTGTGATTTGGCCGTCGAAACCATAATCATTATAGCATAGGAGGAGCTTGACATCATGCCTCACGGCACATCCTATTCAATTCTCCCACGCATAGCGTGGGGCTTGATTTAAAATAAAGTCATCAAAAGTAGTGAATAGAAGTCTTAATTATCAAATGTGGGTCGTGGAGAGTCAAATAAAAGAAAACAGAAGACTTAAAGGGAGGAGTCTAATGCAATATTATACCGAATCACCAAAGCAACTACCTGTTAAGAGATTTGATGTTGTCATAGTCGGCGGGGGTACAGCTGGTGTCGTAGCAGCTCTTGCTGCAGCCCGACAAGGTGTAAAGACAGCCTTAGTAGAATCCAAAGGTTACCTCGGGGGTATTGCAGTTGATGGAGGAACAGCCCTACATAGCTATTACAATCTGTGGAAAGCCTTTCCTGGTGTAGAGAAAAAGCAACTTGTTAAAGGAATTCCACAGGAGATAATTGATCGTCTTGTCTCCGTGGGCGGGACCACTGGTCATACTGAGATGCTCGTTCGGTATGACTACGATTCAGTCTGTACAGCTATTGACACAGAGTTGTTTAAGCTTGTGGTTTTTGAAATGCTTAATGAAGCTGGTGTATACATCTGCGTAAACACACTGCTTGCAGGTGCGATTATGGAAGGTTCAAAGCTACAAGGGGTTATTGTAGAGAGTCGTTCTGGTCGAGAAGCTTTTCTAGCCCAATCATTTCTCGACTGTACAGGGTATGGAGACCTTTGTGCACACGCTGGTGCTGAATTCATCGAACCAAATGATCATCCCGTTGCAAATAGTATCGGTGTAGGTAATGTCAGTCTAGAGAAATACTACGACTACTTTAAGAGTCATAGCGCCCTTACTGAGTATGCCGAGGGATTCCGTAGTGGAGAACCTGGAAAAGTCGTTCGGGTTAATGGGGATCGGAAGAAAATTAGTGCAGAGTTTGCTGAAGAAGCGCGTAAAATCCAGATGGGCGCTGTTACAACTAGTGTGCACGATAACTATTTTATGTTTATTAAGTTAAATTACAAAATGTCAGTAAGCCCGACAAATCGCGATCAAGTGTCTTTGGCCGAATTAGAACTGCGGAAGAGGCAGACGAAGGCTGTTGAACTTCTGCGTAAGTATATTCCCGGCTGTGAAAAAGCCTTTATTGCTAGAACCAGCCCGTCCCTATCCATCCGACGCGGACGCTGTATAACCTGCGATTATGACCTGTCTATTGATGAAATTGTTAATTGTCAACACTTTGAAGACGACATTATGACTTATGGTTTCCATGATTATGCTCCCCGGATTCAAATCAAAAACGGTGGTTCTTACGGAATTCCATACCGCGCCCTTCGGGTTAAGGGCATTGACAATCTACTAACAGCTGGGATGACCATTACTTCAAGCTGGGAAGCCCACATGTCAACTCGGAATACAGTATGCTGTATGGGCCAAGGGCAAGCCGCAGGTACAGCTGCGGCCCTTTGTGCAAAAGAAGGCCTAGGATCCCGAGAACTATCCTATACTCTTTTGCGGAAAACACTATTGCATGATGGAGTTTATCTTGAGGAGGTAGACCAGTGAATAAGGATCATTGCGACCCAGCTGTAACAATCGAATTTGACCAGTATGTGGATCAACTGTGCTATACAGCTAAGATTCTGGAAGAAGCACTTCAGAAATGTAAAAAAGAAGATGACCATTACATTATACGACTTGCGACGTGGGATCAGTTAGAGAGTAATCAGCGTAGCCAGTATCCAAGAGATTTTTCATTGGTTCGCGAAGGGTATCTCGTATCTAGGATTGAAAACCATGGAAACACAGAGATTCGTATTATAGGTGCAGACACCACGGGAGTAATGTATGGCGGGTTTGACGTTGCATTTCAAATCAGACAAGAACGAAGTTTAGCTGGAATTAGCGAAGTGGTTCGCAATCCTCACATTCAAAAACGGGGTATTAAGTTTAACATCCCCCTCGACGCTAGAACACCAAGCTACTCCGATGCTGGAGATGCGGCAAACAAAAACATTATAAATATGTGGGACTTAGGCTTCTGGAGAGAGTTTCTTGATGAAATGGCGCTTAATAAGTATAACACCCTATCTCTTTGGAATCTTCATCCGTTTCCATCTTTAGTTAGGGTCCCTGACTATCCAGATATCGCTCTTGACGATATAATGCAAACTACCGTGGTTGTCGAGTCTGATGTACAAGGCAGACAAATGTCCAATCCTCATACCTTAGCTAACCTTAAAGTCATAAAGCAAATGAGTATAGATGAAAAAATTGCTTTTTGGAACCAGGTAATGACTCATGCAGATAATCGAGGGATTGAGGTTCTCGTTTTCACGTGGAACATCTTTACCTATGGAACAGAAGGAAACAACTATGGTATTACCTGTGATCAAACCAATGATATTACTATTGATTATTTTCGTAAAAGTGTAATAGCACTATTTGAGACCTATCCGCTATTAGCTGGAATCGGAATAACAGCTGGCGAAAACATGGCTGGGGATGTGGATCAAAGCTATGCTGACGAGCCCTGGTTAATGAAAACTTATGGACAAGCTATCTGTGATCTGCTGGAAAGGCAACCCACCCGAAAAATTCGTTTCATTCATCGAGCCCATCAAACTGCAAAGGATACAATTAACACAGCTTTTTCCCAACTTCCTATACCGATAGAATATAGTTTCAAATATTCACAAGCTCATATGTACGGCTCAGTAAAACCTAGCTTTGGTGATTCTTTTTTCGCTGGGCTCAAACCTGGTGAGAAAACCTGGCTAACCGTAAGAAACGACGATTTCTATATGTATCGCTGGGCTGATCCTGAGTTTGCTAGATCCTACATTGCAAATATGCCAACTAACGATCGGTTAATTGGTTTCTATATGGGCCCAGACGGGTATATTTGGGGGCGAGAATATATCAGCACAGAGCCAGACATACCTAGACAGCAGGTAATAAAAAAAATGTGGCTTATGTTTGCCATATGGGGACGGTTAGCGTATTCACATGATCTACCAGAGGATACATTCATTACGTTAGTATCTCAGCGGTTCCCGTCTGAAGATAGCAGATTATTATACAATGCATGGCAAGCAGCCTCAAAGATAATTCCTCTGGTCAATTGCTTACATTGGCACAATCTTGATCTTCAGTGGTATCCAGAAGCCTGCTACAGTAGGCCAAGAGACAGATGCCCTCTAGGCTTTCATGATATCCATAACTTTGTGCAAAGCCCCACAGCTCCAGGATCTGACCATGTTAGCATTCTCGATTACGTACAAGCAATCCTAGATCGTCGGGAGATGCAAGGTGTGACTCCGCTAGAAGTAATCGCCACACTCGAGCAATACAGTAGCCAAGCACTTACCTACTGTGAGTCCACTCAACCTCAGCCAAGTAAGGAATTGCGTCATACGCTTGGTGATATCCGATGCATGGGCTATCTTGGTCAGTATTACCAACAAAAATTTCAAGCGGCTCTAGAATTTGCCTTTTACCAAAAGACCGGTGATCAGACCCGAAAAAAGAATGCGATAGCCAACCTAGAACGGGCTGCAAAACACTGGAGAGTATATAGTATAGCATCAAAAAGCATGTATCAACCTCAGCATTTAACAAGAATGGACGGAGTGGTTGATCTTGAGGCATTACAAGCGCATGTCGACAACGACATTAAAATGATTCATGAATTTTTTGTATGACACAATCACTCTTTGACTTCTGATTTTACATAATTTCGCTTGACATCGCATGCGACTTATTGTAGACTAGTAAAGTACTAGCGCCCGTAGCTCAGCTGGATAGAGTATTTGACTTCGAATCAAAGGGTCACAGGTTCGAATCCTGTCGGGCGCGCCACCTCAAAATACCATGGATGAACAGTTTTATAGGAACTTAACACTACTCATACGAGTGGTGTTTTTTGCATTTGGTAGATCAACACGGTTAAGGCCAGCATCAGTCTCCTTGCTCTCACTTTTTAAAGGAACCCAGTACTAGAACACCTTCTCCTTCCAAACATACTATGACAATGAACGAGGGTATCCCCTTCGATTCACTAGGAAAGAGGTGACTAACTTGGGTGTACGAATAGCTTGTCGCATACCATCAAGCTGTCCGCCTGGATTCGAATGCCAGCATACGGTACTCGCAGGCCAGACTATGTTTTCGATTGCTCAGATATACGGGGTTTCACTGCAGGCATTAATTGATGCAAATCCACATATCGCTAACCCTAATGTAATCTACCCCTGTGATGTACTATGTGTTCCATGCGTGGCCATTGCCTAAAAACGCAAGTAAAGCCAACGCTGGGTTGATACCTCAGCGTTGGCTTTACTTGCACAAACCCTAAAAATCTATCACTGTTTGAATATCTAGCGTGATTTGAATCTTAAAGATCAACCACTCTTCGTTCACCTTTTGCCAAAAAGTCTGAACGATGGTTGATACGTCCTGACCCACAAGCAACTCGTCATCCCGAATGATCCCTAATCTCTGATCATAAATTCCAGTGGTTTCGGCATAATTACCTTCAACTGT
>SKJB01000125.1 GCA_007116145.1 Limnochordia bacterium | reverse complement strand
GATTCTTCGCATCATCATTCTCCAATTCCCCAGATAATGTAGCGCTTAAACCAGATCTGCGCCCACCAAAACGCAATTCCAATCCAACCTATTAGTAGGAAGAAACTACCAGCATGCACCGGGCTATGAAGCAGAGCTGCACTTAACAAATCAAGCACCGCCGCTGTTGGTAACAGATTTAACCAAGGCACATCTATTAGTCCTGTATAATTTAGTAATGGTAGAAAAAAGACACTATAGAGTGCAGATCCAATGAAGTACTGATTCACCGTCTTGACACGGATCGCTAAGGTTATACCTAACAAAGTAAAACAGATAGCACTTAATATAATTCCAACTATAAGCAGTCCCAACCTAAATTGCCCAAAACCTAGACCAACACTTGCGATCATTACACTCGTCACAACAGCCAAGAGCGTTAATGAAAGCACCTTCGCCCAGATATACTCATGAACTCGTAACGGTGTGACAAAGAGTGCATTTATAATATTTTGATCCCGCTCTAGCAAAATCAGCCCACCAACAAAAAAGAATCCTAAGCCACAAGGATCAGAGAAGACAATGAAGGTTACAGCATACCCTTTATACATAACTGGCACAAACCAAAGAATAGCGATATAGAGCATGGTCATCACCAGATACGCCATATAAAAACGATGCCTTACCTGAAAACGCACATCCTGCCTAATTGCACTCATTAGTCTCATATTAATGTCCTTCCTGTAACTCGAATGAAGATATCTTCTAATGTAGCCTCTTGTGTATGGATGGTCTGCACCTGTTGGGAGCGAAGGAGTGTGAGAAATTCTTGATTATCCGCTAATCCCTCTAGTGAAAACTCCTGAGACTTAACAATAGTATCTTGGCTAGTGTGGACAGTGACCATTTTCTTACCTTGCTGTAGTTTTAACTCTTTCGGCGAATCAATTAGTGCAATTTGACCATCGACAATAAATGCCACCCGGTCACACAACTCCTCGGCCACATTCATATTGTGTGTTGTAAGAAACACAGTGCGCCCTTGACGCTTTTGGTCAAATATTATGTTTTTAATATTCTTGGCATTCACCGGATCTAAACCTGAGGTCGGTTCATCAAAGAACAGTAACTCCGATTCATTTAGTAATGCTCGACAAAAATTTAATCGCATCTTCATGCCCTTGGATATACGCCCCACGCGAGAGTTTGCCGCCTCTTTTAATCCGACTAATGCTAGAAGATCGAGTGGGTTCGCCGTTTTGCCCGCATAAAGGGATGCAAAAAACTGCAGGTTCTCTAGCGCTGTAAATTTACTATACAAATTAGGAAGTTCAAAGCTCACCCCAATTTTCTCATAGAGATTCGAACCCATAGTACCTACTTCTGCACCCATTACCTGTACAGATCCTTGATACCCCTTTAAACTACCAATCACAATCTTTTGGGTGGTACTCTTACCCGCTCCCGATGGCCCTAAAAATCCGAAAATTTCGCCTTGCTTCACTTCAAAGTTAACATCTTTAATTGCAAAGTCTGTCCCCTTAGGATACTGATATTGCAGATTCGCGACTTTAATCATTTTCTGTCCTCGTTTCTAAACTCTTATGCTTAAATCACTTAGATTATATGAGCTTATACTCAATCTGTCAAATTTATCGAAACATAAAAAAACCGCATGCAATTTCGCACACGGTTTTGTCATTTTCTCCTTAATGCATAGTGGTTTCCGGTTTAGATGCCCGAAGGTATCTCTTAGTGTTGTCTTCCGTGATATGCAAGGTCTGTATTACGGCGATCATTCACTAAGCTTGCGATCGCGATATCTACTTGATCCGCCACTTGGTGGGGAGCAGCATGCACATCGTCCTGTCTAGAACGCATATAGTCACTACCATAATATGCTTGTAGATATATTTCCTCTAATTCGGTCACTAGAGGCTGACGCGGGTTTGTCGTCGTGGTTTGGTCGGCAAACGCTTCGTAGGCCATATCCCGCACCACACCCCGGAACCGCTCCTCGTCCACACGTTCTTCGGCCAAGTTCGTGGGTAAATTAAGATTCTTCGCTAGATCGGTGATTGCTCTAATTAGACTCTCCACGCCTTCTGCCACTGTACTGCTTGGCAACTCTAGATACTTGGCAATACAAGCATAATCGCGGTCAGCCTCCGGGTACTCGTATTGTGGGTAAGCAGCAAGTTTTGACGGACGCTGTGCATTATAGCGAATAACATGAGGGAGTAGAATTGCATTCGCCCGACCATGCGGGATGTGAAAATGCGCTCCTAACACATGCGCTAAGCTATGGTTAATACCTAAAAAGGCATTGGTAAACGCCATTCCAGCAATCGTGGCTGCATTATGCATTTTTTCGCGCGCTTGGAAATTCGTCGGATTGTGATACGCTTCGGGTAACCATTTCATTACGAGTTCAATGGCCTTGAGTGCTAATGCATCTGTATAATCTGATGCCAATACCGATACATACGCTTCAATGGCATGAACCAAGGCATCAATACCAGTGTCGGCTGTGGCTTCTGCGGGTAACGATTGTACCAGAGTGGGATCAATAATTGCCACATTCGGTAATAATTCATAATCGGCAAGTGGATATTTAACTCCTCGTTTTTTATCGGTAATCACCGCAAAGGCAGTAACTTCCGAACCCGTACCGCTTGTGGTAGGAATTGCAACGAAAGTTGCTCTAATTCCCAGTTTTGGATACTTGTAGGTCCGTTTACGGATATCAGCAAAGCGGAGGCGTAAGGCTTCAAAATCTGTATCCGGATACTCATAAAATAGCCACATTGCCTTCGCTGCATCCATTGGCGAACCGCCTCCAAGCGCAATGATTAGATCAGGCTGAAACTCTTTCATTACTTTTGTACCTTCAATGACAGTATCTGTCGATGGGTCTGGTTCCACATCCGCGAACACCCGAGTCGCTACTTTATTCTTCTCTAACTCACGAATTGCACGATCCACATAACCTAATTGAATCATCGTGCGATCGGTGATTATGACCGCCTTGGTTTTATCGTATATTTTGCTTAAGTATTCTAAGGATCCCGCTTCAAAATAAATGCGCTCTGGCACCCGAAACCACTTCATACGATTCCTCCGACCTGCCACGCGCTTGATATTTAGGAGATTGTGAACACTAATATTATCTGTGGTTGAATTACCTCCCATCGAGCCACAACCGAGCGTTAAGGAAGGGGTATTCGCGTTATAAATCTCACCAATTGCCCCGTGCACAGAAGGACTGTTCACAATGAGACGACCCGCTTGTACTCGTTTGGTAAATTCGCGAATCACCTCTTGATTCTCACTGTGGATCACTGCAGAGTGACCTAAACCATCAAACTGAGTCATACCCTCACATAAACAAATTCCACTATCAGTATCCTGTGCCACTAAGAATGCTAGTATTGGACTTAGTTTTTCGCGTGTTAGCGGAAAATCTGGCCCTACACCATCCACATCAACCATTAAAATTGTGGTACCTTCGGGCACATCAATTCCCGCATCTTCGGCAATTTTCAGCGCTGATTGGCCTACAATTTTTGCGTTAATCGTATTCTTTTCTTGATTTATTGCGTAGTTCTCAAGCTGAGATATCTGCTCGGGATGAAGAAAATGCCCTCCTAACTGCTCAAACAACCGCCTCACATCCGAAACAACTTCCGTGTCCACGATAACCGCCTGTTCCGAAGCACAAACCGTACCATTATCAAACGTCTTACTCACCACAATGTCAGCGACTGCTCTGCGCAAATTTGCAGTTTTTTCAATATATGCTGGTACATTTCCCGGACCAACTCCCAACGCCGGACGACCAGAACTATACGCTTGCTGCACCATCCCTGCACCACCCGTGGCAAGTATCAACGAAATATCGTTATGCTCCATGAGTGACTTCGTTGCTTCGAGTGAAGGCTTCGGTATCCAACGAATACAGTCTTTAGGCGCACCATGGGCTAAAGCAGCCTGATACATAATTTGAGCTGCCTCAACGCTACAATTCTGGGCGTTCGGATGAAAGGCAAAGATAATTGGATTACGTGTTTTCATAGCAATTAGACATTTAAACATTGTTGTGGATGTCGGATTCGTAACTGGTGTGACACCAGCAATGATACCCACTGGTTCAGCGACTTCGTCATAGCCCTCAATCTCTAAGGTCTTAATAGCACCCACTGTTTTTTGATTTTTGATATCGTGGTAGACATACTCCGTTGCAAATAGGTTTTTCGTGACCTTGTCCTCGTAAACCCCCATTTTTGTCTCTTCTACAGCCATCCGCGCTAAACTCATATGTTCATCTACACCTGCTAAAGCCATTGCTCGCACAATTGTATCCACTTGCTGCTGGTTTAGCTGTAAAAGTAGCCGTTCTGCCTTTTTCGCTTTTTGCACCAGCTCATCTATCATTTCATCCACTCTCCATTTCATAAAAAGATCGAACTTACACTATAGTATCTCACATAAAGTTGATCTTTATTGCTTAGGATAAAGGAATTACCTTCCATACAAGCGAAGTGAAGAAACATCAGATTAAATAAGTGAGGTGCATTTACAGTGAATGAAAAGATTGGAATTATTACAGACAGCACATGCGATATTCCAGCCGAGATCATTAGTCGATATGGGATTGAAGTTATACCACTACGCATTCTTTACTCCGACAGAGAATACCGTGACGGTGTTGATATTTCCGCTGAAGAGGTCTATGAGAGTCTAGATAAAGAAGTACCAACAACATCATTACCACTACCAGAGGATGTTGAGATGGTCTTTCAAAAATTTAAAGACAAAGGATTTACCCATTTATTGGCAATTCATATATCATCAGGGTTAAGCGGAACAGGGCAAATGATGGAAACCATGGCTAGCCAGGCCAAGGACATTATCATCAAGGTTGTTGACTCAAAATCCATTTCAATGGGTCTTGGCTATATGGTGATTGAAGCTGCTAAGGCTGCAGAGAAACAAATGAACTTTGAAGCAATATCTAAGCATATTATGGCTGTGCGGGAACGCCTTTCTGTTTTCTTTGTGCTTAGTACATTAGAATATCTCAAAAGAGGCGGCCGAATTGGAAAAGTTTCGGGCACCCTTGGACAACTCATGAATATCAAACCAATAATTATGGTGAACCCAGAAGGAATTTACACAACGTATACGAAGGTTCGTGGGCGCAAGCAATCCATTGAGAAAATGTACGATATCGCCAGAGAAACGATTGCAAAAGCCGCAAGTAATGTAGCAATCTGCTATGGCGGAGCCCAAGCTGAGGCCATCAGTCTAGCAAAACGGATTGAAGAGCTTCCAAACCTAAAAGAAATCTTTCTCTGTGATGTTTCCCCGGTGATTGGAGTACATACAGGTCCCGGAACCCTTGGGTTTGCAATTTTATCTGATGGCGAACAAGAAGCGAGCAGGTAGACCACTTTTCCTGTATTTCCTTTGCTTAATTGGACACACTTAAAGGTAGTGTGTTCAATACAGAAAGGGCGAATTGTGTGAATAAAAAGACCTGGTCTTTAGCAGCAATTGCTTCTATTCCTTTAATGATGACTCTCGGTAATTCCATGTTAATTCCTGTACTTCCAGTGATGGAACGCGAATTAAACATCACTCCGCTGCAGAGCAGTTTTATCATCACTGTGTACTCGATAGTCGCTGTCGTCTTTATCCCCATTGCTGGCATTTTGTCTGACCGGATCGGGCGGAAGATGGTTATCATCCCCAGTTTATGTTTAGCAGGAATTGGTGGCCTTATATCTGGTCTAGCAGCTTGGCTTATACCAAACCCCTACACAATAATCATTATTGCTCGTTTATTACAAGGTTTAGGGGCAGCTGGCGCTTTTCCTATAGTCCTACCTTTAGTGGGAGACTTATATAATAGTGAAAAACAGATTAGTCACGGTTTAGGGATCGTAGAGACCTCTAATACTTTTGGTAAAGTTCTAAGCCCTGTATTGGGCGCTGTATTAGCTACGATTGTGTGGTTTTTACCCTTCCTTGCTATTCCTGTATTATCACTAATATCGATCATTGCGATGATATTTCTTGTCAAAAACCCAACTACCAAAGAAAAACCTGTAAAAATATCTGTCTTTTTTCATGCTGTCAAGCAAATATTTATACGTGAAGGACGGTGGTTAATCGCGGTATATGCCATCGGTTGCATTACAATGACGATTCTCTTTGGTGTGTTGTTTTACTTATCATCGTTACTAGAAAACCAGTATGGAATTGCAGACATACCGAAGGGATTTGTACTTGCCATTCCTTTAGCGAGTCTGTGTCTTGCTTCGTACCTTACCGGATTGGTGTTAGGCCAAGATAAGCAACATATGAAATGGGCAGCCTTTGCTGGCATGCTATTATTTACAATTGCTAGCTTCCCCATCAGCTTCTTTACAAACATCTATGCACTATTAATCGCATTACTGATAGGCGGCGCCGGTATCGGTGTAACCTTACCAGCCTTAGATGCATTAATAACAGAAAGCATTGAAAAAGAAGAGCGAGGCACAATCACATCCTTTTATAGTAGTATGCGCTTTGCTGGTGTTGCGATTGGTCCTCCGTTATTTGCGCTTCTGATGCGCCATTCCCACCAACTCGTCTTTGGATCTGCCGCCGCACTAGGGGCTGTGGGAGTTCTTGTTATCTTTTTCTTTATCCGTATTCCAGCCAAATCAAACAACCCATCGCCTTAACCGAACTCACCCACTCGACATTAATGATCTGCTATTATGCATACTTACACCTCCTTATTCATAGCTTCTTGTATAGTTGCTATTTTCTAACTTGCGGGGTGTAAGTATGTTCAACCACGTTCCTATTCTTCTAGTTCTCTCACGCCGAAAAATCGGTCGTACTCTCTATGTTTGCACTCCCCTCGTCCTTGTTTTTCTTTGCTTTTTATGGCCTACAACCCCTACAACCCCTACAAAGCCTCTGGCTAATCGGATCATTGTACTAGATCCAGGGCACGGCGGTGTAGATTCCGGCAGCAATCATGCAGGTTTGATCGAGAAAGATATTACCCTGCTAATTAGTGAGATAATTGCCCAGCAAATTGCACTCGATGGGGGAGTTCCCATACTAACCAGAACAACAGATACTGCTCTCTGGGAGATAGTAACTATCCATGAAGAAATTGAGTACACGAAAGTCGAATTCGCACAAGATAAGGCAGCTGGACGTGCAATTCATCCACTAGATCGCCACATCGTCTTAGGTACTCGCACTCCACCTAGATACCGCCTTGGTCTACGAGCACGTTTGTTAGTGGCCGAGAAAAATCAAGCTGAGGTACTACTCAGTATTCATACGAATCACTATCAGCAGGAATCTGCTAAGGGGGTATTAACCTTATATCAAACCGGTTCTCAGCAGAGTCTACTCTTAGCGCAAGCGATACAAAAACACCTAGGTCCTCTACTACCAGGACGCCCGGAACCAGGAATCATAACAGACGATTTCTATCTCTTAAGACAAAGTGATATCCCAGCCGTGATTATTGAAATCGGCTTTATTTCCAACACACGCGATCGCACATATATGATGTCAGCAGACGGCCAGCTAGCTATAGCATTAGCCGTTAGCAAAGGACTGCAAGCATACTTTACTACTCAAGATAACCTATAATAATTTCTCTAGTAACCACGCCATATTTTCACCTAACCGATTCATCGTTCTTATGCCCTCTGCATCATCCTCAGCTTCACCGACTGCACCACCTAGACCTAGATTCCAATAGCTTGAGCCTGGAACAATCATCTCATTAATGAGAAAGAAATCATTAATACTATTAAACGTCGTGAGAGCACCTGCTCGACGCATAGAAACAACTGCAGCCCCAACTTTACGTTTAAGCAGAATTCCAGACCCGCGAGTCGCATAACCTGCACGATCAATGAGAGCCTTCGTCTCGGCTGTCATATTCGCAAAGTAGGTCGGAGAACCAATAATAATCCCGTCTGCCTCCTTCATCTTTTGAATACAGGCATTAACAATATCATCGTCAAAGACGCATAGTCCACTTTGCGTTGTGCGACAATGAAGACAAGCTGTGCACCCACGATTTACTTTCCCTGCTAACTGGACGAGCTCACAATCTATCCCCGCAGATTCTAAAGGCTTAAAGACCGCTTTAATTAAACTTCCTGTATTACCCTTCAAACGTGGACTACCATTAAATGCTACTACTTTCACTGTGTTCACTCCCTATAACTTTTTCCTCTTACTTCCATTTCTTGCTAGTAATTCCCTGCATTCCTTGCTAATAACAATTTAGCATTCATACTGAGTCTCGCGATCGCGAGCTACCCATACCAAAATTTTAACATAAGCAACGCTCTAAGTGTATTGACATCCTCCAAAAAGTTTGTTATATTTATCACATAGAGTTTGTTAGGATTTTCACACAAATCTCACTCGGAGGGGTTCAGATGACGCTAAGTACGCGATTGCAGAATTTTTTCCTCAAGATTCAAAAGTGCAACCTCGAGCTGTTCAGTAATAGACCTGTAACAATTGAGCAACTCGTTAGGCTTAATCTGTTACATAACAAAAGGAAAATGTCATAAAAGCACCCTAGCTAACATTGGCTAGGGTGCTTTTATGACCAAACTCCATCGCAACTAAAGGCATTCGCTGTTTGCTAATCGTACACTGATCAGCAAACGTTTTTTCAAAGAGACGATTGCGAACATCCTAACAATATATTCGTTAATGTTTTAACAAGCTTTAAGGGGAACTATCGCCGCTTCGTACTTAGCGAACTAAAAGAGAGAAGTATTTCGGTCTAGTTAGTTTTCTCAAAGCGGGCAAATAGAGCTAGATCCCGTTGCAATACAATGGAAAACGACTCCTCTTGGACACCTCGAACCCCCACCCAGCCACTGAATTCGTATCCGGGTAAAGGAATAGCAGTTATTTCAATGGGCACACCTAAAAAGTAGCTCCCAGTAAAGGATTGCTGATCCTTAATTCCTGGTGTAGTGCTAACAATATCAATGGAGTTGACCCGAATATAACCTTTAGCAGGATCCGTGTTTAGTGTAACTGTTGCTACACCATCCAATTTAAATTCATCGATAATGTGACGACGAACAAATTGGGGACGTTCAGTCGCAAAATCTTTCATAAATTGAGGGTTTCGTCCGCCATTGTTCCAGCGTTCTACATGCTCTGTAATTTCTGGCTGAATAACTCTATGCATTTCATCGATAATCTCATGGACCCAATCACTTTGGAAAACAGTGTTCATACTATCAGCCAACGTATTGATAAATTGATAGCGGAACTTATCGTTTGCAAGTAAACCACGGAGAATCATATTTGGCCAAGCCTCATTGGTGCGTCCGTTGTATAAGGCGGTAGCCCATTCTAGTGTATTGTGCTCTGGTTGAACAAATCCAAAATCTGTATCAAACATCATCCACCGCCAGCGCCCGTCGTGTCCATGAGGCGCATCAGGTACATATTCAGCAGTATTCTTACGCCAAAATTGATTGTTGTTGTGAGGCCAATCCGTATTCTTAAAATAGATATTAGCCGCATAGTACTCAATAAAATTGTCCAGATCAATTTTCGTTGCTACGTAGTCATAGTGAAGGGGGTCTTGCATATTATTTGTTGCTATATACTCTCTTAACGCCACAAAATCTGCTACATCCTGTTCAGTACCTACACTCAGAGAGGTACCTCCACTCATATGATAATCATAAAGCATAACTACCTCATCAGGATCCACTTCGAAATGACTCTCAATATAGTGTGCATCTAGACGCTCACGGAAATTCTTAGTACCCCAGTACTCACCATTGACAAAAACAACAACGGGTCGATACGCTTGTTTAGAAACATCTAATGAATCCACAAGGCGCTGCATCATCGCATCACGGAACAGCGTTCCGCCTGAATCATTCCCTGAAGTCCGCAGAATTAAGCGATTAAAATTAGTAATTCTCTCTCCTTCTCCTGCTTGTTGTATGAGACCTGGGAATATATCGTACTCAAATCTATTTTGTTCATCATATTCACTTCGGGCATATAAACGAAATGACTTTCGATCCCGCGTTCGAGATGCGCCTCCGTGAATCCGTAAGCCGATATTCTGAGAAAATCCAAAGGTGTGACTGTCTTCAAAAAACTCAATATGACTTTCTCGTTCCCAGTCCCGTCCCCGCTGGCTGTAGTTACCTGGTTGCTGCCAACCTGGCAATTCTGCGTCAAAGAAAGTGTCGAAAATCTTCCCAGGGACATAAAAACCCTCTTCGTAGCAAAATAGATGAATTGGATCAGCTACAATTGATACTATCGGCAGTGTATAGCGTTCGTGAATTCGGGGGTTGACAAAGTAGGTATTCGTTATCGTTGGACTAAATGTCTCTTCATCGATATACACCTTCGCTCTAACGACAACTCCCTTAAATACCGAACGGCTCGGCGCCCTCCATCCGCGGCCAGTATAAATGCTGACAATATCATTAGGAATCGATCGTCCATCCCGAATGGTGATCGGCTCGTTATAAACATACGTTTTAGTAGTACGCATTACCTGATCCCCATTCGGGTAATCTTTGGCTATGTAGTACTCCGTTCCATCTAGATTAGCAGGATCAGGATCAGACCCATCTAAAGTATAATAAATTATGGCGTTTGGATGATTCGCCGTCAAATCTAGATTAAATACAGCTGTGTAAAATCCTCGCTCATGCGAAAATTCGGGCAGCAGTCTCGTGGTGGGCAACACTGTTGGTGACGATTGATTATTGCTCATTTGTGGAGATACATTATCATCACCAAAGTACACGAATGTGTCACTTCCGTCGGGCAACCGCCCATATGACATAGTGCGCGGGATCGGAACAGCTGCAATCATGTCAACAATAGTCTCGCCATCTGGTGAGGTTAAAATAATTGGCTCCCCTTCTCGACTGATCTTAAAGTCTGTATGGAGTTGCCCCTCTTCACCAACCTTATCCTTCCCAGAAGCCCAGACTAACAAGAATTCTTCCACACCAATGTGCACCGTGGGAAACTGCCAGCGTAGTGGTGCATCCATTGAATCTGAGAGGTAGTACCCTGTTAGCTCGACCACCTCTTCTCCTGCATTATATAGCTCAATCCAATCTTCGTAATCTCCATCCTCATCCGCAATCGTGTCGCTATTTGATGCCATAATCTCATTGATCAACACACTCGTTCCCGTTGTTGCCAAGACACTCAGCGACTGCATCCAAAAAATTACACAAATCACCAAGCAAGCAATTACAACTCCATTCTTTTTTAACATGGTAAACCTCCCCGTAGAGTACTAACATCTATTAATTCGTTAGCCGTATACTCTTACCTGCTCAAATTTCACCAAAACAAAAAAGATAGAAGGAAGTTTACCCCAATAAAAGAAATATAAGAGTAGTGATTTGCTGCAAGGAGTGATTACATGTCAAATACTATTCGCCTAACAGTATGGAATGAATTCCGCCATGAGCAAGCCAACCAAAGGGTGAGAGAAATATATCCTGCAGGTATGCATGCTGCAATTGCCGCATTTTTAGGCGCTGAAGCTGATATAATTGTACGAACAGCTACCCTAGATGAACCAGATCACGGGTTAACAGATGAGGTCTTAGCAGACACCGATGTACTAACCTGGTGGGGACATCTAGCCCATGGTGATGTTAGTGATACAATTGTGTCTAAGGTACACCAGCGTGTACTTGAAGGAATGGGACTCATCATCTTTCATTCTGGGCATTTTTCCAAAATATTTAAGAAATTAATGGGTACGACATGTGACCTGAAGTGGCGACAAATTGGAGAAAAGGAACGAGTTTGGGTGATAGAACCAGGACATCCCATCGCCAATGGCTTAGGCCAGTTTTTTGAGATCCCCCATGCGGAGATGTATGGAGAACGCTTTGATATTCCTGCACCAGACACTTTGGTCTTTATGAGCTGGTTTGCTGGTGGTGAAGTTTTCCGGAGTGGCTGTTGCTATCATCGGGGTAATGGTAAAATTTTCTACTTCCGACCAGGCCACGAAACCTTTCCGATTTTCTACCAAAGCGAAATTCAAACTGTCATTAAAAATGCCGTGCGCTGGGCTGCGCCTGTAGATTGTCCAAAACCCAATTTTGGACAATCAAAGCCAATAGAGCAGGTTAACCACACACAAATATAGTACTACCTGAAAAATCTCATTGCATGATTCTCTGGCCATTTTCTCACTGGATTTGACAGGAGATCGAAAAACGATCCCGAATATTAATGGATATAAGGAGGGTATTTATGAAAAAACCAAATAAGTTTTTACACATTCTTTTGCGAAAGATTCTCCCAATTGTTATTTTTGGTGCAAGCATTTTCTTTTTCTCCCGCGCCAGTTGGCTAGTGGGTATTCTTCTATTAGTCCCAGCTTTTTTACTCTTGGATGAAAACTTTTCACCAAAATAGTTACAATAAGGAGTTGAGCGTATTGCACCAAGCATTAATTGTCTGTGGTGGATGGAAAGGCCACGAACCTATCCTGCTCACAGATATTTTTCGCAAGATATTATTGGAGGAAAATTTTGATGTAGAAGTAAGCGATACCTTAGATGCCTTTTTGGATGCAGAAAAACTAAAGAGTCTCGATTTGATTGTTCCAATCTGGACTATGGGAAAAATCACAAAAGAACAATGTGAACCAGTACTCGCTGCAGTCGCTAGTGGTGTCGGTATTGCTGGAAATCACGGAGGTATGTGTGATGCCTTTCGCGATAGTGTGCAGTGGCAATTTATGACTGGTGGAAATTGGGTAGCTCACCCTGGTAATGATGGAACCGATTATGTGGTTAATATCAAAAAGGGGTCTAATCCTATTGTCGAGGGAATTGAAGACTTTAGTGTTCAATCAGAGCAATACTATCTACATGTAGATCCTGCAGTTGAAGTATTAGCTACAACTAGGTTTCCAACCGCTGAAGGACCACATGCTGCCAATGGTGTTGTTGACATGCCAGTAGTCTGGACCAAGCGCTGGGGTAAAGGGCGAGTGTTTTATAATGCACTTGGACATCACGCTGATGTGATGGAAATGCCACAAAATATTACACTTATGCGTAGAGGTTTCCTCTGGGCTGCACAAGGAAAACAATTAGCACAACAGTACCAAACAGAAGCTGATAGATCAGTCCCAAATATGTGGTAATTGCAGGAGAGCCGCAAGGAGGAAAGCATATGGAAAAAGTAAGAGTTGGTATCATTGGTTGTGGAAATATTAGTGGTATTTACTTTAAAAACACGCAAAAACTAGAGATTCTTGATGTAATTGCTGCTGCCGATCTTATTCCCGAACGAGTAGATAGCAAAGCCGCTGAATATAGCATCCCAAATGTTTACTATTCAGGTAAAGAGCTATTAACAAACCCAGATATTGAGTTAGTGATTAACTTAACCACCCCACCTGATCATGCTAAAGTCTGTTTAGAAACACTTCAAGCAGGGAAGCATGTCTATGTGGAAAAACCATTAGCAGCCAAGAGAGAAGATGCCCAAAAAGTACTGGAATTCGCCAAAAGTAGAGGATTATTAGTAGGTGGAGCCCCTGATACATTTATGGGTGCGGGTATTCAAACTTGTCGTAAGCTAATTGACGAAGGATGGATTGGCACTCCTATCGCCGCAACAGCATTTATGATGGGCCACGGCCATGAGTCCTGGCATCCGGATCCAGAGTTCTACTATAAGGTTGGCGGTGGTCCGATGTTTGATATGGGTCCATACTACCTCACAGCCTTAATAAACCTCTTAGGACCGATTAAGCGTGTATCAGGATCGGCACGTATCTCTTTTCCTGAGCGTACTATCACAAGTGAACCAAAATTTGGCACAAAAATAGATGTCGAGGTCCCTACCCATATAGCAGGCGTTATGGATTTTGCTAGCGGAGCCGTTGGCACCATTATCACAAGCTTTGATGTCTGGGCAGCAAATGTACCTCGCATCGAGATTTATGGCAGCGAAGGAACCTTAAGTGTACCTGATCCTAATACATTTGGAGGTCCAGTTCGTGTGCGCCGAGCAGGTGTTAAGGAATGGACAGAAATGCCTTTAACGCATGGATTCGCTACAAACAGTCGAGGTATCGGCCCTGCAGATATGGCGTACGCCATCCGCAGTGGACGAACTCATCGTGCGAACAGTGACTTAACATATCATGTACTTGAAGTGATGCATGGATTCCACGATGCCTCACGTGATGGAAAGTACTATGAACTAGCGAGTAGTTGTGCACGACCTTCAGCACTACCAATGGTACTACTCCCGAATGCTTTAGACGAATAACAAACTACAGTTTATCTGGGTATGCTTAAACATCGAGCATACCCTTTTTGGAGGCCAAGGAATGAATAGTAAAGCAGACTTAATGGGGTACAATGGTTACATCTTTGACTTAGATGGAACCATTTACTTAAGCAATCAACTATTAGCAAAAGCGGACAAAGTGATTGCTAAACTCACAGAACAGCAGAAGAAAGTTGTTTTCCTCTCCAACAAACCTATTGAAAGTCGGACAAATTACGTAAATAAATTAACGAAAATGGGTATCAAGGCAGATCTTGATACTATTGTAAACTCCTCCTTAGTGACTGCCCAAGTCATTGCCGCTGAGAAAGCAAGGGCTACAGTCTATGTCATTGGTGAACCTCCTTTAATTGAGGAACTCCAAGCAGCTGGATTGCAAATAACCAAAAAACCACTAGAAGCAGAATTTCTCGTAGTGGCTTTTGATCGCACCTTTCATTACGACAAACTAAACGATGCCATGATTGCCCTTAAAAATGGTGCTCGCTATTTCGCTACGAATCCTGATCGGACATGTCCAGTCGAGGGAGGCGAAATTCCAGATTGTGCAGGTATGATGGGCGCTATTGAAGGAGTAACGGGACTTCGTCCAGAATTAATTTGCGGAAAACCATCACCCCAAATGCTCGCCGTTGCCCTTGAACGTATGCAGCTACCCGTAAGTCAATGCTTAATGATCGGAGATCGCTTAGAAACTGACATTCAGATGGGAATTGACCTAGATTTAGATACTGCGATCGTATTAACTGGTATTACCACACCTGAACTATTAGCTTCATCCCCGATTAAACCCACATATGTGCTCGCAAGTGTAGCCGACTTTCTCTAATAGGATAGTAATAGTATGGAATAAAATGACCCTCTACATACCTAGAGGGTCACTTTGTTCCATACTATCTACGAATAAACACCTGAGTTGCGTAGTAAGAGGTGCCGTATTGTACGATACCCACTCCGATGTGAGTATATCCCGTTGTCAGAATGTTCGCTCTGTGACCGCTGCTAGCCATTAGTCCATTATGTATTCGTATTAAACTAGCTGCACGTGCTATATTTTCACCAGCTTGACGATAACTGACACCGGCGTCATCTAAAATAGCATGAAATTGACTGCGTGAACCATGCTCAACATTTCCTGTTGATGCCATTAGATGACTTTTATCCTTCGCTATTCTCACTAGGGTTATGTCTGTCTGTAGAGGTTGGAGACCGCGTTCTGTCCGTTCCTGATTAACCATCCCAATCCACTGACGCTCCATTGATGTGAGGTTACTGCTAGGTTTAGGCACCTGCCTTGGTTGCTGTTGAACTGGTTGTGTCGGTTGGATTGGTACAATAGGTTGTGGTTGCACGGGTTGACTAGGCTGGGTTGTCCCACTTTGCCAATTAACAGTAGACCAGTAAGAACCCCAAAGATTGCTTGCAGCAGTATTCGGTTGTGTAGGCTCACTTGGCTGAGAATCTGGTATTGATGGGGTTGATGGGGCAGTTGGTGTAGTGCTTGTCCCACCTGAATTGAACCATGTCTGATTATTGGACCAGAAAGACCATGCATTCGCATCTACTATTCCAGCGGCACCGACAAAAAACAATGAAATTAAACACATAATGCCAATAAACTTTTTCACTAACTTCACTCCTCGTTTTTGTAATTAGAGAGGATTACCCTCCCTAATTACAGTATAACGTATTCAAGTTTCAGGATCAAAAGGGAACTATTACCATTATTCAAGCTCGCGATCTAGCATCTCATAAATTGATAACTTGGGTAGCTCTCCTTTGCAGATCACTTTATCATCGAGCATGACAATGGGTAAGGATTTACGATACTTGAATAATAGGTGAGCGATTCGCTTGTTTGTCGTTACCTCCTGGCTATTTGTACCGACAAACCGAATCCTTACTTTCGTCCCATACCGCCTTGCACATAAACGACGAAGTCCTAGAACCGCCTCCCCAAGGGTTATTGTCTTGCGACAACCACCATAGCCAGAAATACGGAGGTTGGCTTCTCCATAGATTATCAATTCCATAAATGTACTCCCTCCTTCAAATCAGTATATGCTGCTAGCGAAGGAGTTGGGTAATTAGCGTCGGAATAATCTCCGCCACATGGGTCGCTTCGCAGATTTTAGACTACGGAGCTTTACTAGTTCCTGGTTTACCCTAGCCAATTCTTGTTCTAATAGCTTGATCCTTGCTTCTAGATTTACCACCGCGCTATCTGTCACTGACCGATTGGTTTTGACTTCAATCTTTTCAATACGTTGCTGTAATTTCTCGAAGCTAACAGACTTAGCACTCGATCGCATCAGCCGCACATCATCCCCTACTAATACTAGACGATCATTCATCTTGATGAGTTTAGCGCTTAGATCTCTCACTCGAGCTTCAATGTCCCCAAATATCGTTTCGGGACTATTCAATTGGGAATCACTGGGAATCTTTTTGGCTATTGTGATATCTATATATTCTGTAAGATTTGCTTGTAAATCTAACACTGATTGGTAGTCCGTCCGTAAATCTTGCCACTCTTTGTGTAGCTGAAAAGCCTGCTGTATAAAGCGATTTTGCAGATCAGACTCTTGTCGCTCAGCACTTGCTATCTGTTTATCCATAAGCTTTGTTTCTGCTACTTCCATTTCTGTTGTCTGCGGATTCACAGTCTGCTCAGCTCTGGTCTGTGGTTCTACGCTGTTCTCTTCATAGATAGGACAGGTAGTGGATCCTTTGTTTACCACTATCAGTTGCTGTCTCAACACATAATCATGTTCTTTCATCGAGATAGGAGGTAACCATTTACCATCGTCATATACCCGATAGATAAGTTGACCTCCTTGGATCCAAAAAACTTTAACAGCACCATTTTCCCATGCATATCCTGGTTGGAATACATCCTGTTGCGAATCCGACAACGTTTCTGTAGTACTCCATTGATCAGTTAGCCAACGCCCTTTAAGCGTATTGTTTTTGGCTTCCTCAATCCAAGTTAGCAAAAGTGCCGTGTCTGTTGGAAAAAAATGAGGAAGAGAGCACTCGTTGCGCATTAAAGGTACACCGCCACTCCATACTCGCTGCTTAATATCGTAACCACGGTACAATAACATTCCCTCTGTTTGACTGCTATAAACTAGGTGCAAATAACCAGTCAAACCATGACAAATATGATAATCATCTGCCGTACCAGTCGCATTCGTACATACTATGATTGGATCGCTCCACGATTCTTTTAGATAGCGATGCACCAATGTACATCCCATGCCGCGTAAATTCTTTCTCAGATAGAATACATGTAATTGTTGCTGGTCGTCAATCACAAGGTTTAGACCGCCGACAATCTGGTGTTCATTAGCAATTTCAGCCGATTCGAACCCATCCACTCCTGTCCAGTATAGAAGAGTCTTTTTGCCGACCAAAGCTACAACATGTAACGTATCTGCAGATTGGGCGACCGCAAAATCTTCAACCTGATCATGGTACAGTGTCTTCCTATTTTCATTACGATTCATTACCAACTCCTTGTTTTCAGTGCCTACCCAGTTAAAGCGTGGGTGGTTTAGATGAATCCGCATGCTATCCCTCCTCAATTCACTTAACCTTATGCAGCAGAAAATAATTACAGACATTTTTTCTAGATTCTTTCACCGAATTACAATAACTGCATAAGATGATCGCAGAGAGGAGGGTTCTTTAAATGCCCATGGATTGTTATGAGCCCGATTTTGTGCGGGAATGTATCTTGACTCAGAAAGTGTATAATGAGTGTACCATTATTGACTGTCCTGCTTTCCGTATTCCTATTCCACACGGCTTTCCACCTGCAGTTAACGTAGTGGATTGCTCGATAACGAATGTGGTGACCGAAGGCGCTATCGTTGGACCTGGAGAAGTAAGTGTAGAGGTAAGCTTTATTCTCAATGTAGAATATGATGGCAATGGGGAGCCTCAATTTATTCAACAGTCTGCCCAGCTTCGCAGGCGCAGAGTCCGCTTGGAAGGTGCACTTCCTGGCATGGAAGTTGTAATTCTTCCACTCGTTCAATGCCTAAATTGTCGTCCAATTGAGGGCGGGTTGGCTATTGAATGTGATATCGGAGTATACATCGTAGTAAAAGTAGTTGCTCTTGTGCAATTAGAGGTATGTGGCAGATTCTGCCCTGAACCACCAGAGTGCGAAATATTTGAACCCCTTGGCTGTCCTGAATGGTTCGAACTAGCTCGCACTGGCGCTTTCTGGCCACCTTTCCCACCACAACCACCGCCTAGCAATAACAACAATACTAGTACGTAAGCGGATAGGCAAGCATTCCACAAATCCAGCATCGAAGTAGTCGATGCTGGATTACTCATTCTATAGCCACTTGGAGGTGTACACGCCATGCGAATCCTGATGCTAACGCGCTTTTATCACAATGGTCAGAGTACCCATGTGTTTTCTCTATGTGAAGAACTCAAAAAGCAGCAACAGTCTCCATGCCTTAATGCCAGTCAACTGGGTAACCCAATGTATCTACACTCATTGCGCCAACACCGAATCCCAGTTACCACTACTGAGCGGCTGACAGCTCTACTACTATTTGCTAAGAGGAATAGAATTGAAATTGTACATACTCATTCTGCTCACAGCCTACCATTCGCTCTAGAGATTGGAAGAAAACTCAGTGTTCCTGTAGTGGCTACCTGCCACTATCTCGAATTTGAGCCGATCGTACAACTAAAAAAAGCACAAAAGATTATTACCATTAGCCAAGAAATGCAGTCTGCTTACGGCTTTCCAGAAGGAAAATCTACTGTCATCGAAAATGGTGTCGATCTTACAGTATTTAAGCCAAACAAAAAACAACGAGACCGACGACTCGCTGTCTTGTTAACACGAATGACTTTGAAGAAAGAACCTGGATTCCTTGCAGTCACCCAAGCGTTATCGAACCTCAACTGGGAGGTTGTTTCACTTGGTAACTGGAATCCGAAAATCACTCCGCTCAGCGTTCGTGGGTGGAAATCACAAATTCACTCTCATATAAATGAAGCAGACTTGGTGATCGGTACGGGACGAGCAATTCGTGAAGCAATGGCCGCAGGCTGTGGTGCATTTGTACTCGGCGATTGGTCCGATGGGTTAGTAACACCAGAAAATGTAACTTTACTGCGGCACCACAACTTTAGCGGTCGGGCCAACAAGCAAACTCCAAACCGAGATGAGTTAGAGAGTATATTAAGTGCTTTAACCCCTCATCGCCTTTCGTGCCTCCAAGCCTTTGGTCATAGATATGCAAGCGATCACTTTAATCTAGCAACAACAACAAAAAAAACACTCGATGTATATACATTGTTAGTCGATGAATCCTCATGATAGCATTCTACGCACAAATATCTTCCACAATAACATCCGCTTCTGCGGTTGCAAGAAAGGAGGATAATGGATCTTTACGTCTAATACTTATACTATAAAAGGGGGATAAAACAATGAAACTAACTATCGTTGTGATTGAAGATGACGATACCTCAGCCCTTGTCAGAAAATTGCTAGAACAGGGCTACCACTCGACAAAACTTGCTAGTACAGGGGGATTTTTATTACAGGGCAATACTACTTTGCTAATCGGAGTTGAGGATGACGAAGTAGATTCCGTACTAGCAATTATTCGCAGCACATGCGTTCGCCGCAAAAAGTTACTTCCCCATACAACGTCTGAATTACCGACTGCGATTAACCTCCCCATAGAAATTGAAGCCGGTGGTGCCATAGTATTCGTCGTTGATGTTCATGATTATTACAAGTTATAGCAGAGCACCTACCGTGCTTTGCGTTGCAGGAAGAGCTCTAGAACAATGCTAGTGATTTGACATATAAAACAAAGACTAGTATATTCACTACAATATGAGCAATAATCGGACATAACAGATTCTTTTTACGTATAAATAGAGCGCCTAGAATAATACCAGATAAGAAAACGGGGAGAAACTGAATGATGTAGAAGTGTACAGCCGCAAAAAAAAGTGCAGTTAGTATAACGGCAAGTTTCTGACTGACAACTGTATTTAGGCTATTTAACCAAGCTCCGCGAAAAAATACTTCTTCACTTAGTGAAGCTCCAAGAGTTACTAAAAAAAACAGTCCCCAAGGTGTATTTTGGTCTGCAGACGTTAACAATGACTCCACTCCCGCTCGTTCCTGAGCAAGCCATTGGGTAACCGTCTCTGTTCCATACACCACGCTCAGACCCGCTACTGTCCCGTAGCCAACTAGCCCATTGAGAATAAACATGGCCAATCCAGCTACTATTCCCACAATAACATCCCCAATGTTCCACGAAAAAATGGACATTTTGTTTATCGCCATCCAGCCACAGAAGAATAACCATAGTTGTTGAAGAAAAATACTCAGTAACACCCAGTTACTTCCTTGTGCAGTAAACGGCACTCCAAATACGTTTAGCACGAACCATCCACAAATCGCAATTGGAATCCATTGTTTATTGACCATCAGAAACCACCTCACTCTTGAAGTAAACTCGAATAGTCATCGACGCGACAAATTATGCGAAAAATTAAAGGCCAGTCCTCTCTTGCGAACTGACCCTCCTCACTCTTAAAATCGATAATTCGGTGCTTCTTTTGTAATCTGAATATTATGCGGGTGGCTCTCTTGCATGCCAGCTGGGCTTATTCGTATAAATTTAGAATTTAACTGTAAGCTTTGGATGGATGGGGTTCCGCAATACCCCATTCCAGATCGTAATCCCCCTATTAACTGGAATACTGTTTCGGCAAGCGTTCCCTTAAAGGGTACACGCCCCTCAATTCCCTCAGGTACTAGCTTTCTCTCATCCTCTTGGAAATATCGATCCTTACTACCAGCCTTCATAGCCGCAAGCGATCCCATTCCCCGATAGACTTTATAACTACGTCCTTGAAAAATCTCTAATTCTCCTGGAGATTCTTCTGTTCCAGCAAATAAACTTCCTAGCATTACGACATCTGCACCAGTTGCTATGGCCTTAACTACATCTCCTGAGTACCGGATCCCTCCATCAGCTATAACTGGAACTCCATACTTTTGTGCCATCGCGGCACAATCCCAGATTGCAGTCAATTGCGGAACACCAACTCCGGACATAACCCGTGTAGTACAAATGGATCCTGGCCCAATTCCAATTTTAATTCCATCTGCTCCTGCTTTAATCAGTGCTTCTGCCGCCTCTGCAGTGGCAATGTTACCTGCAATAATATCCACCCTTTGACCGAATATATTCTTTAAGTTCTCGAGGGTATCAATCACCTTTCTAGAATGACCGTGTGCGGTATCAATCACTAACACATCAACCCCTGCATCAACGAGGGCAGCTGCTCGCTCATTAACATCAGCACCAACTCCTACCGCTGCTGCCACTCGCAAACGACCTCTGCTATCTTTGGCAGCATTAGGGTATTTCTTTGCCTTTTCAATATCCTTAATTGTTATGAGACCTTTTAAATGGAACTCTGCATCAACTAATGGAAGTTTTTCAATTCTATGCTTGTGTAAGATCGCTTTTGCATCTTCTAGCGTAGTATGCACAGGTGCAGTTACTAAGTTATCCTTAGTCATAACATCACCAATTGATTGCTCAAGATTCTCTTCAAACACCAGATCGCGGTTGGTTAGTATTCCCACTAGTGTTCTCTGCTCGTTAACTATGGGCACTCCAGAGATATGGTAGCGTTCCATAAGCGCTAATGCATCAGAGATTTGATGATCAGGTGACAAAAAAATTGGATCAACAATAACGCCGCTCTCCGATCGCTTAACCTTGTCCACTTCACCCGCCTGTTCAATTACCGATAAATTTTTATGGATAACACCAATTCCGCCCTCTCTAGCAATAGCAATTGCCATTCGTGCCTCAGTCACTGTATCCATACCTGCACTCATTAACGGAGTGTTCAAGTTAATCCGCTTTGTTAGCCGTGTAGAAACATCTACTTTGCCCGGTAGAACTTCCGATGCCGCAGGAGCCAATAAAACATCATCAAATGTCAAGCCTTCCTTACCAAACTTTGCACTAAAGTCCATTTAACCCTTCCTCTCAAATCTCTATTATTGTAGCATATTCTACCACACTTTGCTCAAAAGGCAATAGCTAAATTGCTACATCTATATGTTTTTACATTAAAAATGAAAAAAATCCAGTCTAGACAGGGGAAAATTGATTTGAATGTAGAATATGCAAGAGTGGATTAGATAAGAATTTAAATGAGTTTGTTTTTGTCTAGAATCTCAATGGATGAAAAGACTCTTTAAAATAGGGAGGTTATTTAATGGAAATTCGCAGAATCGGCATCCTTGGTTCTGGCAGACTCGGGCGAGGAATCGCCGAAAATGCAGCAAGTATAGGATATGATGTACTACTTTTTTCGCAAGGTGCAGGAAACAATAACGCACCACATAGTATTGAGCTGAGTTTAAATAAGAAACTAGCCAAGTGGGCCTTAACTGAATCGGAGAAGCGAGTTATACTTAGTCGGATAGATTACACATCTGACCTCAAAGACTTAGCCAATGTTGACCTTGTTATTGAGGCAACTATCGATCATTTCTACACAAAGCAGGAACTACTTCGTACTGCTGATAAACTTTGCCCACCCGATGTGATCTTTATTCTCACAAGTGCCACTTTGTCTGTATCTGATATTGCTCGTGGCTTATCTCGACCAGATTTGTTGGTCGGCTTACACTTTATTCCTCCAGTTCCTAAAATAAATGTGGTAGAATTAAGTCATGGTCACCAAACATCCGAAGATACCATTCGTGCAGTTGAGAAATTTGTAGAAAAACTTGGTAAAAAAGTAATACACGTCAAAGAGTCACCTGGACTTGTGAACCCCCGAGCGCTTATAACACTAATTAATGAAGGTGCTTACATGGTTGATGAAGGCGTAGCAGGTATTGAAGCCGTTGAAAGCATCCTTAAAGAAAGCTGGTCGATGGAACAGGGACCCTTTGAAATGGCCGATCGCATGGGTCTAGATACTATCTTACATTGGATGGAACAACTACAAGAGAAATTTGGTGACCGCTATGCACCGTCACCACTTATTCGCCGCTTTGTACGCACTGGTCGATTAGGTGTGAAAGCAAAAATTGGATTTTTTGCGTATACACAAGATGGACTAATAGATAAGACATGGCAAGAACAGGGGGATCAAGCATGAAAATTTTCGTCTTAAATTGTGGATCGTCATCATTAAAGTATAAACTCTATGATATAGCAGACGAGACAGTCCTAGCAGATGGAAAAGTCGAACGTATCGGACAGGATGATGCAACAGTAACCCACCAATCCATTGATAAGGAAAAAGTAAAACGTACAATGCCCATCCTTGAGCACACTGTAGCAATTCAAGAGTGTCTAAAACTTTTGGTGGACAAAGAGCACGGCATTATCAATAGTGCGTCTGAAATAGATGCTGTCGGTCATCGCGTGGTGCACGGAGGTGAATCGTTTTCTGATTCGGTACTGATTACCAGTCAAACGAAACGCGTGTTAACTTCAATCATTGACCTAGCACCTCTGCATAATCCAGCGAATCTCGCAGGCATACGAGCTGCCGAGAAACTCATGCCTGGCACGCCACAGGTAGCTGTATTTGACACAGCCTTTCATTCTACTATGCCTAAACATGCCTATCTCTATGCCATTCCATATGTGCTCTACCAACGACATAAAGTACGGCGGTACGGATTCCATGGGACTTCGCATAAATACATCGCTGATCGTACAGCAGCTTTAATGGGCAAGGATTTATCAAGTCTAAAGATAATCTCATGCCACTTAGGAAATGGGGCCAGTTTAGCAGCGATTGATGGTGGAAGATCGATTGATACATCCATGGGTTTTACTCCTCTAGAAGGACTCGTTATGGGTACACGTAGTGGAGATATCGATCCAGGAGCGTTACCTTATATTATGGAAAAAGAAGATTTAACGATGGCAGACTTAAGCTCAATGCTTAATAAACACTCTGGCATCTATGGTCTTAGTGGCGTTAGTGACATGCGAGACATCGAGAATGGTATAGCTGCAGGCAATGCATTGCATATAACGGCCTTTGATGTGTATGAGTACCGAATTCGTAAATATATCGGCAGTTATGCGGCAGCTATGAATGGTGTAGATGCAATCGTCTTTACTGCTGGCGTGGGAGAAAACACAATTTCTTTGCGTGAAAAGATTTGCGAAAATCTGACATTCTTAGGAATTACCTTCGACCATGAAGCCAATAGGAAAATGGGAAAAGAAGTAGAACTCTCTACTCCTGAATCCAGGGTGCGTGTCTTTGTAGTTCCAACTGATGAGGAAGTAATCATTGCACGAGATACTGCAAAAATCGTAAATTAGCAATTAGCCAGGTTATCCTGGCTAATTGTTTTTTATCACCTTTTACTCACGTAGTTCTAGCATTTCTTGCTCAGTTAATTCAATAGGTTCTGCATATTGTAATAGCTGATCTAAAGATACAAACTCAAAACCCTTCTTACGAATTCCTTCAATAATAGCAGGCAGTGCTCGGACTGTAGACTCACGGTTTGCACCCTGGTTAGCAATAAGTGCCCCACTATCGTGAAACAGTAAAATATCACCTGCTTTTGTCTGACTCACTACCCGTTTTACTATCTGCTCAACTGTGGTTCCAGGAAGCCAATCCT
>SKJB01000066.1 GCA_007116145.1 Limnochordia bacterium | reverse complement strand
CCAACCTCCGAGTCCTAGCGAAGGGACGCTTGTCGATGTTGAATTGCGCATGATTGGTGACTTTGGGGATCCTCCTGGCAGTTACCAGACGGAATTGCTCTTTGTTCTGGTTCCCCAGCTATGAGACGGATATGGATTACACTGCTCCTAGTGTTGTGCACGAACGGGAGTGGAGTAACAGCGTTGTTAGTGGCTCCGGTGATTATTGATGCAAATGGTGTGCAAGTCGGGGATAGGTTTCCGGTTACTGTGCATAATGTTGGGTCCGTATCCCATGAGGTGGTTGTGAGTTGGGGTTGGTTTGATCAAGATCTCAATGGTCAGGTGGTGCTGCTCTCGCAAGATGAGCGGCGGGAAACAGCAGAGGACTATCTTGTTGTGACACCGAGTAAACTAGAATTACAACCACAAGACAAGCAGACGTTATGGATAGCTGTCCATAATAATGATTTTGAGGCGATTTACCCTGTGTTATTTATTGATCTCCCCGCAGCTACGGTTTCGTCTCGCCTTGCGGTCTTGCTGTTGCTGACTCCGCATCTGATCGAGAGTGAATTAGAAGTCCTTATGTCCGAGTGGTTGCCAGAGGAAGTGGTTGTATGGGTGCATAACTCTGTCGAAACGCACCAGAGTTTTCAGGTAACTGTGGAAGCTTATGATCAGACGGGTAAACGGCTAGATGGATTTGAACTCCCCGTTAATCGGATTTTACCCCAGCGTAGTCGCTGGATTTCCATCCCCATAAGCCCTGGGGTGCAGCGGCTACAAATCACCGGGAACTGCATTCCCAGTGGGGTGATTGAGCTTGTCCAGTGAAAGCAATCCTGTTATGTATACTTGGGTGGATGAGCATAACGGTAACAGGGTCCGCCTCGGTGATGCCAGAGCTAGATTGGCCGGCTGGGATACCTGGAGAGCGCATTGTGGCCGCCCATGGTTTGGAAATCTGGGTTCACGGTCAAGCGGGGTGGCATATCGAATTGGCAACTGATCTGGTGGGCTTAGAGTATGGATTAGGGGCTGACTTCTACCCTTTAACAAAGCCTCTTACTGGCGAAACCGATCAAGGCGAAACACTTGCCGTACGCTTAGCGCGTATACTTCCTTGGGAAGAAGCGGGTACATACCAAGGGGCTTTCGATATTCGGTGTTTAACTGGTGTTGCTCTCGTGACACTGCAACGAGCCACGGGGATTTATATTTTGCCCTTAGCGTCGTCTGACTTTGTGCTCATTTGGGATGATCATGTGATTTCTCTTAATCAGGATGAGTGGATATTCTTTGCTCCTACCCAATATACCACGCTTGCCGTAGAATGGTTAGGGAAACGAGTCTTTTCAAGTGGAAACCTAGATGGGCAAGCGTTACAGCTTGCAGATGTATATCGAGAGCCAGCTGTGTTGATGTGGTCTGCTACTAGTTTTTCTGCTCAGGTAGGACAGGTATTTTCTGTTGAGCTACGAGTGGATCAAGTAAGGTTGCAAGATCCTATTGTCTTTGGTTTTAGTGACTCTCTCCTGCCCATTGGGACGTGGGAAGTAAATGGAGTCCAGTTTGCTTGGCAGCACCGGGATGGTGATTACGTTCTTCAGGAGGATCTAGGGGCAGGTCCTTATGTACTGCGTGGGCAAGTTCTGCCACTCGTATATCGGCATCCAAGCAAAGGTTGGATTCAAGCCTCGCTGGGGGCTCACAGTGCTCGTTTGTACGGCCACATAGAATCTGGGTGGTTTGGAGGCGAAGGGCTTGTGATTCTCCGCGTAAGTGCCGAGGGGAATCCTGTCAGGCAGCACCATTTTTTAGTGCCGCCACACAATCAAGTGCGGACGACGGATGCGCAGGGAATATTGACCATTTCGCTTCCGCCAGGTGTTTGGTCAATAGTTAGCCACGATGAGCGGGTGGATCCACGTTGGGTGGTGGTGCAATCTCACCAGATTCAGATTGTTGATATCGAAGTCGCTAACAACGAGCAATACCAAGGGCGGGAGCCTACAGATTCGTTTGCTGTGTGGGACTTTACGTGGGAGCAAGGGTTTACTTGGAATTTTCATCTAGAGACCCCGAGATTAAAACTGATGTTTGCGGAGCGTGATGCAAACACAAGTCTACACTTCCAAGGGGATGGAGTTCAAGCTCGTTATGCAGGACGAGAAGCACAGGCGGGTGAGACCCTGGTTACGTTTACATCAAGAGTACCAAAGGCAGTTGAGAATTATCGTCTAGGAGATTGGCAATGGATTGGTAGGGCTGGGCAGTGGCAAGGGAGGCTAGAGAGCGGAAAATGGAGTTTTACTACAGGGCTCAACCCTGATCATTCACAGTGGGATTTCAGTCTTTCAAATGGTGATGGTCGGATGTTTGTGCAACTACCCCAGAAACGAGCAGGTTTTAGCCTTAAAAAAGACCACTTTACGGCTGGGCTCGAATATGAGGATAGTGACGGTATACAGTGGTGGATGAGAGATACGTCGGAACACTGGCGTATTCAACAGCGAGCGAAGCGTTATCAGATTCAGATTAGGAGCCAATGGTGGGAATATCCATTAACTTGGCAGTTGGATTGGGAGAATCTGAGACGCTGGGATTTTCAACTTAGTTTGGACCACGAGGAAGACAAAGCTGTGTTGCAGCTCGTTAGGGATCAAAGGGACGTAACTGTGTTCGGTCTGTGGCAGCGCTATATGCAACTAGCGAGTGGAGGTTTTTCGTTATCGGTGGCTAGTCAATATCGTAGCCAGGTATTGCAGAGTGAAGTAATTTGTCGAAAACATGTAGCTCTAACAGATGCCAGCGCTCTCTATCTACAGTGGAAGGGGCAATGGGCTGGTACCCGTTTTGGGCAGATTACTAGTCTGGATTTCCTGTGGTCACCCCATCGGGTTGGATATCTCAAACTAGGCTGGCAATCGGATGCTGGCTTTCATTGGCAAGGTGGTCTTACATTTGTCAGGTGGCCCTAATACGCGCAGATACCCGAATGGTATCTGCGCGTATTTGCCGTTTGGCCGTCTACAGTACGCCAAAAACCCTACTCGAATAGGTCAAACGACTAATCACGAGTCCTTCGGGAATACTGATAACAGCTAGACGAATATGCATCGAATCACTAATGACTTGGTGATTGTAGGTAATACTGATATCTAGAATTGCGTCCACAATAATTTGATCGGGATACATTGTATATAACGGACTCGATAAGGCGAATTCGTTTACAGTGACATTGCTAAAATCTTCGTGAAGCACAGCTACAAACAACGAGTTATTACGATAATAGTTGACGCTAGTACCATCGGCGGCTATCACGGTGTGGGCTAAGAGCTCTCGGAGGGAGTTAAACGATTTTGCTTGGAAGTAATCGGAAAAACGAGTAAGCAGTTCGTTCACACTCATGGCTGGATTCGTGTACGTAAAAGTGCTGTCAAAATAGCGGAGTATACGAGTGATAACCCAGCGATCTCCCGTCCATTTTGTCCCTAGGTTTTGCATTGTCAGGTGAATAGTATTAATGTCAATGTATACCTCATTGTTACGCAATAGTTCTACGTACAGTTCAGCGTCAATCACAACGAAGCCATCTTGTGTAGTAATACGATTGTTTTCTGTGACAATGAGTTTGACTATCTCTTCGCCATCGTTGACGAAGTACTGCTTAATGCGCTCGATTTCCTCATTGGAAATAATCTCGGAATCTAATTCAATCTCATCAGCAAATAGTTTCTTTAACTCGTTCTCATCCACTTGATCGAGGGAACTAACCGTTTGCTCTAAGTCTTCAAGCACTTGGTTTACTTGCTCATCTGCAGTCAAGGGTACTGGCTTCACTCCAAAACAACCTGTTGTAAAGAATAAAGATAGACCGATTATCAGTATGGATACGATTTTTTTATGCATATGCTCTCTCCTCGCCTTTGCGCTCCTCATAGACTAAGTATAGAGTACATCCAAGGATTTGTGGATCAGGCAATAGTCCTATCTATCTAGGACCATAAAGCGTTTGTAACTGGCAGGTTTTTCCCAACTTATACGGAATTTATTAGAGAAGGTAGAGATTAGAGAGGCGATAGGTGGTAGATGTGGCTCAACGTTCGTTAGATACTAACCTAATAGAAGAAATTCTCCAGAAAACCATGGAGGCATTATCGAGTAGCAAGCTACAAATATTTGATATTGCAGAATCCGCGCGTAATGAGTACAATGGAGTTAAAGCAGACATTAATGAATTAAAGCAGGATATTGCTCAGATCATTGGTAGGGTCGATAAGTTAGAAATAGCTTTTAAGCAAGTGCGACAGCGTCTAATGGAAGTAAGCCGTAATTTTGATCGATATCACGAAAATGAAAAACAGCAAGTCTACGAGCAAGCGGATAAAATTCGTGAAGAGCTAACAATCGCTAGAGAGCGAGAGAAGTATTTAGCACAACGCCGAGCGGATTTAGAGCAACGTTTAGTCCGCGTTGGCACATTAGTGAATAAGGCGGAACAAATGGTCTCGCAGGTAGGCGTAGCGTTAGAGTTCTTGAATGGTAGTATGTCCGAGATTAGTTCACAGTTAGAAGGCATACATTTTCGTTTTCAGTTAGGACAGAAGGTAATCAGGGCCCAGGAAGAAGAGCGGCGCCGTGTGGCGCGCGAGATTCATGATGGTCCCGCCCAAGACTTGGCCAACGTGGTGTTAAAGGCTGAAATTTGCGAAAAAATGTTTCTGGCAGGACGAGCAAAAGAACTAACTGCAGAATTAGCGGACTTAAAAGTTTGTGTGAAAACAAGCTTACAGGAAGTACGCAAGATCATTTATAACTTGCGTCCTATGGCGTTGGACGATTTAGGTTTAATTCCAGCACTTAAACGATATATAGAGGAATATCAGCTACAAACTGGTATTGCAACGAAGCTCATGGTGTGGGGCAAGGATGTCCGCTTTGACTCAGTCATCGAAGTCGCTGTTTTTCGTGTAATCCAAGAGGCACTCAGTAACAGTCGAAAATACGCTAGGCCCACCGAAATTAAGGTGAAAGTAGAATTTCGACCAGAGCAGCTCAATGCGGTTATTGAAGATGATGGTATTGGATTTGACATGGAGGAAGTAGAAAAACGCATTGTTAGTGGGGAGCATTTTGGCCTCTTCGGGATGCGAGAGCGGATGGACCTGCTTGATGGAAGCATTAGTATAGTAAGTAAACCAAATCAGGGGGCTCGGATCGGTCTGAAAATTCCGTTAGAAACATCTGATGGAGGGAAATGACAATGGAGAAGAAGATTACGGTACTAATCGCTGACGACCATACACTGTTGCGCCAAGGTCTCGTCAAACTCCTTGAGCTCCACGATACAATCGATGTAGTAGGCCAAGCTGTGAATGGACAGCAGGCGGTCGATTTACTACGAGAAATTCAACCGGATGTAGTATTGATGGATATTAATATGCCTGGGCTCAATGGCATTGAAGCGACCCGGCAGCTTCGCAAGGAGTATCCAAACCTCCCCGTGTTGGCATTGACCATCCATGATGATGAAGAGTATGTATCAGAAATGATCCGGGCTGGGGCTAGTGGCTATATTCTTAAGGATAGTGAACCAGGTAGTGTTGTGCAGGCCATTACCCGTTTGGCTATGGGGGAGTCCTATTTCCCTTCTTATCTAATGGAAAAAGTGATGGAACGCTTCCATCTCTTAGTTCGCGAGCAATCCGAAGAACAGCCGCTCCATCGCCAAACAACTGAGGAGATGACAAAGCTTACCAATCGCGAGTACGAAGTGTTGCAGTGTATTGTCAATGGTATGGGTAACAAGGAAATCGCACAAGCGCTCTATATTAGTGAGAAAACGGTTAAGAATCATATAACGAATGTATTTCGCAAACTAAACGTGTTTGATCGAACACAAGCAGCTGTTTATGCAGTTCAGCATGGTATTGTAAAAGCCGGGGATTAAGCCCCGGCTCTATTTTTTTGCTTGAGTAATTCTTGCTGTTGTAGTTTCTCTTGTTGCTGTGTTTCTAAATGTCCTAGTAACTCTAGTCCGTTAATAACTAAGCGGAATCGACACCCGAGGAGAGTAGCTGCGGACTTACACATTTCCATCCGTTTGAGATAAATTTCAAAATAGTCCATGATTTGACAAAGTCTTTGATCAAACTCTATGTCTAGGGTGATGGTTTTCTTCCCTTTATCGACGTACAGTTTTGAGTTTAAAACGGCGAGATTGACTCGATCATGGATATCTGGGGGACCGGATTTTGTGCGATGGACCCGTGTACGATGGGCATCGCTTTTGTCCGCTAAAATCAAAGCTGCTGTGATCGGACTAATCGCAGCTCCAATTTCCTCTTCATGGTTAGCAATCGCCGTGGTAATATCACAAACCTCAGCTAACTCCATGCCCATCGCTCGCAATTCTGTGTAGACAATCGTTGCTCCTGTTATGCCATGGTGCTTGCGATTGTGCATATTACCAACATCGTGGAGGTAACCAGTAATAGCTCCTAATTCAACTGTACGTTCATCAAAACCTAAATCCTCTAAAATGCGACTTGTAATCTTTGATACATAGGATACATGGCGCACTCCATGTTCGGTATATCCTTTCGCCTTTAAATAATCCCAGGCACGGTTTATGAGTAGTTTAAAATTGGGGTTGTTTCGTACATCCTTATAACGAATCACAACGTCCACCTCCTTGTTCCATATTATACAACGTTTTCAGTTATATTGCTAGCACTTATAACGGTCCCAGAATAAATGGGACTATTGGCTGATTCTCAGGGGCGCTATAGCGTGCTACAATGAAGTCAGAAAGACAGGAAAACAGGAAAACAGGAAGCACGAGGCAAGCTAAAATATAAGGAGGTCGAGGAACGTGATCAATCAATTAAAACGGCTTTGGACAGAAGAAGAAGGACAAGGCATGGTGGAATACGGTCTGATTATTGCTTTGGTGGCCATTGTGGCTATCGTCGGGTTGAGAGCAATTGGTGGTACACTAGGAGAAACATTTGACGAGATAACAGATGGGCTTCTAAACGCTGGCGGAGGCGAAGGTGGAGGCGAATAAGTACTGGAATACAACATAATTTAGTCAACAAAGCGGCAGCCACCCCTATACCCCGCCCCCCCGGCTGTCGCTTTTGTTATAACAATGGCAAACTATCTTTGGGAGGATTAAACGGTGGAACATTTCATCTTACTTGTGGGTCTAGCACTTATTTTATACTTTGATGGCCGTTATCGCAAAATACCCAACGGGATTGTCGTACCTATGGTTGTGTTAGGTTTCGTCATAAATACTGTTAGTCGGGGCTGGGAGGGAATGAGTTTTAGTGGTCTTGGGTTTATAGTGGGTTTAGCCTTGTTGTTTATCCCATATGCGTTGCGAGGGGTGGGTGCAGGCGATGTGAAGCTATTAGCAGCAATTGGTGCACTTATGGGCGCAAAGTTTGTGTTAACCACCTTTCTGTACGGGGCGGTGATTGGTGGACTTTGGGCGATGGTAATACTCTTTCAGCAAAAAATTCTAGGGGTTACCTTACAGGGGCTGCTCTGGAATGCAACGGTAGGACTCGTGAATGGAGCGGCGTCTAGAGTGCCGTTGCGCACATTAGCTGCGGGTCGGACGTGGGGTTTTCCCTACGGAGTAGCGATGGCCATTGGTGCATTGATTGTACTCTATCATGGGGTTTGGTTCTAAGGGGGAGTGACGATGAAATGGTTAAGTATTGCCCGGGATACACGCGGACAAGCCTTAATTGAGTTAGCTCTCTGTCTGACGTTGTTATTGACAATCATGTTAGGAATTGTTGAGTTTGGGCGGATCGGGCACGCTTATCTAGTTACTACCCACGCTAGTCGCGAAGGAGCACGTGTAGGAGCGCTGCGTTACAGTGATGATGAAATCTATCTAGCTGTTGATCGTGCATTGTTATCGTTAGGTAACATCTCCATTCAGGTCACGGTAACACCAAGTGATAGTGTGCGCAAGCGTGGTGATGCGTTGGAGGTAACGGTTAATGCGAGATTACCATTGATTACACCGTTAGCTGGGGTGCTGCCGAATCCCTTTTCGATAGTTGGTCGCACTGTAATGCGAGTAGAGTAAGTACGAGGGGATGACAATGTGAGACGAGTCATTAAAGAGGAAACTGGATCGATTATTATTCTCGTAGCCCTAGGTTTAACGCTCTTTTTAGGTTTATTAGGTATTGTTGTGGATGGGGGGTATCTGTATCTCCAACGGGGTCGGTTGGTCAACGCAGTGGATGCTGCTGCTTTAGCTGGTGTGCAAGAGTTATCAATGGCTAATAATGCAGTTGCGGAAGCTTACAACTACGCAGCGAAAAACAACGTTTCTGCTGCCGCATTAACGGTAGGTGTGTCCCACGGCAATAGCCGGATTTCTGTAGAGGCTAAACGGCAAGTCGACTTGTTCTTTATGCCCATGTTTGGTTTCAAACACGTGGAAGTCAAGGCGTATGCCCAAGCAGAGCGCGGCGGAATTTCTGGCTACATGGGAGCTGCTCCTTTTGGTGTGGAGTGGGGAAGTTTTGAATTTGGCCAGACAATCAACCTCAAGAATGATCCCCATAGTGGAGGTAGTTTCCAAGGTAATTTCGGAGCATTAGCTCTTGGGGGAACAGGAGCGAGTAACTACGAAAAAAACATTAAGTATGGTTATCCGGGAATGCTTCGAATTGGCGATAACGTGCCAACAGAAACAGGAAATATGGCGGGGAAGACAAAATCGGGTATCCAGTATCTCATGGGTCTAGATCCGCTAGCCCAATTTGATGAGGTATCACTAAAGAGCTCGCGGATTTTGGTTGTACCAATTGTAGATAGTTTAGATGTGAAAGGGCGTAAGGAGATAACGATCCTTGGATTTGCTTCCTTCTTCTTAGAGAATGTTGAAACCAAAGGGAGTGATGCTACTGTGGTTGGTCGCTTTATGCGGATGGTTGTGGATGGTGAAATCAGCTCTAGTGCACCCGATTATGGATTAACTGCGTATCGATTAGTGAAATAGGAGTTTCTGGGGGATATTTTGGGGGTGTAAACATGAATGGGAAGGTTCTTTTAATCTTAGCAGTTTGTCTGGGGTTACTGAGTGCGACGCTTGTGTACAATTATCTAATGAGTTTTGAACCATTAAAACCAGTTGAAACTGTGGAGGTGGTGGTGGCCACACGGAAAGTCGCAACCCATACCACAGTAACGCGGTACATGGTAGAACGACGCAGATTACCTATAGATGCTGTGCATCCCGAGGCGATCTTTGATGTTAGTGAAGTACATGGTCGCATTTCAATCAGTGAGATTCTCAGCGGGGAACAAATTTTACGTAGTCGTTTACTGCCACTCGGTCAGATTCCTGGGCTTTCATTTACAATTCCTGCTGATAAGCGTGGGATGACAATTGCTGTTAATGAAGTAATCGGAGTGGCTGGTTTTATCAAGCCGGGGGATCGGGTCGATGTGATCGCCACCTTCACGATGGATCAACCACTGACCATAACGGTGCTAGAAAATGTCACGGTACTTGCTATTGCCCAAGATATGGATAATCAACAAAAACCATTGGCTCGCGTGAGTACTAGTGTTACTTTAGCACTCAGTCCGAATCAAGTAGAAGCGATTATTCTTGCTGACGAACAAGGAAGTCTCCGTTTGGCTCTGCGCCCGCCGGAAGCTTCTGGACTGGCCTCTCGCCAAGGGACAGGAATTGAGATTTTACATCCGTTGGCCTATGCGCAAAGCAACACCCTTGCTACTCGGCAGGAAGTGGCTACTCGGACCACAGAAGCGACTGCTGTTCATACTCCTGTCTCAGCATCTTCACCGAATGTGAGTGATCGGTCTGTGCAGACGAAACCTCCAGCTTTAGAAAATCAACGAGAGATTGAAGTTATCCGGGGAACAAATAGGGAGGTGCGATTTGTAGATGAATAGCAAATTTTCTCCGTTACTGCTTTTGCTAACATTGCTCTTTGTCTTTAGCGCCCAAGCCTTCAGTGCCCAGGACCAAGCCCACCAACTAGTACTGATTAAGGGGCAAAGCCGGCTATTGCCTGTTTTGGATCTCACCCGTGTTGCGGTTGGTGATGAATCCATTGTTGACGTTTTAGCGCTATCATCGAATCAATTACTACTAAATGGGATCGAAACTGGAGTTACCTCATTGCATGTTTGGGAAGAGGATAAACAACGACTCTATCAAATCCGGGTAGTACCAGATGATGGAACACTGGCTCGGGAATTACTAGCATTGATTAATATTGCTACGGTATCCGCTTGGTTTATTGAAGACCATTTAATCATTGAGGGTAGAGTAGAAACATTAGAGGAGAAAAACCGTGTCGAAAAATTAGCCTATGCCTTTAGTGCTGCAGTGATAAACTTGCTAGACTATGATACCACAACACACGACGCCCAGTTACAGCAAGAAATTGGCCAATTAGTCGGTGATGCGATTAGCGTCACGGTAATCTATGATACGGTGGTTCTCGAAGGGATACTCATTACAGAACATGAGCGGGAGCGTGCGTATCAGATTGCGAAAGCGTTCCGTCGTCCAGTGGTCAATTTGCTACAAGTCATGGAAGAATCGGTGTTCGAACCAGTGCCAGAACCAGTAGACTTGGATATAGGTAACCACAGAAACCAGGCAGTGCCGGTTACAACGCAAATCTATGATGCGATTAGCGAGGATATTACTGTGGAGCAATGGGGAAAGACGGTTTTTATCGAAGGATTCGTAGCAACCGAATATCAAAGAAAGAGAGCTCTAGCAATTGCTAAAGCCTTTGCTTACCCAGTGATTGATCTACTCCGGATTCTTCCGACTCAAGGGGAGTCGGTGCGAGATGAAGAAATTGTGGAAGAGTCCGTACTCGATATTCATGGGCGAGTTGCTCATCTGCGCAGTCTGATTGAAACTCCCGATATAACCATCAGTCTGCTCTACGAAAACATCGTACTAGAAGGCGTTGTTGATACACCGTGGGAAAAACAACGAGCTCTAACGCTCGCTCAGATTCTTCCATATCCTGTGATTGATCTAATGCAGGTGGCCAACAAGACTACAGCTACAGAGCAAAAGCCGCTGTATGAGGATGTAGTTGAAGCCATCAACAGAGCAGAAATTACAGTCAGCTGGTTGAATCGCACGCTCGTATTAGAGGGTACCGTGAGTACTGAATTCGAGAAGATAAGGGCTTTAGCCATCGGCCATGCATTTAGTGCAAATGTAGTTGATCTAATTCGTGTGCGAACAATGCCGAATCTGCCGCAAGAGCAACCAGTTAGTGCAAAACCTTCTGTGCAGACCGAACCGCAGACCGAACTGCAGATTGACCCTGTGGAGATGCTGGTAGTAGATGGTGACCGTTTTCAAGCAGAACTGATCACCGATTTAAGTTTTGCACTACGCGAACCGACTGTGACTGTCAATTTCTATCGCGACACCTTAGTGTTAGAAGGTCTTGTTGCATCGGAAATGGCGAAAAAACGAGCGGAGCAAATAGCCGCTCTCTATTACCAACCAACGCTCAGCTTTCTAGAGGTCATCCAGCCTGGTGCAATCGATATGGGTGAGCAATTACTTAAGCATCTTGACTTGCCTCATGTGTCTGTGATCGCATTTGAGAAGAATATCGTTCTAGAAGGCGTCGTGACGGATCAAGCAGAACATGGACGAGTCTTAGAGATAGCTAAGCTCTATGGTAACGTTGTGGATCTCTTGCATGTGCAGCGACCAGCGCAAGTTCTCCTCCAGGTGCGAGTGCTAGAGATTAATAAGAATATTAGTGAAGAGTGGGGAGTGACCTGGGGCAGTTTGACTACACCAGGAGAATGGATAGCCAACAGTATTCCTTTTGAAGAAGTGCCTCACATTGGTAGTTGGATTATGAACCGTTCATTTCCGTTGGGAGCGGAATTAGAAGCTCTGATTGTACAGGGAGATGCTAAGTTGCTTGCAGCTCCGAGCCTTCTAACGCTCTCGGGGGAAACAGCCTCATTCTTAGCTGGCGGCAAGTTCCCCATTGGTCGGACAGTAGATGGGGAAAGTTACGTTGAATGGCAAAACTATGGAATTCATCTAACCATGTCTCCTTTAGTACTTCAGGATAAAATCCGGGTCACGATTAACCCCGAAGTCAGTACGCTTGATTGGACGAATGGTGTCCGAATCAATAACGATTTGATTCCAGGACTCACTACACGGACAGTATCCACAACAGTAACGCTCACCCATGGTTCCACTGTCGTCATTGGTGGATTAATCCAGCAGGAAGAAGCTCTGCAGATTCGTAAAGTGCCGATTTTAGGGGATTTGCCGATTATAGGTGCGCTGTTTCAAAGTCGTAAGTATCTAGAGAATCAAACCGAGTTAGTTATCCTAATTACGCCATGGATCGTGTATCAAGATGATGAGGTGGCCCTCTATGGAACGGAGTAAACTTCGGATTTTACTCGTAGATGATATTGCAGAGACGCGGGAGAACGTGCGTAAGCTTTTACAGTTTGAGTCGGGTATCGCCGTTGTTGGTGAAGCAAGCAACGGTGAAGAAGCTCTGCAACAGGCAAGACGGTTACAACCAGACTGTATATTGATGGATGTTAATATGCCAGGTATGGATGGAATCCAAGCCACGGAACTGATTAATCAGGAACTACCTCATTGCGCAATTATTATCATTAGTGTACAAAGTGATCCAGAGTACTTGCGCAAGGCGATGGTAGCAGGAGCTAGAGATTATTTAGCCAAACCCTTTGGTTCTGACGAACTTGTCAATACTGTTTACCAGGTCTGGGATGTGGAATTACGGCGTCGGTTACAATCAGGTGTGTCCTCGCCTCTAACGAAATTGGGTAAAGTTATCACGGTATTTAGTGCAAAAGGTGGAGTGGGTAAAACCACCCTCTCCACCAATCTAGCTGTCAGTTTAGCTAAACAGGGTAAAGATGCGATTGTAATGGATTTAGATATGCAATTTGGGGACGTACCCATTATGTTAAATGTAAAGCCTATTCGAACAATTATTGATTGGTATAGTGATGGGTGTCCGAGTATCGAAGGCTATCTCCTGCAACACTCGTCGGGTATCCGTGTGCTTGCACCGCCAGAAATACCCGAAGAGGGAGAAATGATTACAGCGGAGACAATAAGTCAAGCGATTGGCGAGCTAAAGCTAATTGCAGACTATATTATTATTGATACCCCCCAGTTTTTTCATGAAACCACGCTACAAAGCTTAGAGTTAGCTGATGAAATCTTGCTGATCGCTACTCCGGATCTACCGAATTTAAAAAATGTGCGGCGTTGTCTTGATGTTTTAGATAAATTACGACTTGGCGATAAAGTAAAAATCGTCGTCAATCGGATAGCTAAGGATCTAGGCCTTTCGCTCGATCAGTTTATTCATTACCTACATCATCCCTCATGGCGACATTTGCCCAATGATATTCGGCCTGTGGTCGAGGCAGCGAATCAAGGAAATCCGGTTGTAGTACTGCATCCACGAGCTCGAATAAGCCAGGGCATCAGTAATATGGCCCATGACCTATCGGGTGATGAGGAGACAAGAGAAAAGAAAAAGAAATTTCAGTTCTTTCAGCGAAGCAACTAAACGTGGTTAAGGGGGAGCAGGATATGTCATTACTTAGTCGTTTAGAAAAGAAAAAACAGACCCAACAACAAGAGGCTAAACCCCAGGAACAGAGCAAACAAACTCCCCGTGTTGATCCACTGCGTCGACTAAAAGGAAAGATTCATGAGCAACTCGTGAGCGAAGTTGATGCAAAGCTCTTAACCCAACTCGATCAGGACTTAAGCCGCCAAGAACTCCGAGATAAAATCGGGCATATTGTCCAAGCTGTGATTACCGAAGAGCAAGTAAATCTGAGTCGAGCGGAGACCCAACAAGTGCTGACGGAGATTGTTGATGAGGCGGTGGGTTTTGGACCGATTGATTGTCTAATTCGAGATAGTGAGATCTCGGAAATAATGGTAAACGGACCGAAGAAAGTCTTTGTTGAGCGCAAAGGAAGACTTGAATTGAGTGAAGTTGCTTTTCGTGATAACAATCATGTGATGCACATAATGGAGAAAATTGTAGCTCCATTAGGACGGCGCATTGATGAAAGTAGTCCGATGGTAGATGCTCGTTTGCCAGATGGATCGCGAGTCAATGCGATTATTCCGCCGTTAGCTTTAAACGGTCCAACCATAACGATCCGCAAGTTCTCTGCCGATCCTCTGACGATTGAGGATCTCATCAACTTTGGTACACTGAGCAAGGAAATGGCTCAATTTATTGAAGCCTGTGTAAAGGTACGTCTAAATATTGTAGTATCTGGAGGGACAGGGAGTGGTAAGACCACTTTGCTCAATGTGCTTTCCTCGTTCATTCCCACAGATGAACGAATTGTTACGATTGAGGATGCAGCCGAGCTCCAATTACGACAAGAACATGTTGTATCCCTAGAGAGCCGTCCGGCTAATATTGAAGGGAAAGGTGCAATAACGATCCGTGATCTAGTCCGTAACTCTTTGCGCATGCGTCCGGATCGTGTGGTGATTGGAGAAGTGCGCGGGGGTGAAGCATTAGATATGTTGCAGGCCATGAATACAGGTCATGATGGATCACTTACCACTGGGCATGCAAATACTCCACGTGATATGTTGGCAAGATTGGAAACGATGGTGTTAATGGCTGGAATGGATTTGCCTGTGCGTGCCATTCGTGAACAAATTGCCTCAGCAATTGATCTCATTGTTCAACAGTCTCGCTTAAAAGATGGTAGTCGCAAGATTATTAAAATCACTGAGGTTCAGGGTATGGAAGGTGATATCATTACCCTACAGGATGTTTTTATCTTTGAGCAACGAGGGTTTGACGAGTCAGGAAGCATCGTGGGTAGACTACGCCCCACCGGTATTCGTCCCAAATTCATGGATACATTTAGTAACTATGGAGTGGAGTTACCTGTAGACTTGTTTGGTGGGGTACAAAACCGGTAGATTGAGGAGGGGGATCATGCTACCATTCCTGATTACGGGAGTTGTGTTCTTCGGGGTGTCGTTTATAACATATTGTACTCTAATGCGTTTGCATGGCAGTACGGTATTGCGTCAGCGATTAGCAGGTTTTTCGCAAGCGGCGGTCACAGCGGTTGATTGCGATGAAGTTAGTGAGCAGGCCAAAAAAAGTCTCGGTAAAAACATTCTCGAAAGTATTAGCGGAGCGTTAGGTTTAAAACAATCTAGGCGATTAGAGACTAAACTAGCACGAGCAGCTATTGCGTTAAAGCCAAGTGAATTTGTCGTGCTGAGTGGGTTGCTAGCCCTCATGCCGTTAGGGTTAGTCTTGCTAGGCTATTCTTTAGTATCTAGCTTTGCCCTTGCCATGCTAGGCGTTGTCCTCCCCCAATTCTACTTGCGGATGCGTCAAGTAAAACGGACGAAAAAATTATCGGCACAAATACCAGAATGCTTAGTAATGATTGCAAATGCTTTGAAAGCTGGCTATAGTTTCTTGCAGTCCATGGAGTTAGTAGCTAGAGAAACTGAAGATCCCATTGCTCAGGAGTTTACAAAGGTTTTAAAAGAGATGAATCTCGGTGTGACAACGGAACACGCTTTGGAAGCTATGGTTGTTCGGGTAGGGAGTGACGATTTGGATATTGTGATTACAGCGGTATTGATTCAGCGTCAAATTGGGGGTAATCTGTCACAAATTCTCGATAGTATTTCCGAAACCATTCGTGAACGCATCAAAATTAAAGGAGAAATTCAAACATTAACAGCGCAAGGACGGGTTTCTGGAATAGTGATTTCTGGATTGCCAATCTGTATAGGGTGCTTTATCTACATAATTAATCCGGACTATCTGTCTGTATTGTTTACCGAAACGTTAGGGCAACTCTTTTTAGCTTTAGGGTTCGTTGGTCAAGTTATCGCTGCTCTCTTAATTCGTAAGATTGTAAGTATCCAAGTGTAGGAGTTGAGCGAAATGCCCATTGTAATTGCCGTACTTGCTTTTATCACTGTGCTTGTTTTGTTGTTCGGTCTCGTCGGTATTGTAGAGCAACGGAAGCTGCTGAAAGACAGAATGATGCAGTTTACCCAGGAGGATATTCAAAATCGTGATGTAATTCTTACTGGTAGCCTATTTCAGCGTCTCTTTAAGCCTGTATTGCAAGTGAGTGCCAAACACCTAGTAGGTCGTACCTCGCAATCAGCGAAAGACACCTTGCGCAAGCAACTACTAATGGCCGGTAGCCCTGGAAATTTACAGGTAATCGAGTTTATCGCACTCCAGTTTCTGCTTACAGGATTAACGTTCTTGGTATTGCTCGTTCTACCTGTCTCGTTTTTGGTTGTCTGCTTGTTTACAATCGTAAGTTGGTTGGCTCCGACCTTCTACTTGCGACAACTTGTGGCGAAACGGCAACTTGCTATTAGTCTTGCGATACCTGATGTAATGGATTTACTAACGGTAAGTGTGGAAGCAGGGTTAGGCTTTGACGGAGCTGTTGCTAAGGTCGTAGAGAAGTCACATGGACCACTAGCCGATGAATTGAAGCGGACTCTGCATGAGATCCGCATAGGAAAGCCCCGAAGAGATGCGTTGCGCAACTTAAGCTCACGTACGGGGGTTGCTTATCTGCAAAGTTTTGTCGCTGCGATAGTACAGGCGGATCAACTTGGTGTCAGTATAGGTAAAGTGCTGCGGATTCAAGCCATAGAGATTCGCCGACAAAGACGGCAAAAAGCAGAGGAGCAGGCAATGAAAGCTCCGATTAAAATGCTCTTTCCCCTTGTTATCTTTGTATTTCCAACACTATTTATCGTGCTTTTAGGACCAGCTGCTATCAACTTCATGTATGCATTCCAATAGATCAGCATATGCACAGTGTAGAGGAGCGATTTAACATGAAAGTAATAAACCAAACAAGGAAAACCGTGTTAGGCTCATATGTTACGGTGGCTCATACGTTTAGAGGGAGGTTGTGCGGGTTGTTAGGACGAGTAGGTTTGGAATCTGGAGAAGGACTACTGTTAACACCCTGTCAATCTGTGCATAGTATAGGTATGCGGTTTAGTTGTGAAGCTCTGTACTTAGATAAAGAAAACCGTATCATACATATTCATACTCTTAACCCGTATCGCTTCGGTCCCCTTAAGCTCGGAAGTCGTAGTGTGTTAGAACTGCCACTAGGAACCGTTTCCTATTCGCATACCCAACTAGGGGATTTGCTTGTTGTCCAAGAACACAAAGAGCCCTCGGCGAATACGATGTAATGACCATAATGGTTAGACGGGGGGGCTTACGTTGTGTCTCAGGAAAAAAATATGCCAGTCTCCTTACCTCCCGTAGAGGAAGGACCAAATAAAGCAGCTTTTATGCAAATTCTGACGCCACGAGAACTTGAAGTATTACAATTGCTAGCGAGAGGGTTAACAAATTTAGAAATAGGGAAGCAACTCTTTATCAGTAAGCATACAGTAAAGAATCACGTTAGTAATATCTATCGCAAGTTAAACGTGGATGATCGGACGCAAATTGCTTTATTGGCAATCCGTAATGGATTGGTAGTACTTGATTGATTCCTTAGAAAACGACTCATCGCTGAGTCGTTTTCTACACAGTTGAAACAAAAATGCAGGATTTTTGGAGACAGTAGTGAATTAATACTAGTATCATGTCCAAAGGGTTAGTAAATGGAGGCACTGTTGTGGCAAAATTACAACTCTTTGCAAAGATAGCGGAAAACAGTCAAGTGACGTATGATTTTACAGAAAATCCGCAATGGTTAGAGCGTACCGTTGAGGGTGAACTTGTAATATTAACTCCACCTTTACCGATGGATCAAGTATATTTTTTGCGAGAACAATTACTACATTCTACTTTCGGCAAAGTAATTCGGGGTTGGTTTCTTTGTGTTAGCAAAGAAACGTTACTGGTTTGGTTGCTAAGGAAGTTTAAGGTTTCATATCCAGGATTTCCTTTATTGATTAAGCATATACCTGTATCCTATAGTGATCGAACGAGTGATAGCCAAACGCAACTGGTTGCAGAGATTCAAGCACTACTTAGTGGACGGATTCTCCTTGATAGTCAGCTATTTGAGAAGCTGCGGGAAAGGGGTTTTTGGCCTGAGAATGCGAGGTATGGATTGGAAATTGGACACCAGAAGGGTCTAGTTCGCTGGTGGCCAGGGATTGTTCATGAACGTTGGGGTGTACATCGCTGTGTTCGTTGTAACGCTTTCGTAGAAGAAACACGACCATGTTGGCAATGCGGACGATCAGATTGTCCGATTTGTGTTCATTGTGAAGGGTTGGGTGAAGTGCGTGGGTGTAGCCGATTGTTGACTACAATTCCCCTTGCCCTACAGCTCCCTAGTCCAAGGCAGAGTGCGCTGGCGTCTAACCTTGTGTTAAAATATGAGCTGACAACTGCCCAACAAAATGCAAGCAACGAGTTAATGGAGTTCTTAGATAGTGATAAACCAAAAATGTTTGTCTGGGCTGCTTGTGGTGCGGGAAAAACCGAAGTTACCTTCCAGGCGATTGACCGAGTGCTTGAGAGTGGTGGTCAAGTCTTGTTTGCTATTCCGCGCCGAGATGTGGTGCAGGAATTAGCCGTTCGACTCAGAGAGAGCTTTCCAACCACGCGGGTTGCGCAGCATTTTGCTGGATGCCATTGGTACAGTGAGGGTGCGCTAGTCGTGGCTACGACGCATCAAGTATTACGTTTCTATCAACGATTTTCCTTAGTGATTCTTGACGAAGTCGATGCCTTTCCCTATCACGGTTCAGAAATGCTTAGATATGGACTTACTCGTTCCTTAGTTCCTGGTGGCAAATTAATTGAAATGACAGCTACACCCATCAAGTGCCCGAGCGCTAAAGGATTAGTAACCATTCCAGCTCGTTATCATGGCCATCCACTACCAGTTCCCAGATTTTGGCAAGTACAATTACCCCACTGGGACAAAGTAGTGCAACGGTCCATGCCGCAAGAGGTTGTCGCCGTTCTTGCCCAGTCTAAACAGCCTTATTTGGTTTTTGTACCAACTGTGGCAGCTGCTAAGCAAGTGGGGCAGTATTTGCAGTCAGTACTATCTGTACCTGTTTGTTTTTGCTATGGGGGAGACCCTGAGCGAGAGATGAAACGCACAGGATTAGTCAGTGGAAAATTTCAGATTATGGTGGCTACCTCAATTATGGAACGAGGCATAACGATCCCCAAAGTACAGGTTATGGCCTTATACTCCGATCATCCAATTTTTGATGTACGCACATTGGTGCAGATAGCTGGTCGTGTTGGTCGTACAGCACAATCACCTAGGGGCTCTGTCTGGTTTGTTGGCAATACGATTACAGCAGGGATTACGCAAGCCATACAACAGATTGAGTACTTAAATACCCAAGCCAAGCAGCAAGGGTTATTGCGGGAGGAGTAGCGATGTTATGGCAGGATTTTCTTGAGTTGCTCGCTCCATCGCCCTTTGTATGTGATCTCTGTCAACAGCAGATCATTGACGAGGGACTACCGGGTTGTCGCTCTTGTTTAGCTCAATTAGAACTAAGATTGCGCGTACTACAAGTATCTGGCATCCCTTGCTATGCGGTTGGAGTATACCAGAACCGTATGAAGGAGTTACTGCGAGAAATAAAGTATCAAGGAAACTACAAAGCAGCTTTCGTATTGGGAATGATTTTAGGGTTAGCTTGTCAGGAAGAAGCGGCGTTGCAAGGGGTGAGATGGATACTACCTGTTCCGCTCCATGCTAACCGTATTCGTAAACGTGGTTTTAACCAGGCGAGGGTTTTAGCTGACGGTATGATCCGCGTCTGGAAGCGTCCCATTTATCAAGGGATGATTCGCATTCGAGATACAGAACCACAAAGCGATCTCAGTCCTGTAGAGCGACGAAAGAACCTGCAACAGGCATTTATGATTACAGATGCTAAGGTCCTTTTAGGACAACAGGTACTAATTGTTGACGATATTTTCACGACCGGGACAACGGTTCAAACGATTGCATCATTAATCGCAGGATATGGAGCCGTACCAAGAGGTTTATTTGTGGCCAAAAGTTTATCCCTAAAGGGGTTGGGAGGGAATGTAAATGCTACGTAACTGTCAAGAATGTAATAGAGTGTATGCTCATCCTACGAGTAAAGAGTGTCCCCAATGTCAGAGAAAACGTCAAGTTGACTTTAAAGCGGTCAAACAGTATCTCCAGAGCAACACGGGTGCAACGATTCAAATGGTAGTGGAAGATACGGGAGTAAGTTATGAGAGAGTCGATGAATTTATCAAGGAAGGGCGGCTAAATGTACTCCCATCCGACGCTGTGCGACGTTGTGGTGTTTGCCAAGCACTGATCCAGAATGGGCGGGTTTGTGCTAAATGTAAGTCCCAACTAAGCCCTGTTGAGCCAACAGCACCGCAAGAAAAAGTCGTTACACCGCCATCCTCAGGGAAGATTCATTCCTTAGAATCTATTCGTAAACGCGATTCCGATAATTAGTGCTAAAGGTTAGGGATAGTGTGGTCGATATATAGAGTGAGGGGAGGTACATTATATGTACATTTCGGGCAACAAACCAGTCCATCGTATTAGCCAGCTTTATCAGGATCAAAGTAGAGTAAATCGTAAGCAACAAAACCAGGCAATGAAATCGGACAAGGTAACTCTGTCGAATGAAAGTAAAGAGTTAAACGCCATATTCCAACAGGTATATGCTCAAGAGGAAACAAGTGGTAAAACACTAGAGATAAAAGAACGGGTCGATTCGGGTACCTATAAAGTTAGCAGTGAAGATATTGCTGCTAGCATATTAGAGTATTTAAAGCAGCAGGTGTAGATATGGAAGTATATCAAGCATTAATTTCCACACTTGAGCAACAGAATCAACTAATTACAAACCTGTTGGCTCTCGGAGCAGAAAAGTGTAGTATGATCCGGGAGGCGGATACTGTGTTTGCCATCGCCAAACAAGAACAAGAAATCGTTAAGGAGCTTCAGGAGCTTGAAGTGGAACGGATGTCCTTGTTTGATGTGGTAGCTTCAGGGCAAACGTTGGTTGAATGGCTAGAGAAAACCAACGATCAAAAACTTAGTGAGTTAACAGGCTCATTACGCAAAAATACAGTAGCATTAGAAAGCCTTAATGCGACAAATGAACAGTTACTTCATGAGTCTTTAGCGTTTGTTCAATACAGTCTTAGTCTTATTGTCGATACTGGGCCTAAGATTTATGCTCGTCAAGGTCCGACGACAAGTAGTCGATCTTTTTTCGATCGGAAGGTGTAGCCATGCGGACAACATTTAGTGGTATTGAGATTGCACGGCGCGCTCTTCAAGCCCAACAACGCTCTCTAGACATTGTTGGGCACAACGTTGCCAATGCGAATACCCCGGGCTATGCCCGGCAAAAGGCTATACACACAGCCAGCCAACCCTATCCGTCTCCTCAGTTGGGTAATAATCCTCATAATGGACAAATGGGTACTGGAGTGCAGATTAGTCAAGTCACTCGTATGCGCGATGAGTTTGTCGAAATGCGTTTGCGGCAAGAAAACCACAATCATGGATACTGGCAGTCAATGCAAGATGGGTTAGAGCAAGTGGAACTCATCTTTAATGAACCATCTGAAAACAATATTCATCACGCGCTGGATATGTATTGGGATTCCATGCAGCAAGTGAGCAAGCATCCTGATAATGAGTCTGTGCGTGCAGTGGTGTTACAAAGAGCAGAAGTTCTCGTAGAAACAGTTCGCCATGCCCGTTCGCAATTAGGGCGATTACGAGATAACATGAATAGCGTTGTTTCCATTAAAGTTAACGAAATTAACTCTTTAGCCGATCGGGTAGCTCAGTTAAATGATCAAATAGGTAAAGTAACATCATCTGGAAATAATCCTAATGATCTACTGGATAAGCGAGATGAGCTGCTTCAACGATTGTCAGAGATTACGAATATTGAAGTGGTAGAGGATCAAACACGCATGGTGATGGTCTCTGTTGGTGGCACCACATTGGTGCAACGTAATCAGGTATCTCCCTTGAGCGTGAAGCTTAGCAATGAAGATGTCAACCCTAAATATGATCGGGTGGAAGTGATTTGGCCTGGAATTGAGATCCCTGCAAATATTACTGGTGGCGAATTAGGCGGGATTTTGCATTTTCGTGATGAGGAAATGCAAGGATTTATTCAGGATCTAAACCAGTGGACGGCTGATGTCTTCAATACCGTAAATGCCATGCATCGCAAAGGGTACACACTAAACGATCAACAGGGTGAAGATTTCTTTGCCATTGCGGGTGGGCAAAATGGGCAGCTAATTGGTCCTAATGACGATGCAAGTCAATCGATTCGTCTCCGTGTGCCCTCGGCACGTGATATTGCGGCAAGTTCTCATCAGCTTGACGGCAAAACGGTGGTTGGTAATGGAGAGATAGCACTAGAGATAGCAGGGTTACGCTATAATACTATCGCAGAAGGTGGTACAACACTCGCCGATAGCTTTAACTCGATTATCTCGCGGCTTGGGGTTAAAGCGCAAGAATCCAGAGTAATGTTGGACAATGGTGGGATATTGGTGAATCATCTCCAAGGTTTGCGCGAATCAGTCTCGGGTGTTAGTTTAGACGAGGAGATGGCAGATATGATTCGTTTTCAACATGCTTACACAGCAGCAGCACGGATTATGACCATGATGGATGAAACACTAGATGTAATTATTAATCGCCTAGGAACAATGGGACGATAAGAGGTGGGTTTATATGCGGATTACCAACAAATCACTGAATAGTAATATGTTACGCAATCTAAACCAAGGTTTAAATCGCCTAGATCGTTTCCAGCAACAGTTAGCTACTGGGAAACGAGTACTCCAACCTTCGGATGATCCTGCGGCCGTAACTTCAATTATGCAACTAAAAACATCGCTCATTGAATCGGAGCAATACATACAGAATGTGGAAGACGGATCAGCTTGGTTAGATTCTACTGATACAACGCTTGATGCAGTTACTAGTGTCTTACAACGAGCTCGGGAGTTAACGGTGTATGGAGCTAATGATACACTAAGTGAAACAGATCGCGAGGCTCTTAGTCGGGAGATAGATCAATTGTTCGATAACGTGTTGCAGCTATCGAATGCCAGCCATGGAGGTAAGTATTTGTTCGCAGGGCAACTAACCACCACTCGTCCTTTTTCTCGAGCCTCTACGGATCCAGATAGTGAGGGATACTTTAAGGTCGATTATCACGGTGGTTATGTAACAGCTGAGGGCGATGATTTAGCTGGTTTGCCCATTGAAATCGGGGTTGCATCACGGCTTGTTATTAATATTGTGGGTGCCAAAGAAGAAGACGGAGCGATAACGGAGCATATTTTTAGTCCCGTGTTTCAAGTGTTAACAGATATTCGCAGTAGCTTAATGGCTGAAGATGGAGAGCGTCTAAGCAATACGAATTTAGCGGAACTTGACAGGGTCTTTGATGGAGTTTTGAGTTATCGGTCTGAGGTTGGAGCTAAAGTGAATCGGTTAGAGTTGTCAAAGGATCGTTTGCTTGACTTAAAACTAAATTTTAATCGCTTACTTAGCCATGCTCAGGATATCGATGTGGCTGAAACGATTATGCACCTAAAGTCAGAAGAAAATATTTATCGCACTGCTCTATCAGTAGGAGCGCGAATTATTCAGCCTTCGTTAGTTGACTTCTTACGTTAGGATGATGATCGATGACTCTCGCGATTCGCACAACATATGCTCGTTCTACTATTCAGATTCACCATCCCACCAGTCGAATTCAGCAACAGGTAACCCAGGCAAGAATAGATTATGATGGACCAAGTATGGAGATTGATCTCCGATCTCCCATGACAGAAATGGGGTTAGGTGACTATAAACACCTGATGAGAACGGCAGCTAATGAAGGAAACCAAGCAGCTCTAGCAGGAATTGCTCGCCGCAGTTATGAAGGCGATCGCTTTGCGGGAGAAATGTCTAACCAGGATGTAGTGCAACGTTTGTCGAAGGAACAGACGCAGAGTGATGTTCCGGAAGTAAATGTGGGTATGATTCCGAAGAGTAGACCAAGCATATCATTTCAGTATCAGGTGAATATCCATTGGGAACAAGGGGATGTTGCTGTCGAGTTTAATACACAACCGCCAAGAATACAGTGGGACATTGGATCAGTAGATATTTCTGTAAAGGGAAGTAACCTTGACATAAGAGGGTGAGAATTGAATGAGAGTTCAGACGGAGCGATTCGGAGAAATAGTAGTTGATCAGAATGAAATTATATCTTTTCCACAAGGTTTATTAGGGTTTGATGACTACACGAAATTTGTGATTATTGAGCAACCAGACAGTTATTTTCTATTCCTACAATCCACTGAGGAGCAGAGCTTGGCATTTGTTCTGGTTAAACCAGAATTGATACGCTCAGATTATCAAGTGTCGCTGGAAGGAAATAGTGTCAAGGAACTCGAATTTCATAGTGCAGACGAAGGAAAAGTGTTTGCTATTGTGACGATACCAGAGAATATTACAGACATGACAGCAAACTTACAGGCACCACTGGTAATAAATACTAGAAATAATTTAGCAAAACAGGTTGTTTTAATGGAAGGGAATTACCATACTAGACATAATGTCTTAGCCGAATTCCAACGAACGGCATTTGAGGGTCAAAAGCAAGCCAAGTCCAAGCAAGACGTACGTAAAACTGTCTAACCTTGTAGGAAACAGGGAAGGATAGAGTCCAAGGAGGGACGCTCTAATGCTGGTATTAACTAGAAAAGTAGACCAAAGTATTATTATCGGCGATGACATTAAAATTATTGTGGTTGATGTACGCGGAGATCAAGTGAAAATCGGAATCGAAGCGCCACGGGATGTGAGCGTTCATCGGGAAGAGATTTATCGCGAGATACAACAAGAGAATAAACGAGCAGCTCTTAGAAAATGGGTTGATGTCTCCGAACTCTCCAAGTTCTTTCAAAAAAGTGATAAAGACTCCTAGAAACTGCGTATACTCCTAGAGTAAACGCAAAAATTCATCGAAGCGACAGCCCTTTGCGACTCTTTATATTTTAGACTAGGATTAAAGTTATCAGATAATCAGTCGATAAACATAATATATTCTAAGTGTTGGAGGCAATGATATGATTCGTACAGAGGGTTTCAAAGAACCAGTAGGTATGGGCGAGGGTAAGGCTATTGTTAGAACAAACGCTGTCGATGAGAGTGCGGGACAGGCAGAACAGCATAAGAATCAGGAGCCTATGGCCAAGCCAACATGGGGTGATGCTGAACGACGACAGCTGGATTTTGCTGTGGAAAGTGTTAATAATGCTCTTGAAACCGAACAGCGAGGGCTTCAATTCTCCGTGCACGAAGAGACAAGTCGGATTATGGTCAAAGTAGTGGATCGAAATAACAACGATGAGGTCATTCGTGAATTGCCTCCGGAAAAGGTCCTCGATATGGTTGCACAACTACGAAAAATGATAGGAGTATTAATTGACGAGCGGGGATAAGGATTTCCGAACTCGGGCTTTTAGAGGGGGAACGTTTAATGAGCATGAATGCCTATCAAACGTATAAAAAAACACAAGTATCCACCGCATCGCAAGGTGAATTGATTGTCATGTTATTTGATGGAGCGATTCGATTTACCAACCAGGCAAAGGATTTTATAGAAGCACAGGATTTTGCAAATGCTAACGAAAAGATTGTTCGTACGGAGAACATAATCAGCGAATTGATTTCTTCTTTAGATATGGAAGTTGGGGAAATGGCGCAAAATCTCTACCAGCTATACACATTTGTGTATGAACATTTAGTACAAGCGAACATCAAGAAGGATCCGAGTCTCTTAGACGAAGTTCTAGGATTGCTCATGGATTTGCGGGATACCTGGCGCCAGGTGGTGAATGTGAAGCAATGATCGAGATCCAAGGAAAAATCAAACACTTACAAGAGTATTATAGCCGCATTTTAGATAAATATAAGCAATTAGGTGGATTCGGAGATGATGAGAAACTTCTGATTCAACGAGGACAAATGGAACAGTTAGTGGAGATGCTCCATAAGAAAGAAACAATATTAGCAGAGATCGGCCAACTCCAACTCTCCATTCAGGTAGAGCAAGATTTCTTTGTGAAGTTTTATGCGCTGACGGAATTTTCTGTTCCTGAGCTTGTAAAGAAAGCAGATTCCCACTATCAACAGGATTTGTCTTGTCTACAGGCCATCATCAATGAATTAGTCATGGAACTCGAAATATTAGCGCAACAGGAGATTGCCCACGAACAGATGCTAAATGAGTATGCCAAACAGATGAAGTACCAGACGACCAAGGAACAGAAGGGAGAAATGGCACGCAAAGCGTATCACTCATGGGAACGCAAGCAATCCAGTAAAACGGATGACAAATAGATCTAAGTCACAAAAGGACAGGGAAATATATTAAATTTCTTGCAATACTTGGCAGAATATGTTAATTTATAGTTAGCTAGAAGCTGATTTTTGGTTCTGGCAGTATCTTTTAGGAGGAATGTATAAGGATGTTAGGTAAAGTAAAATGGTTTAATGCTGAAAAGGGTTATGGATTTGTTGAACGTGAAGATGGCGATGATGTATTTGTACACTTTTCGGCTATTCAAGAGGAAGGTTTTAAGGCATTAGAAGAGGGTCAAACGGTAGAATTTGATATTGTTGATGGCGAAAGAGGACTACAAGCGTCTAATGTAGTGAAAATTTAGTAAGCAAGATAAAAATGGAGGGTCAAGGAAACTTGACTCTTTTTTGATGGATTGAGGAGATTCAAGAAGGATTTTTTTGTCAAATCGGGAAGTATATGAGTAGAGACAGTAATAATCAGAAAAGAGGAGTGGATAATATGGCCTCAGTTAAAGTTGTAGTTAAAGGAAAAAATTTAGATGTAACTCCTGCTTTGCGTGGATATGCAGAAAAGAAAATTGTGAAGTTTGAAAAGTATCTTACTGGAGAACAGGAAGTTTTGTCCGAAGTTACTCTCCGCACCGAACGCGAAATGCATATTTCTGAATTGACTATGGTAATTAATGGGCGCATCTTACGGGGTGAAGGAAGTACAGAAGACATGTACGCATCAATAGATGATAGCGTAGATAAAATTGAACGCCAGTTTTCGAAGTACAAGAGTAAGATCCAGCGTAGAGTGCAGGGACCAAAAATTAGTGAGCTCCCTAGTCAAGCTGGGACTAGTGAAGCTGAAACAAAGGAAGCTAAGATAGTACGTACCAAACGTTTTGCATTTAAGCCCATGGATGCCGAAGAAGCTGTGCTACAAATGGAATTGCTTGGTCATAATTTCTTTGTCTTTTCTAATGCAGCAACAGATGATGTGACAGTGGTTTATAAGCGTCGCGATGGCAATTATGGCTTAATTGAACCAGAGTTTTAGGGGAGTAGGATGAGTATGAATTTTCCTGTAACACTTGTTATTTTTGAAGGTGGATCCGTAGAAAGCCCTCTTGAAGAGGAGTTCTGTCGAATACGGCAGGCTTTTGTAATTGATCTCATCCAAAAATCCCAACAAGCCGGTTTACAAAAAATTGTGCTGTGCACCCCCTATGTTGATCTAGCCAAAAGAGCGGCAAGTTACGGTGTTGAGATAGAACTCGAAGCACTAGGTACTGAGAATTTTCATTTTGGTCAGCGCCTCTTGCAAGTGGTAAGCAGCAGAAACTTAGATAGGGTGTTATATATGGGGGGAGCATCCGCTCCCCTCATTTCTTCCGATGAGTTACAGTATATAGGCCATCTATTAACGGATCACCAACGAGTAGTGGTGGCAAATAACTTCTACTCCGCTGATATCATCGGGTTTAGTCCAGGTACTATTTTGCAAGGTCTTGTTTTGCCAGCTATTGATAACTCTTTGCCGTCAGCCATTACGCAACAGACGGATGTGCGTTTTATTTCGCTTCAACGAACGCTAGGCTTACAATTTGATGTTGATACACCCGGAGATCTATTGGTGCTCGCGACACATCCTGGTGTAGGTATTCATACGAAGCAAGCACTTACAAGTGCTGCTTTTGATGGAAGTCGCTGCACGCTGATTAAAGAAGTAATTAATGATCCCCTATCAGAACTAGTGGTATTTGGTCGGGTCGGAGCCCTATTATTCAAATATTTAGACGAGGGGACGCGCTGCAGAATCCGACTGTATTCTGAGGAAAGAGGGTTGAAGTCATTAGGACGCGATGTGCGAGGTGAAGTGATATCCTTGTTTGGCCAGCTCATTGAGTCACTAGGATATTCAGAGTTTTTTCAATTCCTCGGTCAGATATGTAACGGTGCATTATTAGATACCCGCATTCTCTTTTCCCATTTTGGCTGGAATTTGTCACAAAGTGATCGTTTTTATTCCGATCTAGGGTTAACAGATAAGATCGTTCATCCCCAACTGAGAGAATTTACGCAAGCTGCTTTCGCTGCAGATATTCCTGTGTTACTCGGCGGGCATTCTCTCGTTACTGGTGGGTTATGGGCTCTAATAGAGGCTAGTTATCGAATAAGGATAGATTTAAGTAATACCGAAAAGAATACTATTTAAGAGATGGGAAGGGGTATTATAATGCTTGGAATGCTTAAGAAGCTTTTTGATCCTAATCCAAAAGTGATTAGACGATTAGCAGAAAGTGTAGAAGTGATAAATAGCTGGGAAGCTTCGATCACTCCTTTAAGTGATGAACAATTAAGCGCAAAAACTATAGAATTTAAAAAACGCCTAAGCCATGGTGAAACTTTAGAGGATATTCTGCCTGAGGCTTTTGCAGTTGTTCGTGAGGCGGCGAAGCGGACTCTAGGTCAACGTCATTATGATGTGCAGATGATGGGTGGAATGGTATTACATGAAGGTCGTATTGCAGAGATGAAGACTGGTGAAGGTAAAACCCTAGTTGCCACTTTGCCTGTGTATTTAAACGCTTTGACCGGTAAGGGTGTTCATGTTATTACTGTAAATGATTATCTAGCCAAGCGCGATGCAGAGTGGATGGGTCAGGTGTACCAATTTCTTGGTCTTACTGTTGGAGTAATCATTCATGGACTAGACTTTGCGCAGCGCAGAGCTGCCTATCAAGCAGATATTACCTATGGTACGAATAACGAATTTGGTTTTGACTATCTCCGTGATAATATGGTGACTGCGCCGCAGCAATTAGTGCAAAGAGAGCTAAATTATGCCATAGTCGATGAGGTGGACTCTATTCTCGTTGATGAAGCCCGCACTCCATTAATCATTTCTGGGCAGGCAGAGGATTCGACAAAGCAGTATTACCAATTTTCACAAATTGTTCCTCGGTTGAAAGCAGAGGAAGATTATACCGTCGATGAAAAAGCCCGCACAATTGCTATTACAGAAGAAGGCGTGGAGAAGGTTGAAAAGATCCTAGGAATTGAAAATCTATTTGATGACTCTAATTTCGAATTAAATCACTATTTGAATCAAGCGTTAAAAGCGAAAGCGCTCTTTGTTCGCGACCGCGACTATGTGGTAAAAGACGGTGAAGTATTGATCGTTGATGAGTTTACAGGGCGATTAATGCCAGGACGACGATATTCCGATGGATTACATCAAGCCATTGAAGCAAAGGAAAATGTGCAAATTGCTAAGGAGAGCCAAACTCTAGCAGCTATTACATATCAAAACTACTTTCGCATGTATAGCAAACTCTCAGGTATGACGGGGACAGCTGCCACAGAGGAACAGGAATTTCGAAAGATTTATGGTGTTGATGTTGTGGTGGTACCCACAAATCAGCCCATGGTGCGCCAAGATGCACCCGATGCTGTATATAAAACGAGCAAGGGTAAATATAATGCGATTATTGAGGATGTGGTAGAAAGGCATAAAACGGGACAGCCAGTGCTTGTTGGTACGATCTCGATTCAGAAATCAGAAATGATTAGCAAGATGCTTGGGCAACAGGGGGTGATTCATCAGGTTTTAAATGCCAAACATCACGAGAAGGAAGCAGATATTATTAAAGGTGCGGGACAGATGAACGCTGTTACAATCGCTACGAATATGGCAGGGCGTGGTACGGACATTGTTTTAGGTGAAGGGGTGAAAGCAAAAGGTGGTCTGCATATCATTGGTACAGAGCGTCACGAGTCTCGCCGGATCGATAATCAGTTGCGTGGTCGATCTGGTCGTCAGGGAGACCCTGGTTCCACGCGCTTTTATGCTTCGCTTGAAGATGACTTAATGCGGCTATTTGGGTCCGATCGGATCGCTGGGATAATGGAGAGACTCGGGTGGGAAGAGGACCAACCCATTGAGCACTCACAGATCACCCGTGCTATTGAAGGGGCGCAAAAAAAGGTTGAGAACCATCATTTCGAAATTCGTAAGCAAGTACTACAATTTGACGATGTTATGAATCAACAGCGGGAAGTGATCTATGAACAAAGACGCGCTGTTCTAACTGGGAAGGATACGGAAGGCTTAATCCAAAAGATATTTGACAAGTTTTTTGCCAAGATTATCGAGCAATATACAGACGAGAAACTTGTCCCAGAAGAGTGGGATTATGCTGGATTGATGACTCGCTATCAGGATTTAACAGGAAAAAAGTTACAGCTGACAATGGAAGAGTTTGAGAACCAAAGACCTAAGGAATTAGCGACACAGATGGGGGACGCTGCTAAGGTCGCGTATGCTGAGCGAGAAGCCGAGTATGGTAGTGAAACGATGCGACGCATCGAGCAACTCGTGATGCTACAGATGATCGATAACAAGTGGATGGAGCATTTACGGGCCATGGATGAACTGCGAGAAGGAATTGGGCTCCGTGCCTACGGCCAGCGAGATCCGTTAATGGAATATAAGTTCGAGGCTTTTGAAATGTTTAAGGCGATGAATGAGAGTATTCAAGAAGATTCTATCCGTATGTTGTTTCGAGTGCAATTAGTCGACGAAAACCAAGCGCAACGCCAAGCGAAGGATCGGCTACAGCAAGCAACCACAAATCGTGGTAGTGAGGGCGAGGTTGTTGATCGTACACCCCGTAAAGTTGAGGATAAAACGGGGCGCAACGACCCCTGTCCTTGTGGGAGCGGAAAAAAATATAAAAAATGTCATGGTAAATAAGGAGTGATCTTGAGATGTTTGTGGAAATGAAGGAATTACGAGATGCAGTTTTTGAGTATAATGCGCGTGTTGAAGAAATGAGGGACTATCTTTGACGTCGCTAAGAAAGCATCAAGATTGAGTGAATTGGATGACTTGATGGCTAGTCCTGGCTTTTGGGAGGATCAAGAAACGGCGCAAAAGGTAATTCAAGAAGCTAAGGGCCTCAAACACACTGTGGATCAATGGCAAAATGTCTTGGAGATCGCCGAAGAAGCAGATGTGATGCTGGAATTGATTAGCGAAGAAGCAGACTCTGAGCTTCGATCAGAATTGCAGGAAACTATTTCTCGCTTAAAGAAAGCGGTTGAAACAATAGAACTAGCAGCTATGCTCAGTGGCGACTATGATCAAAACAATGCTATTGTATCCATTCATCCTGGGGCGGGTGGGACGGAGTCACAAGACTGGGCACAGATGTTACTGCGCATGTATACACGCTGGGCGGAAGACCGTGGTTTTCGTGTAGAAACGTTAGACCTATTACCTGGAGATGAAGCAGGTATTAAGAGTGTGACACTTTTAGTTTCAGGACTGAATTGCTTTGGGTATCTTCGTTCGGAGAAAGGAGTCCACCGTCTAGTTCGTATTTCACCGTTTGATGCATCTGGTCGTCGGCATACCTCGTTTGCGTCGGTAGAGGTGGTGCCAGAAGTGGATGAAGAGGTAGAAATTGCTATTGATCCCACGGATCTACGGGTCGACACCTTTCGCTCGAGTGGGGCGGGTGGTCAACATGTAAACACAACGGACTCGGCAATTCGAATTACTCATATTCCGTCAGGTATTGTTGTGCAATGTCAAAATGAACGTTCCCAGCATGCGAATAAAGATACCGCCATGAAAGTTTTACGCGCTCGGTTAGCGGAAAAGGAATTAATGGAAAAACAGGCGAAATTAAAGCAACTCAAAGGTGAACAATCTGAGATTGCTTGGGGCAGCCAAATTCGATCCTATGTTTTTTGTCCCTATACAATGGTCAAAGATCATCGCTCTGATCTGGAAATCGGTAATGTAAGTGCAGTAATGGATGGGGATATTGATTCCTTGATTGAAGCGTACCTAAAAATGAAACAGTAGAAAAGATCCTCTCTACCAGGTAGTAGAGAGGATCTTTTCTTAGGAGATTACGATGTTATGAGAGAAATTAGTCGTTTGGGACACAAGGTTTCCTGCTTTCTTACTCGAACTACTAAGAGACAGTAGAAAATGTGTATCTTAGACTTTTGAAACGAGGTAGGGTTTATGGTTCAGCGTGTTTTATGGTCTCTTATTCTTGTCGCTGTAGTGGTTTCTAGTGGTATCGCCATGCAAAGAATGGGGATTGAACGGGCGAATACAACGGTTGAGTTAGTGATGGATTACACCCAACTCTCGCTTTTAGCAGAGAAAAGTAACCAGTCAATTTCCTTGATGTTAACAGAGCTACACCCATTAGGTGTCCACCAGATTGCTTTGGATGAACAAACACAGTTTGCTAGTCAACCAATAGGATTTTCACTAGAAGAATTAGAACTCATTTATGCCGCGGGTTTCGATGTTGTTCCGCGGGTAGCTCGAGGTGCGCTGGAATTCCGTTCCTTGCTTCAAGTCTTAGGAGAAATTCATCCACGATTGATTATTTTTAGCGGGAATCGGATTATTGGATATCCAGAGACGCTATTGGCTACTCGTGAAACCATTGCTGATCTTGGCAGTTTGGTGGGTGTTATTGAATTTACGAACCAATTAGGGATACAAGATGTGGCTAGCGTGCCGAATGCTGTACGTGTCCATAGCATTACACAAGGTGAAATGAATGCCCTGCCACAGGCTCGGATCGTCTCCCGTTATCTCCGAGCTGTACGTGAGCGAAATATTCGCGTGTTGTATTTACGTCCGTATCGGATAGAGAATGAAGATTCTTGGATTCATACGAAGACACTAATTAGCAAGCTCAGTAACGAGCTTGTAGCGAGTGGGTACACCCTTGGACCGAGTCAACCCTATATGGCTTGGAGGGCATCTGAGTTCCAACTAGCATTGGTGTATCTCGGAGTCTTAGGAGGCGTTTGGGTATTGATTTTGCTTGGGTATGCTCTAAACGGTAAGCAAGTATATGGCGGACTGTTAGGTAGTTGGTTGATTATCCTACTATTTGCTTGGGTAGCACCTCTACCTACCCAGCAAGGAATGGCCTTAGCCAGCGCTCTTTGTTTTCCATCACTAGCGGTAATGATCGGAGTGCAGAACCAGGACAAAATTTTCGTTAAGTATGTGCAGATTTGTGGGATCTCACTTATTGGCGGGGTGTTAATTACAGGAATTCTTGCCGACACAGACTTTTTGCTTAAATTAGCGGAGTTTCGTGGAGTAAAGATCATGCATATTGCTCCTGTGCTATTCGTGCTCGGGTATGGGTTAGTGCGTGAGCGGTTGCCGTTTCACAGTCTTCAAGAGCTGTGGGAGCAAGGGGTTTTATGGTGGAATTATGCTTTGCCAGTAAAGTATCTAGCAGGACTTTTTTTGGCAACTGGTATCGGCTACATCTATTTACAGCGAACAGGTAATTTCGGCTTACCAGTTGGTGATTGGGAAATTGCTCTTCGTGAAGGTCTAGAACGTCTTCTGCTTGTGCGACCGCGCACAAAAGAATTCTTGCTTGGGCATCCTGCTCTCTATCTGATACTTGCAACAAAAAAACGCCATCCGCTTTTATTAAGTGTTGCTGTAGTCGGACAGTTATCACTGGTTAATACGTTTACACATGTTCATACTCCGCTAGTTCTTACAGTATTACGAAGTGCTTATGGTATGATTATTGGTTATGCTGTCGGTTGGTTGGGGTATTGGTTATATCTGCGAGTGAAGGGATGGTTTCGCCATGATTCTGATTTCTGGATATTACGGCTACGGCAATTGGGGCGATGAAGCGGTTTTGGCGGCAATTTGCCAGGATTTAGTGGCTAGTGGCGTTCCTCGCTCTGCGATCTGTGTACTGTCCGGCGACCCTGCCAAAACTGAGCAGTGGCATCAGGTGCGTGCGATGAAACGCTATGATTTTGGGGCGATAAAACAAGCGCTTAATCGGTCGGACCTATGCTTAAGCGGTGGAGGATCGTTATTGCAAGACAGCACGAGCGTCAGGACAATTCCATATTACTTAACTATCATGGAAATGGCCTTTGCCACAAAAACCCCTGTTGTCATTTATGGGCAAGGGGTGGGTCCAGTTCGTTGTAAGTTATACCAGCCATGGATTCGGCGAGTCTTCCACCGAGCAACAAAGGTGGTGTTGCGAGATGCAGCTAGCGCTGCTTTATGTGGGCAGTGGAGTATTCCATCGAGTTTGCTTACGGTTACCGCTGATCCAGTATTTGGCTTTCAACCAAGTCCTCCAGAGTTTAGGCAGGAACCAGGAATTGTGATAAATCTGCGCCCATATCCCAGATGGGAGAAGCAGATCCTTGACTGGGTTAAATTTGTCCGTTTTTTGGTTTCTCGCTATGGGCAGCGCGTTGATTTTGTGCCCTTAGGTCCTGGAGACGTACAGATGGGTCGCCGAATTGAACAAGAGGTGCCTGAGCTCAATATTGTTACGTGCCAAACATGGCTTGAGGCTATGCACCAGATGCAAAAATACTCTGCATGTATTGCTATGCGCCTGCATGGATTAGTTTTTGCAGCGCTTGGTGGAACCTGGCCGATGGGCTTGAACTATGATCCTAAGGTTGCTGCAATTGCAGCCCAGATGGGTAGCCCGGTTGTGCAGCTAGATCAAGTTTTACTGTTGAATGAAATGGTTAAAGTCGGAGATTATACCACATTTAGCAGGGGATTGCGAAGTAAAGTCGAATATTTGCACAAAAAGGCATTGGCAAACCGCCTGCTTCTGACAGGTGTTCTCAACCACTTGCATATTGGAGGAGTTCGATGAGTGTCAAGGTACTCGGTGTTAAGATTGATCAGGTTACTATGGACGGAGCGGTCAGTCAAGTTGCAGAAATGATCGCACAGCGAGGTCCACATCTGGTGATCACCGCTAATTCTGAAATGGTTATGCTTGCGAATCACGATCCATTATTATACCAGATTATTGATCGCGCCGATTTAGTTGTGGCTGATGGAATTGGTGTAGTATGGGCTAGTCGCATGCTCGGTAAACCACTTCGTCAAAGGATTCCAGGGGTCGAATTAATGGAGGCTGTGTTAGCCCGTAGTGTAGAGAGCAAGTGGAAAGTGTTCTTGCTTGGTGGAGAACCTGGAGTGACTGACGAAGCAGGAGCGAAGCTTCTGCAATTGTATCCAGGGTTGCAGATTGTGGGATCGCATCATGGTTTTTTTCGTAAAGAAGAAGAGGAACAGGTTTTTGCTTCCATAAAAGCCGTGCGTCCGGACATACTATTTATAGCTCTAGGTGTGCCGAAACAGGAAAAGTGGGCAGCGGCCTATTTAGCTCACTTAGATGTGCCCGTTGCGATGGGGGTTGGAGGGAGTCTCAATATTTTTGCTGGCCGTGCGAGTAGAGGACCTAAGTGGATGCAACGCTATGGGTTAGAGTGGTTGTATCGTCTGTTGAAACAACCGTGGCGGGCCGGGCGAATGCTTGCACTTCCCCAATTTGCCCTATGGGTTGTCTTGGAGCGATTGATGCTTAGAGGAGATTTTCCTTATGAGTAAGTTTGTGAAAGTACTAAAAGAGTATCTTGGTGTGCTATTAGGGGTAGCGGTAACGGCCTTTGCCTTGGCGTGGTTCTTAATACCTGGTAAGATTGCCGCTGGTGGTGTGAGCGGCTTAGCCATCGTTATCTTCCATCTCCTTCGCTTACCAGTAGGAGCTACTATGTTGGTTTTAAATATTCCTCTCTTTATTGTGAGCCTCAAGACGTTTGGTGCGATGTTTGGAGCTAAAACGCTTTTTGGGGCGATAAGCATGGCTATTTTAGTCGATGTATTTGGTCACTATGCCGTCCCGGTCACAAATGATCCACTTCTTGCTTCCATCTACGGAGGTGTAATCGCTGGCATCGGTCTAGGAATAGCATTTCGACATGGAGGATCAACAGGTGGTACAGATATGGCTGCCCAACTCCTGGCGCGCTATTTTCCCACAAGTGTCGGGCAAGCCTTGCTGATTGTGGATGGGGTGGTTATTGCACTAGCAGGCTTTGTTTTTGGACCTGAATTAGCTTTATATGCACTTATTGCTGTTTTTATTACAACGAAGGCGATTGATGTTGTGCAAGAGGGACAAAGCTATGCGAAAGCAGCCTTCATTATTTCTGTCAATCCGGATTTAATCGGTCAAGCCATTATTCATCGTTTGGAGCGAGGAGCGACTGCACTGCAAGGCAGAGGAGTTTTTACGGGAGCGGATAGAGATGTATTATTTGTGATTGTGGCTCGTTCGGAAATTTCTCAGCTAAAAAGGATTGTCTATGAAGCCGATCCGAATGCCTTTGTAGTGATTGGCGATGTTCACGAAGTCCTAGGCGAAGGTTTTACCCGAGGTTAATCTGTGATTATTTCCCTTTATACCAGATCATTGCCACTTTAGAACTCTTGTTTATCACATTAGCTTGGTCTATAATGGTAAGGTCTGATACAGTAACTAACATAAGTTATTGGAGGGGGTGGATCTATGAGAGCAAAACAATGTGTTCTTGTTTTTATGGTTACAGTAATGATGTGTCTTCTACTAGGTATGTCAGCCTTGAGCTTACAGAGTTTTAGTCGGCAAATTACCTTTGATAGTGGATTACGAGTGTTTTTAGAGGAAGAAGCGAGTGCACAATTTGTCGTACAGGAGCTTAATGTACTTGATGGGGTTATGGCCACGAATTATATGGATAAAGAACAAGCGCTAGCAGATTTTCAAGCTACACTAGGATATGCTTGGGATGGGGTAAATCCACTGCCTGATATGGTGGAGGTCATTGTACACCCGAGCAATGCGAGTCGGGTCTATGCACAGATACAAGAAATCAAAGGTATTGAGTATACTTCCTATCCAACAGATGCCTTTGAGAAGATCGCTTGGTTTACCACCTTCAGTGAAACAATCAGTCGTGTTTTACTTGTCCTAACCACTGCAATTGGTGGGTTCGGTATGCTCTGGGTCATTCGTAAGGCTAAGGGTGGTGGTAATCCATGCGCATCTTAGCAGGTACGATCTTCTTTGCGTTACTATTTGCACTACCAGCAAGTGCTGGACCGATTAGCGGTACACGTCAGGAGTTAAACGCAATTTATAGAGGGGTTACAGAGCACGAAAACAAGTTGAGGACAGTCACTAAACAAGAGCACGATCTTGTTTCTAGTATCGCTCGTCAGCGCATAGTATTACAGGACTATAGACAACACATGGATAGAATTAGGCCTGAATTAAGTGCGGTCCATGGAGAATTAGCGAGGAAACAAGCGTTTCTTGATAGGATACGTACTGAACATGGTGAGCTCGATGTACTATATCATCAACTAGCAGATCAATTAACCCAATCCATGATTAGCGCGCGTCAAGCTAAGCCTAGTTTTTGGGTGGGTCTGGCTGAGCGCTTTTCGATCCGATCGTTGTTAAGCGAATGGGCTTTTTTGGACTATCTTGTATTTAGTCATGGGCAGGCGTTTGCTAGTGCTAAGGAGAACTATGTCGATGTAACAACTGAGCAACGCTTCATATATGATTCGGTGAAACAGTTAACACAAACAAAGCAGAAATTGGAAACAGAATTAACTGGGTTAGAAGCCATTATCCGTGAAACAAATGTAGATATTGCGCAACAACAAAGAGCGTTGACAGACACCCGGCAACAAGCATATACGATACAGCGAATACTAGCGAATGAAGTGAAAAAATCATTGGACATTGAGCGGGTGCTCCAAGCAAAAGTAGCGACTGGTTTTCCGATTCGAAGAGGAGAATCTCTTCTGTGGCCATTAGCGGTGGAGGGTAGAGTCACATCGCCGTATGGCACTCGAGTGCATCCCATCTATAATGAACAGCGTTTTCATACTGGAATCGATATTGCAGCACCGGTGGGCACTCCGATTTATGCTGTAGCTCCTGGCATCGTTACGGTTAGTGAGTCTTTGGGTGGTTATGGGCTCACAGTTGTCATTGATCATGGACAGGGTCTATCCACGTTTTATGCTCATGCTGCAGAGTTACTTGTGGGAGCAGGTGAACGAGTTCGTAAAGGAGACACTATTGCCTTAGTGGGTAGCACTGGAATTAGTACCGGACCGCATTTACATTTTGAGGTGCGCGAGCAGAATACGCATGTAGATCCTATGATCTGGTTATAATTTTTCTTTGCATTGAAGCAGGATTTCTTAGATTAATGCCAAAAGGTATAGTGTAGCTCTTTCTTTCATATAAATGGATTAAGTAGTAAAGGATGGTGATCTAGTGAAGCGCAGAACGTCAATTATAGCGCTTATCGTCGTACTGTTAACGGTATCTATTGTCTACGGAACTGTGTTTTCTGGTGTTGAATCAATTAGTGAAGAAGCGCGGTTTGAGAATATAGGTCATGTTACGGAAGTTGTAGCTCTAATCAAAAGTCGGTATTATAAGCCGGTAAGTACGTTCGAACTATTGCGATCCTATGTAACAACAGGGACGATTAATGGGATGATAGCAGAGGCAGTGGGAGATCCGTATACAAATTATATGGATCAAGAGTCCTACCAGCAGATGGTTAGTCGCAATCAAGGTGCCTTTGGTGGGATAGGTATTGTGGTCGGGATGCGAGAAGAACAGCTGACCATTATTTCACCCATTAGAAGCACTCCTGGCGAGCGTGCTGGTTTGCGAAGTAATGACAAGATAATAGCGATTGACGGTAAAACAACCAAGCATATGTCGTTGAACGAAGCTGTAAGCTTGATGCGTGGTGATCCTGGTACAGGTTTAACAATTACAGTACTGCGTAATGAAGAACAGCTTGAGGTTCCTATTGTGCGGGCCATCATCAATGTAGATTCCGTCAGTGAAGTGAAGATGTTTGAGCATAATATTGGATATTTTGATCTAGCTACTTTTTCTGATCGGACATACCAGGAAGTTAGGCAAGCTTTAGCTACTTTAGACGCACAGGGAATGCAAGCACTCATAATGGATTTGCGTTTTAATCCAGGAGGTACACTGTCAGCGTCACTGCAAATAGCGAATGAGTTTATCGGCAGTGGTCCGCTGGTCTACCTAGAAGACCGCAATGGCAACCGGACGGGGTATGAGGCTTCCTCGCGAGGAACACGCAAACCAATCCCGATTGTGATATTGCTGAATGGATCTAGCGCTAGTGCGTCTGAGATTGTTGCTGGAGCATTGCGTGATCACCAACTCGCGACTCTCGTCGGAACCACGACGTTTGGTAAGGGACTCGTACAAACGGTTTATCCGTTACGTGACGGTAGCGCTTTAACCGTTACGGAACAGGCGTATCTCACAGCAGGAGGGCACGATATCAATAAGGTTGGTATTGTTCCGGATATCATTGTCGAAGTCTCGGATGAAGAAGCTGAAGCTATTTTCTTCAACAATGAAGAGGTGGAGGATAGACAATTGCAGAAAGCCTTGGAAGTTTTATTGGAGCAACTGCAGTAGAATATGGTCACCCTAGACGCCCTGGGGTGATCGTTTTTAAACAGGGCCGGAGGTACTACTAATGAATAGCATTTGGGACTTATGGTTACTATTTTTTCAAACATTACCTGTGGTATTAGGCGATCCTCGCTATTTGCTTATTATCGGTGTGGTGTTTTTCTTAGTTCACAGTCAGTATAGGCGCGTACACATCATGCGCAAACGAATGTTTGGCTTAGTGCGAGGGACGCCACTTCAGGATACAGTAAATAGCCTCGGATATGGACTCTTTGGTGGATTGTTGGCTAGTGGTATTTTTATCATTATTGGTATTTCTCTGTCTGATACTGGTATTTTATATCTTTGGTTCACTGCCATTATTCTAATGCTGGTTCACCCGAGATTTCTCTGTTTCTCCTATGCAGCGGGACTTATTAGTATGTTGCATCTACTATTCGGAGTACCTAAGGTTGATATTCCAGCGCTCATGGCTCTTGTTGCGGTGCTACACTTTGTGGAAGCGGTCCTCATTCGGTTTCATGGCTACCAAACGGCTTCACCTATCTACATTAAGCACGCCAACGGTGAGGTGGTGGGTGGATTCAGCATGCAATGTTTTTGGCCGTTACCCTTTGTAGCTTTACTTGGAATTGCAATGCTAAATAGTAGTATTGACTTTGCCGCAATTGCTATGCCTGAGTGGTGGCCACTGCTACAGCCTAATACCCTACTGCCTATGGACCATTCCTTTGTGTATATAATGTTCCCCGTGGTGGCTGCGCTTGGGTACAGTGATATGGCTCTTACTAGTCTACCAAAGGTTAAGGTTGCCCATTCTTCCAGGAATTTGCTCCTATATAGTGGAGTGTTATTGGGGTTAGCTTTGATGGCAGATCGTGTACCTGCACTAGTCCTACTAGTCGTGCTGTTTGCTCCGTTTGGTCATGAATGGGTGATTTATCGGGGTATGCGTAGAGAAAAACTGGAAAAACCCCTATTCTTTTACGCTGATGGAGTCATGGTATTAGATGTCTATCCCAATTCGCCAGCGGAAAAAATGGGATTATGCACAGGTGATGTGATTATCAGCGTTAATGGAGTACCGATTAATAGTGCACAGCATCTCCTCGACGAAATGACTCCCTGGATTATTGATCCACTTCTTGTGGTGCAAAATATGGTTAAAGGTGAAGAACAGCGCACAGTAAGTTACAAAGGTAAAGTTCCACCAATTGGCATTATTCCTGCTCCAGATCGGAAACAACAGATGTACATCCAAGTGAAACAAGGAGCATTGAAGTCGTGGTTTCGCCGTTTAAGAAATTGCGGAAAGGGGTCGAGTTAGTGGTTATCTATCGGTATAGCAGGCAACGGCTCTTCCTATTTGCACTTATGTTTTTTATACTCAGTAGTATTGCCTTTGGCGTTGTGACCGCTCCACAAGCCACGCCGCTGCTTCGACTTGACTTCGTTAACCCAGAGAATTGGGACAGCACTTTTTGGTTGGAACAAGGGTATCTGCTTATGGCTTATGAACAGGTGGAAACTAGTCTCAAACAAAAAGTTGTTGATGATACTCTGATAGAGTGGCAGAAAACACAGGATGTATTGTGGATAGTACCCACAGATTTTAAACTGGATTTACGTGAGACGGTTACTCAATTAGTGGCGAATTTACGCGAACAGAAATATCAAATTGATGTAGTGATTGATGACACTACGCAGCACGCTTATTTGCAGGTGGGACAAGTCTTGCCCTCTTTGAAAACGGCAGTAATTGTTCATGAAGTGGAGATTAACAGTGCTACACCGCTACATGGTGGACAAGCTCGTTCTTTGCAAGAGGGAGGAGATGGCCTCGGCAGTGAATGGTTATCGATTGCTAGTGAGGACTTTCAACCAAAATTAGCCATAGTGATTGATGATTGGGGTTACAGATCTCGAGCAGCAGAACCGTTATTGTCCTACCCGTTTCCGCTTACCATGGCTGTATTACCGTATTTAGCACAGTCGCAGGAGTTAGCTCATCGCGCTGCAAGTTTGGGGCATGAGGTTATCTTACACCAACCTATGCAACCGTTAAATGTGTATCTCGATATGGGTCCCGGCGGGATTTATGTGGATATGAGTGGTGACGAGATTCGGAGTCGATTGCTAAGTAACTTACAGCATTTGCCAATGGTATCTGGGATGAATAATCATATGGGTTCTAAGGCAACAACGGATCCGCATACCATGGAGGTTGTGCTTGCAACCTTAAAAGAACTGGAATTATTCTTTTTAGACAGTCGAACTTCGCCGCTCACAATTACGCAGACGATAGCCGAGATGATTGAATTACCGTATGCCATTAATGATTTTTTTCTCGATAATGTAAATGAAACAGAAGCAATAAAAGACCAAATTCGTCTAGCCATCCAAATGGCGAAGCGCCGAGGACAAGCTATTGTGATCGGGCATGTGCGCGTGCATACAGCGACAGCTCTATGGGAGATGATTCCCGAAATCGTAGAGTCAGGTGTACAACTTGTGCCCGTTTCATCGGTGTTAACGCATCCAGAGTTAGTAACAACGGCGTATACAGAACAGAGCGAGGAGGGGGAATATTAAACCCCTCCTTGTTTGATGGATTAGGAATTTCCACCACCACTAAAAGACCCTGCATTTTTTGTTTACCTCTGAAAGGAAATTGGTTCTTTGTGGAGAACATATGTATCGGTATAGGCGAAAAGTGGGAGAGTTATGCGGACAACAGAAAGCGGGGGGTGCGAAGTGGATAAACGTTTAGAGGTTGTTTCGCCTTTTGATCCTGCGGGCGATCAACCAAGAGCTATTAAACAGTTAGTTGACGGTCTAGCCAAAGGGTTGCGCGCCCAGACACTGCTTGGTGTGACTGGATCGGGTAAAACCTATACAATGGCAAAGGTGATTGAAGCGGTACAACGGCCCACGCTTGTCATTGCACATAATAAAACATTAGCAGCCCAGCTGTGTAATGAGTTTCGTGAATTCTTTCCTAATAATGCCGTGCATTATTTTGTTAGTTATTATGACTATTATCAACCAGAAGCCTATGTACCACAGAGTGATACGTATATTGAAAAGGATTCATCCATAAATGATGAAATTGATCGACTGCGTCATGCAGCAACAAGTGCGTTGTTTCAACGGCGCGATGTAGTGATTGTTGCAAGTGTATCTTGTATCTATGGATTAGGATCGCCAGAGGACTATATGGGGATGACATTATCCCTCAAACATGGTGACTTTAGGGATCGGGATCACATTCTTCGGCGCTTAATCGGGATCCAATATGAGCGCAATGACATTGGATTCTCGCGTGGCACCTTTCGAGTGCGTGGTGATGTTATTGAAGTCATTCCTGTTTATAATGAGAATGTGATCCGAATCGAGTTGTTTGGTGACGAAGTGGAACGTATTCTAGAACTTGATCCACTAACGGGTGAAGTGATTCAAGAACCAGAAGCAGTGACGATTTTTCCAGCGTCTCACTTTGTTACGTCCGAAGAAAAGTTAAAGCGCGCAGTTGTGGCGATAGAAGCGGAGTTAGCAGATCGGATCACGGTGTTAAAATCCGAAAATAAATTACTAGAAGTCCAACGACTAGAGCAGCGGACCCGCTATGATTTAGAGATGCTTCAGCAGATTGGTTTTTGTCAAGGCGTAGAAAATTACTCGCGTCATCTAACCGGTAGAGCAGCGGGGGAGATGCCTGCAACGCTATTAGACTACTTTCCTAAAGATTTTCTTATGTTTATCGATGAGAGTCACGTGACTCTCCCACAAGTTCGTGGCATGTATTTCGGTGATCGCTCGCGCAAAGAAAACTTAGTAAATTATGGATTTCGCTTGCCCTCAGCCTTAGATAATCGTCCATTGCGTTTTCCCGAGTTTGAAAATCATACCAATCAAGTGGTATTCGTCTCAGCCACTCCGGGGCCGTACGAACGAGAAAATGAGCAAGCGCGTGTTGAGCAGATTTTACGGCCAACGGGATTAATTGATCCGTTAGTGATTGTCCGTCCCGTGAAGGGACAGATAGATGATTTACTCGATGAAATCAATGAGACCGTGGCCAAGCATGAGCGAGTATTGGTAACAACGTTGACAAAAAAGATGGCAGAGGATTTGACAGACTACTTGAATGAAGTGGGAATTAAGGTTCAGTATTTGCATTCGGATGTGGATACTTTGGAGCGAATCGAAATCTTACGCGATTTACGTTCTGGCGTTTTTGATGTTTTAGTGGGAATTAACCTGCTGCGAGAAGGTTTAGATTTACCTGAAGTCTCATTAGTGGCTATTCTTGATGCAGATAAAGAAGGGTTTTTACGGAGTGAGACTTCATTGATTCAAACCATTGGGCGGGCGGCCCGGCATTCTGAAGGCAGGGTTATTATGTATGCAGATAAGATAACCAATTCCATGGAGCGAGCCATTGCAGAAACGAACCGACGACGGGAAACCCAAACGGCCCATAATTCCCAACATGGTATTACGCCACAATCTGTTAAAAAGACGATTAAGGATATTGTTCAGGCAAGTCGAGTTGCTGAAGAAAAAGGAACGTATGTAACGAAAAAGCAGTATAAAACAAAGAGTGTTAAGGAACTCGCTGACTTTATTAAAGATTTAGAGAAGGAAATGTATAATGCAGCTGGTGACTTGAATTTTGAAAAGGCAGCAGAGATTCGAGATGAAATTCATCAGCTACGGCAAGAAATGGGGTTAACCGATTGAGTAAGGATAAGATAATTGTCAAAGGTGTGCGGCAACACAACCTTAAAAATATTGATGTTGAAATTCCGCGAGATAAGTTTGTGGTGCTGACTGGTTTATCAGGTTCTGGCAAATCCTCTTTAGCCTTTGATACAATCTACGCCGAAGGCCAGAGAAGGTATGTGGAATCTCTATCGGCCTATGCCAGGCAGTTTCTCGGTCAGATGGATAAGCCAGATATTGATTCCATTGAAGGGTTATCCCCAGCTATTTCCATTGATCAAAAGACGACTAGTCGCAATCCCCGTTCTACCGTGGGTACGGTGACTGAGATCTATGATTATCTGCGATTGCTATATGCGAGGGTGGGTAAACCTCATTGCCCTAAATGTGGGAAGGCGATTACCCAACAAACAGTGGAGCAAATTGTTGATCAAGTATTATCACTTGAGGATCGTACGCGTATTCAAGTGTTAGCTCCAGTGGTGAAAGGTAGAAAAGGTGAGCACAAAAAAGTTTTTGAGGAAATTCGTAAAGAAGGTTATGTGCGTGTACGCGTTAATGGAAAACCTGGGGAGGTTACCGATGATTTTCAGTTAGAGAAAAATAGAAAGCATACGATTGAAATCATTGTTGATCGGATAGTTGTGCGTCACGATGTGCGATCACGATTAGCTGATTCGATTGAAACAGCGCTTAGACGTGGGGATGGTATAGTAATTATTGATGTGATGGAGCAACAAGAGTTGTTATTTAGTGAAAAGTTTGCTTGTATTGAGTGTGGAGTTTCCATGGAGGAACTAACCCCGCGGATGTTTTCGTTTAATAGTCCGTATGGAGCTTGTGCTACCTGTAGTGGATTAGGCAATCGCATGGAGGTCGATCCTGATTTAGTGGTTAATCTGAGTTTGTCTTTGCGTCAGGGAGGGTTAACGCCATGGCGGGAGACGAAGAGTAAGTGGATTCACGCTATACTAAATGCTGTGTGTGAAAAGTACGATATTGATCCTGATCTCGCTTTAGAGGAACTAGCTGCAGAGAAACTAGAGACGTTACTGTATGGACTAGGACAAGAAAAGGTTCAGTTTCCTTATGTGAACCAGGCTGGTAAGACTCGCATTTTTGATGCCCACTACGAAGGGGTGATTCCCCACCTTCATCGCCGTTTTCGCGAGAGTAGTTCAGAGTGGACACGACAAGATGTGGAACAGTATATGAGTAATCGCCCCTGTGGGGATTGTGGTGGCAAACGGCTACGCCCTGAAATACTTGGAGTAACTGTCGGCGGCCAAAACATTATGGATATTTGTGGATTCGCTGTGTTTGATTGTTTAACGTTTTTTAACGCACTAGAACTATCAGAACGTGATATGTTGATCGCTTATCAGATCCTCAAAGAGATAAAAGAGCGTTTAGGTTTCCTAAACAATGTTGGCCTAGACTACTTGACTCTCCAGCGATCTGCTGGGACGTTGTCTGGTGGTGAAGCGCAACGCATTCGCTTGGCCACACAGATCGGCTCTAGTCTGATGGGCGTCCTCTATATTTTAGATGAGCCAAGTATTGGGCTACATCAGCGGGATAACCAACGCTTATTAGAAACCTTACAAGGTTTACGAGATTTAGGGAACACCCTTTTAGTCGTGGAACACGATGAAGACACAATGCGTGTTGCTGATTGGATTATTGATATTGGACCAGGTGCTGGATCGCATGGTGGAGAAGTGGTGGCTCAAGGTACGTTTGACGAAATTTGTAAAGAGGAAGCCTCCATCACAGGACAGTATTTATCTGGTAAACGACAGATTCCCATCCCGAAGAAGCGCCGAGCACCTAATGGAAAATGGCTTACAATTAAGGGTGCGCGGGAAAACAACCTCCGAGATATTGATGTGTCTATTCCCTTAGGTCTATTCATTTGTGTTACAGGGGTCTCCGGTTCAGGAAAAAGCACGCTAATCAATGAAGTGTTATATAAGAAGCTTGCGCAGACGCTCCACAATGCGACTGGGAAGCCAGGTGGTCATGTAAAATTGGAAGGCATCAATCACTTGGATAAGGTAATTGAGATTGATCAATCACCGATTGGACGCACTCCTCGTTCAAACCCAGCTACGTATACAGGAGCCTTTGATGGTATTCGTGAGGTCTTCGCCATGACACAAGAAGCGAAGATGCGTGGGTATAAGCTCGGACGTTTCTCGTTTAATGTCAAGGGAGGTCGCTGTGAAGCCTGTCGTGGAGATGGCATTATCAAAATTGAAATGCACTTTTTACCTGATGTTTATGTGCCTTGTGAAGTTTGTAAAGGGACGCGCTATAATCGTGAAACCTTAGAGGTGCGGTATAAAGGAAAAACTATTTCTGACGTTCTTGATATGCGCGTCGAAGAAGCGGTGGAGTTTTTTCGGCCGATTCCTAAAGTGTATCGTAAACTGCAAACGCTCTTTGATGTAGGGTTAGGCTATATAAAATTGGGACAACCGGCAACCCAACTCTCTGGTGGCGAAGCCCAACGGATTAAATTGGCCACCGAATTAAGTCGCCGCAGTAATGGCAAGACCTTATATATCTTAGATGAGCCTACCACGGGTTTGCATTTTGAAGATATTCGGAAATTACTCGATGTCTTAGCACGCTTAGTGGAGGCTGGAGATACCGTATTAGTCATCGAACACAATCTGGATGTAATGAAAACAGCTGATCATATTATTGATCTCGGACCTGAGGGAGGGCATCGTGGTGGTCTCGTCATTGCAAGCGGAACACCCGAAGAAGTCGCACTCGTCAGTGCATCCTACACCGGACAATTTTTAAAACTCGCATTAGCAAACTACAGAAGAAGGGAATTTTAATGGAGTTACAAGAAAAGCTAGCGCATTTACCGAGCAAACCAGGTGTTTACTTAATGAAGAATCAAGCAGGGGAGATTATTTATGTAGGAAAGGCTATTAATTTAAGTAACCGGGTTCGATCCTATTTTCAAAGTGCTCGTCATCACTCTCCCAAGGTGAAAGCACTTGTGGAGCACATTGCAGATTTGGAGTATATTGTGACCGATTCCGAAGTTGAAGCATTGATTTTGGAGAATAACTTAATTAAGGCTCATTCCCCGTGGTATAACATTCGATTAAAAGATGATAAGAGCTACCCTTATATTAAAGTGACTGTCAACGAACTGTATCCTCGGATAATTTCTGTTCGGAAACGCTTAAGTGACGGTGCTCGGTATTTCGGACCATATACAAGTGCGCAAGCGGTTAAGCATACTGTTAATTTTTTGCGGAAATTGTTTCCTGTACGTACTTGCCGTAAGGATATCCAAGCGGGTCAGACGGATCGGCCCTGTTTAAACTATCACATAGGCCGCTGCTTAGCACCTTGTGCTGGATTCGTTGATCAGGCAGCTTATGGAGATATCATTGATGAGGTCTGCCTGTTTTTGGAAGGGCGTAGTGAGCGACTGATTAAGGACTTAAAAGGAAAGATGATCCAGGCATCCAAGTCCTTGGAATTTGAGCGAGCTGCTCGCATTCGCGATCAGGTACAATCGCTGGAAACGATCGTGGAGAAGCAAAAAATAGTTGCAAGTCATGAGGATGATCAGGATGTACTAGGTTATGTACGCATGGGGGATTTAGCATGTGTACAAGTGTTTTTTGTCCGTAATGGTAAACTCATCGGGCGTGAGCATTTTCTGTTGGACTGTAGTGTTGAAGCCGTCGAAGATGAGATCCTATCAGCCTTTATTCAGCAGTATTACTCGGATTCTAGTTTTGTGCCAAAGGAAATACTTCTCCCGTTTACGCTATCCGAATCTGGGATCATTGGTCAATGGTTGGAAACGTTGAAGCAGAGTAAAGTATATTTGCATGTTCCTCAACGAGGGGAAAAGCGTCACCTCGTTGAGATGGTCACTGATAATGCCCAACTTGTCTTAGATGAGATGCGCGCGAAGGACGAACGAAAGCAACAAGAAATTGAGCGTGGGTTGTGGGAATTACAACATACACTAAAGCTTGCACATCCGATAAAGCGGATGGAAGCTTATGATATCTCTAATACCCAAGGTAACCAAATTGTTGCTTCCATGGTGGTGTTAATTAATGGAAAACCCGCTAATGATCAATATCGTCGTTTTAGAATTCAATCCGTTGAAGAGGGGCCGAATGACTATTTAGCCATGCAAGAGGTAATCCGACGAAGGTTCACTCGCGGCTTAAGAGAACGCAGTGGCGTTGAAAGGGGTGAGGGTTTTTCCGATTTCCCCGACCTGGTATTAATTGACGGTGGTAAGGGGCAATTAAGTTCTACCTTAGAAATACGAGATCAACTAGGGATAGATATTCCATTTATTGGTTTAGCCAAGCAATTTGAAGAAATATATGTCGAGGGACAAACAACTCCAATCATTCTCCCCCGGGAATCACAGGGTCTGTATATGGTACAGCGGATCCGTGATGAAGCACATCGATTCGCTATCACCTATCATCGGAGATTACGAAGTAAGGCTAGTCATGGTTCTGTGCTCGATGACATCGTAGGTATCGGTCCTAAACGGAAGAAAGCACTGCTTAAACATTTTGGCAGTGTGAAGCGGATCCGAGAAGCGGAAATTGTAGAGTTAATAGCGGTGGATGGTATTAGTCAAAAAGTTGCAGAAGAATTGTATCAATACGTACGTAAGTAAATTTTTGTTTTTGCAATTAGGGTGATTGGGAAGGTATAATCCAAGTAACAGAGAATATATAACTAAAAGATTACGAGGAGGAAATGTGAATTGAAAAAAGTCATTGTACTGAGTATGGTTTTAGCTGTTTTACTTGGCAGCGGTGCTGTTATGGCACAGTCGCAGGTTAGTCTTGATGGTCTTTATATGATGGGTAACGGTAGTTATGATGCTGTATCGACAAAAGATTGGGCCTTATCACTTAATGGTGAAGTAGAAGTATATTCCAATGTATTAGTAGACGCTAGTTTTGCATCAAGCTGGGCGTATCAAAAGAAGGGTGCAGCTGACTTTGATAAGTTACCTGCAGATGAATTGTTTAAACAGGATGTATTAACAGTTGGCGCAAAATATCGTTTGTTGGCCGATCCTAGCATGGCTTTCTCGCTAGGTGCTGGATATGCTAAAGCTAACATCGCGGTCAATACCACAGACAAGGATACCCTTGATGGGTGGGGTATTTATGGTAAAGGCGATGTAAAATTTGCTGTTAGTCCACAGATCTCTGTTAACGGGTCGGTAAGCTATACTCCTGCAGCCAACTTTACGTTTGACAGCGACCAGGCAGGGTTTGCTAAAATAGATAAAATCACAGGTTCGATCGCAACCGGTCGCGGAGCTGTTGCCTACCATTTTACCGATGCAGTTGGGGTACAAGTAGGGATAACCTATAGTGCTGTGAATGCAAGTAAAGGTGCATCTGGAGCGGATTATAAAGGCGATTTCTCCACCACTACGTATGGTGCTGGAGTGTCCTTCCGTTTTTAGTCGAGAAAATCTCTGTACAAGATAGTAAAAACGAGTCACCTTAGGGTGGCTCGTTTGCGTTGATGATTTGTGCTAGAAGATATCTAGCTTCAGGTAAAGGTCGGCATTTGGAGATAGAGCGTGGACGACCACGACTTGTTCTGTGTACCAATCTCCAGCGTCTAGTAGGCCATTCCTATTTACATCAATATAAGCGGTTAATTGATAGGTGCCCGCTGGAAGCATGGTCTCAAAGGTGCGATCTTCATCAATGTATCCTGTCATATCATATACAAGGTCTGGGTGTTCAATATTTGTAAAGACGAGTTGGACGTTTTCAATATAGGCTCCAGTTATGGCAGCGTAGGCATTGAGGAGCCGCTGTTCGGGCTGACTAGAACTAAGTCCAATACCTGTTTTCTGCAAAAGATCCTCAACTGTTGTAGGATCGAAATGCGGTTTCACGGATTTCATGAGTGCAACGGTGGCAGTCACTAATGGTGCAGCCATGGAGGTGCCGAAAGCTGATGAATATCTAGACATATCCAAAGGAGCATCCGTGCTTAGTATCCCAGCAGAAGCGCCTCCGCCAGGAGCAAAGAGCCCTACGCCCTCTGTGGCAGAATAATCTCCTACGGTTTGATGGATCGTAGTCCCACCAACAGCAATTACTTCGGGATACTTTGCTGGATATACTGCTTCTTCGGTCTGGTTACCAGCGGCGGCAACAACGACAATACCTTTGTCGACAGCTGCGAGAATTTGCTCGTGAAGCCTTAAGTTTGCCCGATCATCTAAGCTCATAATACCGAGGCTGAGATTGATTATGTCGACATTCAGCGATATGGCTTTAGCAAGACCCACCAACAAATCCTCAAACGTGCCATTCATTCCCTGTTTATCTGGTAGAACCTTAATAGGTATGATTGTGACATCCCATACCGCTCCTGTGATTCCAACCCGATTATTTGCAGTAGCCCCTATAATACCACTAACATGCGTCCCATGTGAGCGGGGGTTTCTTCGCAGATGGGTATAATGAATATCAGCGTTATCATCGATGGTATTATAGGCCTGCACCCAGTCAAAATTTGTCTGTAAGTCGGGATGTAAGGTGTCGATTCCAGAGTCTAATACTGCAACTGTGATTGGCTGTTTAGCCCTCTCTCTAACCCATGACCATGCTTGCGGAAGATAAATCGCTGGTAAATTCCACTGCTCCAAATAACGGGGATCATCTGGTTGTACTGTTGCAAAGGACATGGTTGGATAATTGATAAATGCATCCATCACATCTGGGTGTGCTAGAGCTTCTTCTATGACACTGTGGATGTCCTGGTGTGGATGTATTGTAAACACAATAGCACCGAGTACTGCATTTTTGCGGTAGCTTTTCGTTCCTAATGCTCTCTGCAATTGAGCAGCAATTAGAGAATTACTATTGTGGAGATAAACGAGAATTTCAGTGGGTAAAACAGCGTCAAAGATTGGACTTTCTCGCATACGCTCGTTGGAATCGGTGCTTAGTGAGTGAATTGCAGAGACTTGGGGCAGTGCGTAATCAATCGCTCCCCTAAGCGTATAGAGTTTTGTGGTTGCTGGTATAAGTCGATATGTTTCGTCCGATGGATAATGGGTATTAATATGTATGGGACCATGGGGCCAGTAGTCTGGGTGTTCAATTTGGATGCTAGCTAATGAATTTAAGCTTGTATAGCTCTGACTAAAACGACCGTCTTGATTAGTGCTAAGTGAGTATAAAGTAGCACCCTCTTCTTCAATAGTAACCATAGCACCCTGTACTATTCTTTCTGTCTCTTGATCGATCACTAAACCGCTTATGGTAACTTCGCGCCTTACATTTAAGGGTCCGAGAAACCCGCCAAAGTAACAACCAGAGAAAACAAGAGATATTAGTAGTATGCTTACGATGTTCTTCATGAATTGACCTCCTTGTGCTTTATTATATTCGGGAAAACTGTCCGATTTCCTCCAGAATTTTCAAAGAATCCTAAATGAGAGAAGCTGTTTCTTTCACACCGCAGCAACATCAATAATATTAATGTGTATATTGACATAATTAATATTTTTGGTTAAAATATGAAGTGTAGACGAATAATGTCAATGTGTACCTTAAGTATGTTAAGGGGTGTGTTAATGTGGAAAGACGCATGGTTAGTAAGTGTCCTGTTTGCGGAGATGCAATGGATGTCACCAAGCTACATTGTCGGAATTGTCAAAGTAGCTTAGAGGGTCGATTTCAACCTTGTAAATTTTGTCAATTGCCGACAGAACATCGCGAGTTTATGGAAGTCTTTTTGGCAGCCCGTGGGAATATAAAGGAAGTGGAGCGACTACTAGGGATATCGTATCCTACTGTCCGGAATCGTCTGGATACTGTGATTGAAGCACTGGGGTATCGAGTGGATCGTGAGGAGGATAACCATCGTAGAGAGGTGCTGAAATCCTTAAACAATGGTGAGATTACTGCAGAAGAGGCAGTTAGACTGCTAAAAAAATAGGGGGATACATATGAGTGAAGAGCGATTACTAATTCTAAAAATGTTGGAAGCGGGTAAAATAACTGCGGGAGAGGCTGCAGCCTTACTTGATGCAATGCGTGAAGGTGACGAGAAAGGCGACGATGACGAGGATCGAGAAGGTGGATGGGCAAGGCTCGAAAAACATGGCGAAGACTTTGCGCATAAGGTGGAGCAAGCGGCCGATCGTTTTAGCCGTACGCTTGAGGCAAAACTAGAGGGTGGACTAGCAGAAAAATTAGCGAGTCTACCACGAATTCTTGCAAAAATACCGTTTATGGCTGGAACCGAGAGTCATGAATTCACGCAGGAGTTTAGTGGTACGTTTTCATCGAGTCATCCTGAAGTGCCGCTCAGACTTTCAAGTGCGAATGGTCCGATCATGGTTGAGGGCTGGGATCAAGAGCACTTTAAACTTGTCGTTATTCAAAAAGTACGTGCAAAGGATCGGGAGACAGCTCGAACTAAAGTTGTCGAGATTCCACTAAAAGAGAGTGGGCAGGAGCTCGACGAACTAGTGGTGCAACTTGCGCACCAAATCGATGTGACTCTTGCTTATCAGCTGTATTTACCCCGGCAGTTCAAGTATAATCTACTGCTAGTAGCCAATAATGGTCGGGTAAGTGTTACCAACATTTCTGGAACGATTATCAAGGCTATGACAACCAATGGTGCTATGCTTGTGCGTCAGGTAAAGGCTAAGGAAATTGATGTTACTACCAGTAATGGATCATGTAAACTTGATTATGTGGAGAGCGAAACCATTCGTCAACGCACCGGGAATGGTTCACTGAAGGTGAGCGGTAGTGCGAAACTAATCGAATGTGGATCCACTAATGGCTCTGTTACTGTTGCCCCGCTAACGTTCGCTTATCCAGAGAGTGAAATAAAATTGGAAACAACGAATGGTAGCTTGCGCTGCGTACTGCCACAAGTAGCTGGGCTCGGAGTATCTGCGGACGCATCAACAGCGGTTGGAAAGGTTCAGGTAGATATTCCCCATTTTGAATTTAGTATTAATGAGAAACGTGCTGGAATTCATCGGATCAGCGGAACGGCTAGTGGTGACGGCGCCACCTCCATTCGGATTAATGCCAAGACTAATTCTGGATCGATCGTTATTGCGCGAGAGGAGAGTTCCCATGGCACTAAGTGAAGAAAAGCGCCAAATTCTCGCAATGCTTGAGGCGAAGAAGGTCAGTGTGGACGACGCAGCCAAACTTTTAGACGCGCTTGAGTCACAACAAGTGCAGGTTAAAGGGAGAGTAACGGCTAGTACTTTGGTTATTAAGGTTGTTGAGCAAGATAAGGAGCATGTTAACGTTAAGTTGCCAGTGAGTTTAGCCCAATTAGCTTGGGAATTTCTTCCCAAAGAGTGGTTTCAGGCTAATGGGGATTTTCGTGCGCTATTTCAGAGTATCCAGGCAGGAGCTCGTGGTAAACTAGTCGAAATAGATCAACCAGAGGAACATCGCAAGATCACGTTAATAGTAGAATAGGGTGGGAAACCACCCTATTGTTTTGAAAGACAACGATTTGGAGGCTGAGTTAGATGATTAGACTAGTTGCAATTGATGTCGACGATACCTTGATCAATCACAAATTAGAGATATCTCCAGAAAATTTGCAGGCAATTCAAGCCACGCAAGCCAAAGGTGTGCGAGTAATGCTTGCTACGGGACGCATGCACATTTCGGCACTTCCCTATGCTAAGCAATTGGCGTTACCGCCGGATGAGGCCATTTTGAGTTACAACGGGGCGATGTTACGACGCATCAATGGTGAATTGATTGCGCATATCGCTGTAGAGTATGAACTGGCTAAAGCGGTGATTAGATATTGTCAAGCTGAGAATTGGACGCTAAATATCTATTTTGAGGACAAATTATATGTCGAACAGATGAATGACAATGTGGAGTACTATATAAGAAATGCTAACGTTGATGCAATTGTTGTGGGCGATTTATTAGAATTTATTGCAGAGAATCAAAAAGCTCTGTCTAAGCTACTGATTGTTGGGACAGAAGCAGAAATAGCCCAGCGTTTTCCCATTGTTACCGAACGTTTTGGAGCTATTGCACAGGTGACTCGATCGAAGAGTCGCTATATAGAGCTGACCCATAATCAAGCGAGTAAAGGGATTACCTTAGCAAATTATGCAAAAAGTCTTGGGATCGCATCAGCGCAAGTATTAGCAATTGGTGATAGTGGAAATGATTTGACGATGTTACAATATGCAGGTATTGGAGTAGCGATGGGCAATGGTAATCGCGCTGTACAAGAAATTGCAGACTATGTTACACGGACAAACGAGGAATCGGGAGTTGCGTCTGCTCTGCGACGTTTTGTTTTATAATAAAATAACATTAATTTGATTCGGGAGATAAAGGATGTTGGTGTTAAATAGCTAATATAAGAATAGAAGAGTGGGTAACCGCTCTTTTTTTGTGTGTGGGATGCCTAGTTGCAATATACATGGGCAAGAAGAATTTTGCAGAGGAGAGATTGAGTATGGCAGTAAATGCAGTGTTTGTTGGAATCGGTATAGGTATATTGAGTTCTTTAATGGGTATCGGTGGTGGACCCGTATTAATCCCCATCTTGTTATATCTGTTTCATTTAACGATGCCACAAGCCGCCGGCACGTCTTTAGCGGTTATTATCCCTACCGCTGTCGTAGGTCTGATCGGTCATTATCAAAAAGGTAATGTGAACTTAAACCTAGCGGTACTGATTGCACTTGGAGGTATGGTTGGTGCGTATGTAGGTACCTATGTAAGTGGTTATATTCCAGCAGAATTGCTGAAAAAAGGATTTGCGATCTTACTGATATACATTGCGATTCGCATGCTCTTACCTGCGAAGGTCTAGCGAGTTAGGTAGCTGGAAAATTGTAATAGTTGGTTCTAGCAGGGATTGAGGTAAAAATCGAGAATTAGAGTTGGGGTAAAACACAGTACAGTAATTATCATGCAGTGCTCTTAGATTGGCTGTGCTGGAAATAATTATAAACCTTTATCTAGCAGGTTATTTAGTTATTAAGGCGAAAATCTGTACCAACAAGCCGAAGGACTGGCTTGTGTTTTATTCAGCAAAAAATGACTTATGTTAGTTATTTTTTGCTGGGTGCCCCAGAGAGCTAGCAAAGCCCGAAAGGAGGTCGATCATGAGCTGGTCCGATCAGGTCAAAGAAATCGGGAATGATAGAAAACAAATCGAATGATTTCACACAATCCTAAGGGGGATATTTTAAACGATGAAAACGTCAATGATTGCTTTATCTACTGCAATTGTATTCGTGCTTTCGGGATCTGCAGCCACAGCTGGAATTAACTTTAGTGGTGCTCTTGACTCCAATCTTGAGTGGCGTAGAGCTTTAGACGGTACAGTCGAGGTGAAACCTGAATCAACACTGGATCTTAATTTTGGCTTCGATACTGCTGGAGAATCAACTAGAGCCGTTGTTGAGTTTGGCTTAAAAGAGAAAAATAGAACTGGATTAGACTTAGGTATGAGTGCAGCAGACTTAAAACTAAAGAAAGCCTATATTGAAACAGAGGGTTCGTTTTGGTATGGTGGCCCTGAAGCGACAACTCGTTTTGGTAGTCTTGATATTAACTACGGACCGTTTACTTCAGTAAACGATGAATATGGAGTCAGTGTCAGCAATCTGCAAGTAGGGCCAGCGAAGCTCAATGGTTTCTATGCAATCCCTACCGAAGAGAGTGCAATTACGGGTATAAATGCCAGGGTGAAGCTAAATGATATGCAAGCAGGATCTACAATTATTCATGACAACGTCGGTATCAATGTCGTCGTGGATGCTGCGGTCCGTCCTCTGGATCTGTTAATTGTGGGTGGAGGCTTGGCGGTGCAGAAAGACTTTGCGCAAGTTGCTGACCCAGCAGAGGCTAATGCTAGTACTGGTGTTGAACGATTATGGGTCGTTAGTGCTCAATATCAAGTAGCGGACAACATGAGTGTGCACGCTGGATATCGCTCAATCTCTAATGATTGGAAACCTGCCTATATTGCTAAAGCTGACAGCAAGAATGACCAAGGTCAAAACTGGGTACACGAAGGTAATCGTATAGAAAAAGGTATCTATGTTGGAGTGGCTACGGAGCAACAAGGTGTGAAAATAGCTGCTGACTATGATCAGATGTTTGAAGAAGCCACGTTAGCTGCGGAGACAAACATGGAAGGTTATGCTATAGATGTTGAAACCGTAGTGGATGTTGCAGAGTCAGGTATTAGCACAAAAAATACTACGTTTGGAGTAGGGAAATCGTTTGCAGCTACTAATAATTTTAATGTCGAGACCAACTATAAGGGTGTTTGGACACCAGGAGAAGGTCTTGCGCACACTCTTGGCGCAAAAACGATAGTAACCATGGTACCTGCTGTAAATGGTATGGGTTTAAGCAGTGAAGTAACTGTTGCGGACAAAGAAACTATTGGATACTCTGTTGGTGCAGATTTCAAAGCGCCGAACGGGATAAACCTTGGAGTAAAACACGTAGGTGGAAACTTTAGCGATGGGGAAGTTGTAGTAGGTACGTCTGCAACTGCTGGTATTTCTGTCATGTTCTAGATGATTTCAGCGAAGAAGAACGATCCATCAGCGGCTAGATCGCTTTCACTAATTCCGCGAATAAATCACAATTAATATTTTTTTGGAGCAGGATTCTCTGAAACATTGCCGAATATCTCATCTATAAACGTGCTTTGCCTATAAAAATTTTAAAAAGTTTTTTCGTTTTAAGAAGAAAAAAAGAAGGATTTATGTAATTGATGTCTAAGTATGTAGGTGAGGCATTATTCTTCCCAAGGGAACTGGATAGAAAGGAGGTGCCCGTTCAGTACCAGTTGCTAAGCGGGAAGTTGATGAGCATGGTCCTGACGTGAGATAGTTGGGTAAAGGAAACATGGAGACTTTCCCCACAAGACACCACGGAACATGTTATAGCAAGACAAAAACTATTTATACAAATTACTGAGGGGGAAACACAAATGAAGAAAGTATTAGTATTATCGTTAGTGCTAGTTATGGTTTTAGCCGCTAGTGCAATGGCTTCGAATGTTAATTTCCGTGGCTGGTATCAATTAGAACTTGACAATGATGATGATTTTGCTTTAAAGGGATTTGCTATGAATCATAGGTACGAACTTAACTTAGATGTTTCGACTGAGCAAAGTGGTCGTTGGAAACTTGAAGGTCGACTAGGTCGATTCACTCAAAGTGGAGCTGTCGGTAGTTTCAGCGACTATCGTTTGCAAATATGGGAAGGCGATGTAAAGATTGATGTCGCAAACCGTAATCTTTCTTGGATTAATACTCCGTTAAACGTTATTAGAATTAATCGGGGTGATGGTCCTTTAGTACGAGCAGAGTTCCCTTTAGCTGATTATGCAGATATGGAAGTTCAGTATAATGTCGGAAAACGGATTACTTCCATTGCTCGGTTTGATGTTTCAGATAATCCAGTTGGATTGGCTTTTGAGCATAATTTTTCTGGTGTTGACGCTGTTAATACAGTCGTTGGATTTGGTAACTTTAAAGTTAGTGATGTAACCATTCAAGGTGGAGTAGGTTACACTCTTAACACTCCTAATACTGACGGTATGCACGTTGCTGTCAAAGCTGAAACTAAGTTAAATGACGAAGTTAAAGTAGACGCTATGTATCGTCAAGTTGGTACAGAATATGGCATCCACAATAGTAATCATGATAGCAGTAACAACAATAGAGAACTT
>SKJB01000094.1 GCA_007116145.1 Limnochordia bacterium | reverse complement strand
GGAGATAGTACTTTATTGTGAAGACGTATCGGAACATGCGCGCGCGGGTGCAATATTTTGCGGATCTCGCGGCCGATTAACTTGAACATCACTAGCAAACGAATAATCTTTACCGAGCCAGCCGTAGAACCAGCACTTCCTCCCACAAACATCAAGAAAAATAGAATGCCCTTACTAAGGTCTGTCCATTGCTCATAGTCAACAGTTGTATACCCAGTCGTTGTAATAAACGCTCCTACTTGAAATAATGCATGCTGAAAAGCTGCAAATAGCGATGGATAAATTCGAGCACCAAATAACTCTAGTGTAATTATTGTCACTGCTACAAAGATAATACCTAGATAAAGGTGCAATTCTGTATTACAAACTACATTATTCCACCGTCTTTGATACAGATCATAATATAGCGAGAAATTCACTCCTGCTGCGATCATAAATATGGCAATCACCATGGTAATATACATACTAGAAAAATCGCCTATACTAGCATTTCTAGTAGAGAAACCTCCCGTGCCTACTGTACCAAACGTATGCACTAAAGCTTCATACAAAGTCATTCCACCAACATACAAGAAGATAGTCTGTAATACAGTCAACCCTAAATAGACTGTATAAAGAATTTTGGCAGTGTCTGCCATGCGGGGTACGAGCTTGTCAGAAATAGGACCAGGACTTTCTGCTTTAAATATCTGAAATCCCCCGACTCCGACGGCAGGCAAAATAGCTAAAGTAAGTACTAGAATACCCATTCCACCTAACCAATGCGTTAACGACCGCCAAAAAAGAATGCTTTTAGATAGCACCTCAATGTCGTCAATAATAGTAGCACCTGTCGTCGTTAAACCTGACACTGTTTCAAAAATCGCATCCACCATTGACGGAATGCTACCCGACAGATAAAAGGGCAAAGCGCCAAATAGTGCTACTGAAATCCACCCTAGAGTTACTATAAGCAACGCTTCTTTCGCTTTTATCCGCTGGGATACATTAGGTAATTGCGACATAGGAATACCAAAACCTACTAATAAAAGAATCGTATAAACAAAAGCTCTGATCGTCGGTTCAGCATAATAAATGCTTATCCCCAACGGAACAAGCAATGCTATCGCCTCAAAGAGAAGAAGGCTTCCTAGTACCTTTATAATTATCCCAAAGTTCACGAAAGAGCCCTCCTTTTGAAGGATAGAAAAACTTCTCTAGCATTACAACCTTACTCTGCACGCAAAATACTATGACACGATCGCCAGGCTGAATAACAGAAGACCCTCTAGGGATGACAACGTCTCCTTGGTGTACAATAGAACCAATAATTATTCCGCGTGGTAATCCAAGATGGGCTAAAGGAATTCCTACAGCTCTCGCTGTTTCGTCCACAATGATTTCTACAACCTCAGCTTGACCGCCGAATAATAAAGAAAGTGAGGCAACTCTTCCGCCTTGAATAAAACGGAGAATTTCGCCAGCTGTGATCAGTACTGGGTTAGCTACATCAATACCTAGTTGTTCAATAATCGGCACATAACTAGCACGACTAACTTTAGCCATAACGCGCCGAATACCATATTGTTTCCCCAACAATGCCAGCAATAGGTTTTCTTCATCAATTCCTGTAAGTGTAATCATTCCATCTACCTCAGCGTGACACTCTTGGTTCAATAAATCTTGATCCGTTCCATCGCCATGAATTACCAAAGCCCTCTTTAGTTTCGAAGCGAGATAATTACAACGCTCACGATCTCGTTCAACGATTTTAACGGCTACACCATTTTGTAGTAGCTTCCTCGCTAAGTGATACCCAGCTCGTCCACCACCAAGAATTAGCGCTTTCGTTACACTTTGTCGTTCCATGTTTGCGCCATTATTCTTTGTAAAAGTATTAATACTTTCTTTCTTACCAATAATATATACTACGTCACTAGACTGCAGTTCAAGGTCTCCGTAGGGAACAATAATCTTCCCTTCACGTACAATCGCTGCGAGCAAAAGGTTTTCCAGACAGTCCATAGTTTTAATCTTTTGACCTACCAAACCCGGATAATTCTGTAAGCGTAGATCTGCCATTCCAACCTTCCCCTGGGCGAAATCCTCCATATGGATAGCATTACCCTTTAATAGATACTTAGCGATATCCCTAGCCATTTCCCGTTCAGGGTTTACAATAAAATCTATTCTCATACTACTTTTCATGAATTCTAGTTGATTAGCATACTCAGGATTACGAATGCGCGCTATGACCCTTTTGCATCCAAGCTTCTTCGCAATTTGACACACGAGAATATTGACTTCGTCGCGATTCGTAACTGCTATCATTAAGTCTGCTTTTTGGATATGCATACTTTTTAAAACAGACACCTCTACCCCATTACCAAGAACAGTTAATACATCGAGACTGTTGTTTACTCGCTCTAGGGCCTCTGGCTTCACATCAACAACACTTAGACTGTTGTACTCGTTCGAGAGAGATTCTGCTAATCTATACCCTAACTGACCAACTCCAACGATAATAATATGCATGGAACGGTTTTCAATCCCTTCGCGTTGATCGATTAGATTTCTAACTACCTATCTCCTACTATCCTATCATAATATGGGATCAATATGTATCCTAAAATCATTAAAACAAACCCGAAATTTTGCCTTCCTCATCCACATCAATAATTGTCGCTGATGGAATTTTGGGTAAGCCTGGCATAGTCATAATGTCACCCGTTAAGACCACAATAAATCCAGCTCCAGCCGACACTCGAACGCTCCGCACGGTGATACGAAATGTGGATGGTCGCCCAATCCTCGTTGGATCATCCGACAATGAATACTGTGTCTTAGCCATACAAATTGGAAAATGGCCGAAACCTAAACGCTCAAAACGCCGAATTTCCCGAGCTGCATCAGGCGAAAAGTCAACACCCTCAGCTCCGTAGATCTTCGTAGCAATAGTAGTAATCTTTTTTCGTAATGAAGCCGAATCTTCATAGATGAAACGAAAGTTATTTTCACCCTCAGCAATTAAACGTAAAACTTCCTCTCCAAGTGCGATTCCACCCTCTCCCCCGTGGGACCACACTTTGGATAACGCGACATTCACACCGAGCTCTTTGCATTTTTCTTCGATAAATTTTAACTCATAAGCACTATCGCTTGGGAACTGATTAATGGCTACCACCACAGGTAATCCAAAATTCTGATTGAGGTTTTCAATATGTTTTAGCAAGTTTGGAATTCCTTTATCTAGTGCAGTTAAATCCTCAACGGTTAAATCTTCCTTATTAGCTCCACCATGATGCTTCAGCGCACGAATAGAAGCGACAATTACCACGGCTGACGGCTTTAATCCAGCAAAACGACACTTGATATTAATGAATTTTTCTGCTCCTAAATCAGCACCAAAACCTGCTTCTGTTACTACATAGTCTCCTAGTTTAAGCGCCATTTTGGTCGCCATAATACTATTACAACCATGAGCAATATTGGCAAAGGGCCCCCCGTGAACAAACGCAGGTGTATTTTCTAGAGTTTGGACAAGATTTGGTTTTAAAGCGTCCTTTAAAATCGTAGCCATTGCCCCATCAGCCTTCAATGCTCCAGCGGTAACTGGATGATTATCATAAGTGTATCCGATGATTATCTTTTGCAGCTTCTCTTTAAGATCTAAAAGATCCCTGGACAAACACAAAATTGCCATAATCTCTGAAGCGACTGTGATGTCAAATCCATCTTCCCTGGGGGTGCCGTTGGCCTTACCGTTTAGACCATTTATAACAAATCGTAGTTGCCGATCGTTCATATCCATGGCCCGTTTCCAAGTAATCCGCCTAGGATCAATTTGTAGTTGATTTCCCTGGTATATATGATTATCAATCATGGCAGCCAACAAGTTATTGGCTGCACCTATTGCGTGCATGTCACCTGTAAAGTGCAGATTAATGTCCTCCATTGGCACCACTTGGGCATACCCTCCACCTGCGGCTCCACCCTTGATACCGAATACAGGTCCCATTGATGGTTCCCTGAGTGCGATCACAACATTCTTACCGAGTTTATGCAGTGCATCACCTAATCCAACGGTAGTAGTAGTTTTTCCTTCTCCTGCTGGAGTAGGACTAATAGCAGTTACTAAGATCAACTTACCGTCGGGTTTCTCTTGTTGATCCTTTAAGATAGTATAGTTAACCTTTGCTTTATATTCACCGTATAACTCCAGATCCTGCGGCTTGATACCTATCGACGCAGCAATTTGCTGGATCGGCATCATGGAAACGCCCTGTGCTATTTCTATGTCACTTTTATAAGCCAAACACAACTCCCCCTTACCAATTGCTCGTTCTTCTATTTTCTATTCGCCCTATTTTCTATTCTTCCTGCTATCTCCGATCACACAATACACCCACCCCGTGCACAGTATGGATCGCATTACTTACGGGTGCGCCTGTTGTTTATAATACTGAACCAACGCAGGAAATTCCAGCAAAGCTTGGTTTCCTTGATCGCTTAAACGATATACCCCGCGGCTCACCCGTTCAAACCATCCATAATGATTGTCCTGAAGAATAGCAGGTGTTTTAATGCTGGCGCCTTTTTGCTGCAAGCTCTTAGGCGAAAGCTGTTCATGCAGGGATAGTAAAGTGGCAACCTGGATCGCTGATTCTCGATAGGCTGTCATCAACTTTCTACCCTTACTCCCACCTACATTGTAGTCAGCTATTCGATCTTCGGATTCCTTAATCACATGCATGCGTTTCCTTTTCGCCTGTTGTATACTCTTATACCGATCAAAGGGTGCTGGATCTAAGGCAATCTCAATTGTTGGCGTCTTTGTGGTAAACGAAACAAAGATTAGTCCTAATTCTAACCGACGCAATAAGTGATGTACACTTTTCCAACGCTGATTTATGATTCCCCGTTTTGGTTTCGGTACAGCTACGTAAACAGAATCAGCAAGTTTTTGCCGAAGCGTCCCTTGAATGAGTAGCTCCAAATTAAAGCTACATTTAAGCTCCACGATTATCAGTTCATCACCCTTAATAGCTGTTATATCACAATCTACTACTTCACTACGAACTCGATACCCTGCATGGGTCAAATAGTCGTAAATTGGCTGGTATAAATCTGTTTCCCTAATTTCGCTACTTTTCATCTCAATAACTCCTCCGAACAAACAAGGATACCCTCAACAAGGAATAATTGAGGGCAATATCTCTGTGTCAGATTCTATTTTGCATCAGGACGCTGACGTTTTGGTCCTGGTTTATAGACCAATGTCTTTGCACCGCATACTAATATAATGATCACCGCTATGTTTGTATACACGGTACTAATAATCTGACCATACGAAGCAGCATAGCCTGAAGCTTCTAGGATGGGATGAATGATCGGTGATACCGTTAGGGCAGAAGCATGTGCAAGAATAACAAGCATCAAACTCTTTGTAGTATTATAGATCCAAGCAAATATAGCTGATATGGCTATGAGCTGAATAGCGAGCCATACAAGACCTATCTCCCCAAATCCACCACTTCCAATTAGCATGTGTGGCAAAAACCAGATTGCCCATAAAATACCAATAATTATACTAGCGACAAGTGCGCTATACCGTTCCTGTAAACGCGCAAGCGCAAACCCACGCCACCCTAATTCCTCACCTAAGGCCCCAAAAATAAATAGGTTAAAAACGAAATAAGGACCCACTAGCATCCAACGAGACCAAGTGACCAGAGGAAACAGTAACTCCGTCGTGAATAATAAGATACCAACGGAAAGTAGCTGAACCAAAAGGGGTAGTATGATCGCAATGCAGTACCACCGTACTCTTTGTGGCCTATGTATAACTCGCTGCAGAAGAGTTTTTACCCCTGCTGTTCCTGATTCTAACCAAGTTACCAATAAAGCAGCAAGACTCGGCCCGAAACCAGCGAAAACATACAGTAAGAATAATCCTGTATTCTCTAGTGGATTATCGATTCGCAACAACGGTAGTAGTAATAACCATGTAAAAAGATAAGAAAAACCAAAAAACAAAAATAGTGCGTAACGCTTTACAGCGACAGAATCTCTTAACACGATCCCACTCCTTTACTGATAAACATCCTTAGTTCGGTATTCCAATAGTACAACATCTCTCCATCGCCCTGTACCAGGCATTTTCCCAATCTTCTGGCGCGTCCCTACAGTCCGAAAACCACATTTTTTATGCAATTTAAGACTTGCAATATTTTCCGGAAACACTCCACTCTCTAACGTCCAAAATCCATGTGAGACAGCCACCTCAACTACTCTTTGTAGTAACTGAAAGCCAATACCTTGTCCTTGGTAGTCCTGATCAATATAAACACTTAGCTCAGCAACCCCAGAAAACACACAGCGTTTAGAAACAGGGGTCAAAGCAATCCATCCTAACACTCTCTCACCTGATTTGAGAACCAGATTACAGGGCGTATTATGGGATGCACTCCACTCTTCCCAGCTTGGCACTTCGCTTTCAAAGGTAGAATCCCCACTATCGATTCCCTGCTTATATATATGAGCCACTTGGGACCAGTCTTCCTGCTGCATCTGCTTGATTTCAAACTCCATACAATTATACTCCTCATAGCAAAAATCTAGAATTCCAATTCTTGTTGATCAAGAACAATGGATACATTCAAATTTCCGTTGCGGGTGCGAATTTCATCTATAATTAGCTTATCACTAATGCTTTCGACGTTGCGTATGGAATAAAGTAATTCAAACATAGTACCTAAGCTCGTCGTACGTACACTTATTAGTGTAGCGTATTCTGTGTAACGGGCAAAGATATCATCAAAGAGACCTTCGTAGTTTAGATTCTCCGGTATACTAATCTTTAGCAGTTTCTTTCGTTCTTTTTTTGCTGCAAAGTCCCATTTATAGAGCAGAAAAATTAGCGCAGACAACAACAAAGTGAAAACTACAGCAGGTGCATACAAGCCAGCACCAATAGCAAGACCTGTACCCATGGCAAAAAAAATAAAAGCAACATCCCTTGGGTCTCTGATAGCACTCCGAAAGCGAATGATCGATAAAGCCCCAGCCAAACTGAAAGCCCTTGCAATATTACTACCAATAGCAACAATAACTATAGCAATAACAACTTGGACGATGATTAGCGTATGCACAAAAGATTGCGAGTAATACTGTCCTCTGTGGGTCTTATAGTATACCAAACCAATCAGAATCCCTAATCCAAAACTAATAAGGATTGAAAAAATCACTTCATTAATTGTCACTCTTGTACCTATTTCACCTAACTGAAATAAATCATCAAACCACTGTCCCATACCCTGTCTCCTCTAATGCAGTTTTTGCTTCTGTACCGGTTGCATACTTCGAGAACCTACGTTTAAAGCACTGTAGTTCGCTAAGGATGCGTGCTAACCATAAGGGCATCCGGCGGTCAACTTTTACTTCTAAAACAAATGCATCAGCTGGAAGAATTCGCTCTCCGTATGGTGCTGGTTCGAATTGAAAATTTTGCGTCACACGCTTAAGATTACAATCGAAAGTGATGCGTACATCTGTTTCGTGTATTCCTTGAAATGCTTGACGGTCATAGATTATTAGTATCCTTGGCTGTAATTGGTAAAACTTGACAAGAAAATCAATCTCCCTTAGAATCTGCTGATTACACGAAGTTAGACGATTAGCTGGTATTTGCTTTATCTTTCCATCTAGCATCAAATACCCATCTTGTAACCCGATTAATGTTCGGCGCTTGCTAACAACTCCGCGAAATTGTTTTTTGATTTCAACAAACGCACGATCACTCATCGGTTGATTACCATACGTACGTAGTCGTAGTTTTTGCCTAAATATTTCTTGGTCTAAGGTTTCTTGGTGAAACAAGTTATCTGCTGTATCATAGTAAAGACTGCGTACTGCGTAGAAACCCTCTTCATCACCATGAGTATCCGTATTCACATACGGATCTAATGCCTCAACCAGGCGTTTATAGGTTAGCGAATCGACCACGTACTTAAATTCATACCGCGTAAAAACTTCGACATCCATCAAGTTCCCCCTTTCTGCGTAGTG
>SKJB01000002.1 GCA_007116145.1 Limnochordia bacterium | reverse complement strand
GGCTACGGCTACGGCTACGGCTACGGCTACGGCTACGGCTATACGTATTATAGTGACGATTCCGTTGACGGTTAGATAAAAAAGGGAAGTAGGAGAGCGAAGTTGGCTCCTTCTTCCCTTTTTTTGTCCATTCTCATTACGGGTCAATGTACCCTCAGATCGTCTCTCCTAGCGCACTTAGAGGGTCTTGAAAATCGCTAAGAAGGCTAGTGGAGGTTAATAACCTTCGTTAGCTTCCTTGGCGATTTTTGGAGAGCGAAAAAAGGGAATTCGGGAAAAACAGAGAATTTAGAGTATAAGTAGGTTCTGGCGAGATTTCTAATTTTTAGGAGGATTTTGATGACCCGAGCATCCCGAACTGTTCCGGACCCCAATTGTGCGTAATGGTAAGCAGGCTACTGCCGGTTTTCAGCCTGATGTTTGGAATTCTTGGGAGTGACATTGCTAAACAGTTTGCAGAGTAGAGCCAATGAATGGGCTACAAATGAGGAGGATGTTCAGTGCTTCGATTATTAACAAACAGTATTCGTATGAAATTATTAGTTGTGATTGTCCCATTATTACTATTTTCCGTGGGGATACGGACCGCTATGACGATTCTTGATTCCCAGGATCGAATGTATGAGCTTGTTGAAAGCAGTGCGTTAGCGATGGCGACGAATCAAGCAAGGAGCCTTGATCTATGGCTTCATAACATTGGACAGCAGGTTGCACTGATTTCGGAGACTGACGTAATCCGTACGATGGACTGGGAACGACAGCAGTCCTATATACTGCGCTTAAGAGAGCGTAGTGAGGTTTTTGAGGATGTCCTCATTGTTAATTTGGAGGGTGAGTATCAAACAGCGGAAGGTGTAACTGGCTCAATAGCGAATCGCAATTATTTCCACCAGGCACGGAGTGGTAATTTGGCCTTCAGCAGGACTTCGATTGTGTCACGGATAACTGAAGAAGTGGTTTTCACGGCTGCTGCTCCAATTTTTGGTGAAAGTGATGCGATTGTTGGAGTTATAGCTGTAACTGTACCGATGAGGCATGTGGAATCACTAATTGATGATGCCCGCATGGGACAAACGGGCTATCCCTATATTATCGACGAAGAGGGCTTAGCGATTGTCCATCCAGATAGCAACATGGTGTTACAGGAAAACTTAAGTCAAAATGAAAGTCTGAGCTTGCGCACGGCAGTTGCCCAAATGTTAGCAGGTGAAACTGGTTTTACCCAATATGAGTTTCAAGGAACCAATCGCTATGCTGCCTATGCACCGATTTCGGCAACTGGCTGGAGCTTAGTGGTTACTGTGGATGAAGCGGAGATTGTTGAACCAATTATTCAAATGCGACAAACGTCCATAGTATTAGGTTTGCTATCAATTGTTATCCTTTGTCTAGTTTTATTCTGGACTGTGACCAAACTAACCAGACCGATTAAGCAGCTAGCCCAAAGAGCTGAGGTGATCGCACAAGGTGATTTTACAGTAGAAATAGACCAACACGGGCAGGACGAGGTTGGGATGCTGAGTACATCGTTTATCAACTTGCGTGACGAGTTACAAACGCTCTTACGTGGTATAGCGACGGTCACGGGCACTGTTAATGGAGCGAGTCAACAATTATCCGCTGCCACACAAGAAACGAGAGCGTCGATCGAGCAAGTAACTGCAACGGCGAATGAGTTTGCAGTGTCCTCACAATCAATGGCTGAAAATGCCATGAGTATGGCCGAATCTGCTTACAAAGTGTCAGAGATGGCTATAGAAGGCAGTAAGGTGCTTGAAGGGGCGGTCAAACAAACAAGTGATTTAGAACAGCGAGTCCATGAGTTGGCTATTTTAGTTGATGGATTAGGACGGCGTTCAAAGGATATTGAAGGAATTGTAACCACCATTACAGGAATTGCTGACCAAACGAATTTGTTAGCTTTAAATGCAGCGATTGAAGCGGCAAGAGCAGGTGAACACGGATTGGGTTTTGCGGTTGTGGCGGATGAGGTGAGTAATCTTGCTAACCAATCAGCTGTTGCTGCAGGGAGGGTGCGTAGTCTCATTTCTGAGGTGCAGAGTGAAACAGATATAGCTGTCAAGGAAATGACAAAGGGAGCAGCACAAGCTGGACAGAGTACAAAAGCAGTTACCGAGAGTGGTGAGTTATTACAAGATATTTTACAGGCTATTTCAGGTATAGCTACAGAGACGCAACAAGTTGCGGATGGTGTGCAACAGATTGGCTCTGGTAGTGAGCAGATGGTTGCGGCAAACCAAGAACAATCTGCATCGATGGAAGAGATCGCAGGTTCGGCGCAAAGTTTAACTCGGATCGCACAAGAGTTACAATCTATGATTGAACGATTTAAAGTGTAATAACGCGTTTAACAGGCTTTGCTAGTAGTTCGGTGGTGAAGAAATACGTACCCCTATTTACTTTTTCGTCTAAGTCAGGTACAATATGAATAAATAATACAATCGCTAAAATTTTTTAGTGTAGTGTACAAGGGAGGACGATTAGAGTGAGAATAGTTGTTTTAGATGGTTACACTTTAAATCCAGGGGACATATCGTGGGATACGCTAGCAGAATTAGGAGAATTAGAGGTATTTGAGCGCACAAGTGTGGATGAGATTAAGGAGCGGGTAAGTGATGCCACAATCATCTTTACGAATAAAACTCCGCTGTCCAAAGAAACATTAGCAGAACTACCGGGGCTAAAATACATAGGTGTGCTTGCAACGGGCTATAATGTGGTGGATGTTGCGGCAGCCAAGGAGTTAGGAATCACAGTGACAAATATTCCTACCTATGGGACAAGTGCGGTAGCGCAATTTGTGTTCGCACTATTATTGGAAGTTTGTCATCATGTTGGATCTCATAGTGATGCGGTGAAACAAGGTGCTTGGGCAGCATCCCCTGATTTTTGTTTTTGGAACTACCCATTAATAGAGCTTGCAGGTAAAACGATGGGTATTATCGGCTATGGTAGAATAGGGCAAGCAACGGGTCGGATTGCCCAAGCGTTTGGGATGAACGTGCTTGCTTATGATATGTATCCCAATCGTGAACTCGAAAGTAGTACGCTACGCTATGTAGAACTCGCAGAGCTCTTCGCCGAATCTGATATGATTAGTTTACACTGTCCATTGTCAGATAGCACGGAAAGCATGATTAACAAAGACGCCATAGCCACAATGAAAGATGGCGTGATTATCATTAATACTTCTCGTGGTCCACTTGTTTCTGAGGCGGATTTAGCAGCAGCGTTACAAACTGGTAAGGTCGCTGGTGCAGCTGTTGATGTGTTATCCCATGAACCAGCTACCAGCGATAATCCACTAATCAGTGCCCCTAACTGCATAATTACACCGCACATTGCTTGGGCACCGAAGGAGTCACGGGCTCGTTTAATGGGTATCGCGGTCGCCAACTTAGTGGCCTTTTTGGATGGAAATATTGTTAATTCGGTTAACTAACTAGGTTCCTAGTAGCAGTTAGGATTAGCCTTGGCAAATGCAGCGAGCAAGGTCTTGATACATTCTAATGTGGTGGTTAGTTCACCGTTAGGTACATTGGCAATAATGTTCTCGTAATACTGCGATACGCCTTGTTGAATCAGGGCTAAAATTTCGGATCCCGTTTTTGTTAACGAAACTAGCACTACACGGCGATCTGCCTCTGCACGATCGCGTTCGATTAATCCTTTTTTTTCTAATTTATCAATGACTCGTGTCGCTGTACTGATTGCAACGTTTAGTTTTCTGCTAAGCTCATTCATAGCGACATTCGGACTTTTTGAGATTTCTAATAGCATGTAGTATTGGGAGCTTGTATAGCCAAAGATCGCAATTTGATCCCGTTCAAAAAGCTGTATCTGGCGTACGAGTTGCCATACTACAGTTTCTAGTTCGAGTGCACAATAAGGGTTGTCGTTCATCGACCTTCCTCCTTCGTTTTCTAATGTGATTGTAGCATACAACTAAAATGGGTGCAACCCCTTTTTTGTGAGGGGACGTAAATTCGTGAATTTGGCAGGGTATTAGGGATAAAATATAGAATTACTAAACGATTAGGGCAACCTATGAGAGAGGAGGCGTTTGATGCGTTTACTAATGGCAGTTATTGATGATTCGAGCAAAATTGTGCATATTCTTGATGGCTTTTTACAGATTGGTATCAGAGGTTCAACGATCATTGACAGTATTGGCATGGCCCATTTAGTCGCTGATCACGTACCCATATTTTCGCGTTTTGCTGAGTTAGGTGGAAGCGAGAGATACAATAAAACGATTTTTGCTGTGATTCAGAGTGAGACCCATTTGGAGGAAGCGATTCGTGTGATTGAGCAAGTTGTGGGTGACTTACGCATGCCAGAAACAGGTGTAGTTTTTGTACTACCAGTGGAGCGCTGCATTGGCTTAGAAAAGAGCTACTCAGATTTGCCGTGATTGACAACCATATATCGGATTTCAGGTGCCGGGAGTGTTAATCACTGCCGGCTTTTTCTGTTTATGCGTGTATACATGTATGATCAACCAAAAAGACTTTACATTAAACGTCCTGCGTAATAGAGTAGTACTACAACAGTTTGGAGGATGAGAAAATGAAGAAAACAACGTATCCAAACCAACAGGGGTTATATGATCCAGCACACGAACATGATGCGTGTGGAGTCGGCTTTGTTGCACATGTTAAAGGGCGGAAGTCCCATAAATTAGTCAATAAGGGTCTTGAGATGTTAGCCAATCTTGATCATCGCGGTGGCTGTGGAGCAGAGCCTGATACCGGAGATGGGGCAGGTATCCTCATTCAGATCCCCCATGCTTTTTTTGCGCAGGAATTGCGGTTAATTAAGATAGCCCTTCCTAGTGAAGGCAGTTATGGCGTTGGTATGATCTTTTTGCCTCAAGAGATTGACAAACGAAAGCAGTGTTGTGAGGTATTTGAACAGATTATTGTTGAGGAAGCACTTTCACTAATTGCTTGGCGCCGAGTTCCGGTCAACCCAAGTCAAATAGGTCCGAGTGCTAAGAGTTGTATGCCCGCAATTGAACAGGTTTTTATCGGCAATCCTAACAATTTAACCAGCGAAGAGTTCGAACGCAAGCTCTATGTAGTCCGTAAGCGCGTGGAACAAGCGATTCGCTATGCGAGTAATGAGTGGGGTAGTCGTTTCTATATTGCTAGTTTATCTTCGAGTACCATTGTCTATAAAGGGATGTTAACTCCCATTCAGTTGCCACAGTTCTACTTAGAGTTACAAGATTTGGCAGTGGAGACTGGTTTGGTTTTAGTCCATTCACGCTTTAGTACAAATACTTTTCCTAGTTGGGAAAGGGCTCACCCTAACCGCTATATTGCGCATAACGGTGAGATAAATACCTTGCGAGGTAACATGAATTGGATGAATGCCAGACAAGCGATGTTCGCTAGCGCTAAGTTAGGAGCGGACTTGCAGAAAGTCGGACCGGTATTAGATCCCGATGGTAGCGATTCTTCGATGTTTGATAATTGTTTAGATTTCCTGCAAGTAAGTGGCTACTCCCTCCCTCACGCTCTAATGATGATGATTCCTGAGCCGTGGGTTAAGCATGAGTCGATGACTCCGGAGCGCAGGGCATTCTATGAGTACCATAGTTGCTTAATGGAGCCTTGGGATGGACCAGCCTCACTGGCTTTCACAGATGGAAGACTAATCGGAGCTGTTCTCGATCGTAATGGACTGCGCCCATCTCGCTATTACGTTACAAAGGACGATTTTGTGGTGATGGCATCGGAGGTTGGGGTGTTGGATATTCCAAGTGCGGATATCATCTCCAAAGGTCGTTTACAACCTGGGCGTCTCTTCCTGGTAGATACCAAACAAGGGAGAATAATTGAAGATGCTGAGTTAAAGGCGACGCTAGCTTCTGCAAAACCATACCAAAAGTGGTTGCAGGATAATTTGTTAGCCATCGATGAGCTCCCAAATACTGTGCAACCAATTGGTCAGCCTCTGCGTGATATTACGAAACGCCAACAAATTTTTGGGTATTCGTACGAGGAGCTTTCTCTCTTACTAGCACCAATGGCCAAAGATGGAGTGGAGCCCATCGGTTCAATGGGGACAGATATACCACTAGCTGTATTATCGAACAAGCCCCAGTTACTCTATAACTATTTTAAACAGCTATTTGCACAAGTAACGAATCCACCGATTGATGCGATTCGTGAAGATATTGTGATTAGCACCGATCTCACGTTGGGATCAGAAGGTAATTTATTAGAACCTGATGCCCAAAACTGTCGGCTAATTAAACTAACAAATCCCGTTCTAACCAATGAGCAGCTCGGAAAACTACAATTTATTCAAGCGCCGGATTTTCGCACTTCGGTATTACCCATTCTATTTGCTAAGGAAGCAGGAGGCGAAGGTCTAGAACGGGCGTTAGCTGATTTGTTTGTTGCGGCAGATCGCGTAATTGCAGAGGGAACGAATATCCTTATTTTATCGGATCGGCAAGTGGATGAAGTGAATTTGCCGATTCCTGCCTTGCTAGCTGTAAGTGCGCTGCATCATCATCTAATACGTAAGGGTACTCGTACGAAGGTGGGTATTGTGCTTGAGTCAGGTGAACCTCGTGAGGTACATCATTTAGCATTGCTCTTAGGCTATGGTGTCAGTGCCATTAATCCATATTTAGCATTTGAGACTGTGAAGCAATTCGTTGACGAAGGTAAGTTAGAAGGATTAAGCCATGAAGAAGGTATTCGTAACTACCGCAAGGCGCTCTTAAAGGGTGTGGTGAAAATCATGTCCAAAATGGGGATTTCCACCATCCAAAGTTATAAAGGGGCGCAGATTTTTGAAGCGATTGGAATTAGCGCTACGGTAACCGAACCGTACTTTACAGGGACCCCCTCACGTATTGGTGGTATTGACCTTGAGATTATTGCGCAAGAAGTGGTTATGCGTCACCAAAGAGCCTATGAGAGTCGGGATGCTAGTCTCGATTCAGGGGGAGATTATCAATGGCGCAAAACAGGTGAAGAGCATCTTTACAGCCCTGAAGCGATCCATACATTGCAGTTTGCAGTGCGCACAAATAACTATGAACTGTATAAAGATTACGCACAGCGGATCAATGACCAAGAAGCGACTATCCAGACGCTCCGAGGATTATTGGCTTTTCGGACAAACAGAGAACCGATTGCACTCGATCAGGTCGAGTCCGTGGCTAGCATTGTCAAACGCTTTAAAACTGGGGCCATGTCCTATGGTTCGATTAGCAAAGAAGCTCATGAATGCTTGGCCATAGCCATGAACAGGCTAGGCGGTAAGAGTAATACGGGTGAAGGCGGAGAGGATCCGAAGCGTTTTGCGCTTGACCCAAATGGCGATTCTCGTTGTAGTAGAATTAAGCAGGTGGCTTCTGGCCGATTTGGGGTGACGAGTGAGTATTTGGTGAGTGCGGATGAGATTCAAATTAAGATGGCTCAAGGTGCGAAACCAGGTGAAGGCGGGCAACTTCCAGGACGGAAGGTATATCCTTGGATTGCTAAGGTGCGCCATTCGACACCAGGCGTGGGCCTCATATCCCCCCCTCCTCACCATGACATCTACTCGATTGAGGATCTAAGTCAGTTAATTCATGACTTAAAGAATGCAAATCGCAATGCGCGCATCAGTGTTAAATTAGTGAGTGCTATTGGCGTCGGAACCATTGCAGCTGGGGTTGCTAAGGGTCGTGCTGATGTAATTTTGATTAGTGGTTATGATGGAGGCACGGGTGCCTCACCACGCTCAAGTATACGGCATGCAGGGTTACCATGGGAATTGGGTTTGGCTGAAACCCAGCAGACGCTAATGCTAAACAGTCTAAGAAGCCGAGTGGTGTTAGAAGCGGACGGCAAACTGATGACAGGTCGTGATGTGGCAATAGCAGCGCTTTTGGGAGCTGAAGAATTTGGTTTTGCCACGGCACCGCTAGTAGCACTTGGGTGTGTAATGATGCGTGTTTGTCATCTAGATTCCTGTCCAGTCGGGATCGCAACGCAGAACCCTGACTTACGAGCAAAGTTTGGCGGCAATCCGGATCATGTTGTTAATCTGATGAATTTTATCGCCCAAGACTTAAGGGAAATCATGGCGCAGTTGGGTTTCCGCACTGTCAATGAGATGGTGGGTCAAGTGCAGGCTCTAGTGGCTCGCACGGACATTAACCACTGGAAGGCCCAGACACTGAACCTAGATACGCTACTTTATCAACCAGTAACGGACAGTCGCACCCAGTATTGCTCAGAAAGTCAAGATCATCAATTGGATCTATCGCTAGATGCAAAAATGCTAATTGATCGAGCATACCCAGCCCTCGAGTATGCCCAACCAGTCAGCCTAACGGCGCCGATTAATAATACCCAACGAGTGGTTGGGACAATTCTTGGTAGTTTAGTGACAAAAAAATATGGGGCAAATGGACTCCCAGAAGACTGTATATTACTGAAATTCTTAGGATCGGCTGGTCAGAGTTTTGCTGCCTTTGTACCAAAGGGACTGACTCTCACTCTTGAGGGTGATGCGAATGATTATATCGGCAAGGGATTATCAGGAGGAAAGGTGATTGTGTACCCGGCTGATGAGACAGGATTTGTGGCCCACGAAAACATCCTAGTGGGTAACGTGGCTTTTTATGGAGCCACCTCTGGCGAGGCATATATTAGTGGGGTTGCAGGCGAGAGATTTTGTGTGCGAAATAGTGGAATGACCGCTGTCGTGGAGGGTATTGGTGACCACGGTTGTGAATATATGACTGGTGGGCGTGTGGTAGTCTTGGGTGAAACCGGGCGTAATTTCGCTGCTGGCATGTCAGGTGGGATCGCCTATGTCTGGGATCCTACGGGTTCTCTTTCCGTGCATTGCAATCTTGATATGGTGCTACTTGAGACCCTAGAGACTGATTCCTGTGAGGAAGTACGGCAATTGCTGAAAAATCACTATCGGTATACGGGTAGCGTTCGGGCTGCTGACTTACTATCAAATTGGCAGCTCACGAGCGAGCAGTTTATAAAGGTAATTCCCAAAGACTACAAACGGGTGTTACAAGCATTTGAACAGGTAAAACTAACTGGTTTAAGTGGCGAGGAAGCGGTAATGGCAGCGTTTGCAGAGAATTGTGGGAACTTAGCCCGGGTTGGCGGAAATTAGGAGGTGACAAACAATGGGAAAACCAACTGGCTTTTTAGAGTACATGCAGGAAAAATCACCGGAGCGTTCACCTAAGGAGAGGGTTAGTGATTGGCAAGAATTTTGTCTGTCACTAAGTAGTGAACAATTAGCGAAACAGGGAGCACGCTGTATGGATTGCGGTACGCCGTATTGTCATACTGGTGGAATAATTGCTGGTCTAGCACTAGGGTGTCCCCTCTCTAACTTGATCCCGGAGTGGAATGATCTAATCTATCATGGGCATTGGCAAGAGGCCTTAGCACGGTTACACAAAACGAATAATTTTCCCGAGTTTACAGGGCGGGTTTGTCCCGCTCCTTGCGAGGGATCGTGTACTGTCGGTCTCCATGATCAATCTGTTACGATTAAGAATATCGAATGTGCCATTGTGGATAAAGGGTTTGCAAATGGTTGGATTCGCCCTAATCCCCCAGAATTTCGGACCGGGAAAAAGGTGGCGGTGGTCGGATCAGGACCAGCAGGTCTCGCGTGCGCAGCACAGTTAAATAGTGTGGGGCATAGTGTCACGGTATTTGAGCGAGCCGATCGAGTGGGCGGATTATTGATGTATGGTATTCCTAACATGAAGCTGGACAAGGAAGTTGTCGACCGTAGAGTGGATCTATTAGTTGCTGAGGGAGTAACGTTTATCACCAACACCGAAGTTGGGCGTGATTATCCTGCAGATCAGCTCTTAGCTGCATTTGATGCTGTTGTGCTCTGTGGGGGAGCGACAACGGCAAGGGAGTTGCAGATACCAGGTCGGGAGAGTGGCGGGATTTACCCAGCCATGGATTTCTTGACAGCGAATACGAAGAGCTTACTGGACTCCAAGCTTCAAGATGGAGACTATATCTCTGCTAAGGATAAGGATGTCATTGTGATTGGCGGCGGAGACACGGGTACGGATTGCGTCGCTACTTCGTTACGGCATGGTTGTCGTAGTGTCACCCAATTAGAAATTATGTCGCAGCTCGGTGCAGAGCGGGCTGCAGATAATCCGTGGCCGCAGTGGCCAAAGATTCATCGGGTGGACTATGGGCAAGCGGAAGCAAACGCGGTATTTGGGTATGATCCGCGATCGTATTGTGTTATGAGTAAGGGTTTTACCGCCGATGAAGACGGACATGTCCAGTCTTTACGCACCGTTGAAATTCAATGGGTGAAACAAGACAATGGCAGATTAACACCTCAAGAAATAGCTGGCACTGAAAAGATTTGGCCGACGCAATTGGTTCTACTGGCCATGGGTTTTGTGGGACCGGAAAATAATCTGGTCAATAGTTTTGGTTTGGTGCAGGATGAACGGACAAATGTAGCAGCAGAGTACGGTTCGTATGTGACGAATGTGGAGAACGTATTTGTGGCTGGTGACATGCGCAGAGGACAGAGCTTAGTGGTTTGGGCCATCCATGAAGGTCGTGGAGCGGCTAGGGAATGTGATCGCTTTCTATCGGGAACTACGAGTTTGCCGTAAGAAATCAAGAACCGAGAGAGTATCGGGATTAATTGGAATCGCAAAAAAGGTAACGATTAAAATCGTTACCTTTTTTATGCGAAAAACATGCTAAAAAAGAGCAATTAGGATATAACCAATAAGGACACCGATTACCCCTCCATAAATTCCGTAATGACTTCCCTCCGAATGATTATGGGCTTCAGGTAAAAGTTCATCAAAGGAAATGTAGAGCATGGCACCAGCTGCAAAGCCGAGGGACAAAGTAAGAAACACTGGCGAGATGTGACTAATGATGGATCCGAGATAGGCGCCAATGCCGACGGGCACTCCAGCGAGGAGCGTTGCAAGCACCACTTTTTTTGTGCCTAAACCGCTGGCCCAGAGGGGTACTGCCATGGCTATTCCTTCAGGGATATTATGCAAGGCAAGTATAATCGCTAAACTAATTCCCAAGGTATAATCTGCACCGAATCCAGCGCCAATGGCAATACCTTCAGGGAAGTTATGCAGGGCGATGCCAAATGCCAATAAGTAGCCCATACGGGTCATCCGGCCATTTACTTGGACTTCATCGTCTGGATTTCCACCGTGATGAATGTGTGGGAGATAAATGTCAAGTAGAATTAGCAATGCTACTCCTAATACTAGACCGAACATAGTCAATATAAGACTACCTTCTTCGAGTGCTTCGGGAATTAATTCCGCAAAGACGAGGGCTAGCATGATCCCACCTGCAAATCCTAAGTAGAACCCTAAAGTTTTCTTACTTGGCTTGCCAGTTAAAGCTGTAATCACTCCTCCAGCCCCTGTACCTAAGACCCCAGCTGCTAAACCAATGATTCCTATCATGATTGGATTAATCGTAATCACCTCTTTTTTTTTTTTTTCATGAGCAAGCATGCCCTTCTAAGGCACACTTGCTCACTATTGACGTTTACTTAAGATTGCCCAAATTCCTTGAATATCTGAAGACGTTGGACCATATCGGGGTATTTCGCCTGTGTTTGTGCTCCAAATAATCCAGTTTCTAGATCCTTCGTTGCTTGTTTTTCATGGCCGATCAAGGCCCACGTGGCATCAATCAGATTGGCAAACTCTGGTTGTAATAATGCATCGCAGATAAACGATTGGCGTGGTGAGTTAATATCTTCACCACTAATTTCAAACAAACCATATTGGTGGCAGAACTCCTTCACCCGCATCAACTGGGCTAGGGTATTACGGGAAGGCATATACGTTACAGCTGGAAATCCTAGCTCTGTTAAGGTGGCAAATAGGAGTTCTAGGTAATCGTCCTCAAACTTTTGGCTCTTTTTATCGCCTGTCACAGAATCAGCAACATCGCCTAAATAGGCGTAAGCCAAAATGCAGCCGATTTCTTTAGAGAGGGCAACCACGTCTTGTACTGGTGGACACTCGGTGGTTGCTGGCAGATAGAAGTCTTTCACCAGTGAACCCTTAAGTACACCGAGGATATCATAGTCATAATGGGGATTTTGGTTATCCAATAGGTGCTCTTCGATTTTTGATGCGACTGTAAGTTTAAGGGTGTCTTTAAGGAAATCCACTAAGGGTTTTCCTTTTCCGAATTTGGCGATCAACTTGTGGGCCACAGCAAATAACAGATGACGTTCTGTGATGCTACCGCCTTGTTCACTTAAGGACAACGGCAGCACATCGGCAACAAAGTCTAGGTGTACTGCATGGGGATTAAGGATTGTATTTAGCCGATCCACCATTTGGCAATTACGCTTATTCCGTTCTTGGCTGTAAGGGGCAAAGAACGCTTCGAGTTTGTCAATCTGGGTATGAGGCACACCATGCAAGGCTAGATATGCGATTGATTTTTGATCCGGGTTATTAATCAAACGTCCCTGAAGGGCTGTTTGACTGAAATCCGCTCGACACTCCATGCCGATTGTGGTTGCCATACCTGCAATTTTGCCTGCTTCAATAAATTCACGAGCTCCACTAATGGAGTCATGATCCATAATCCCAGCGGTGGTTAAACCAGCATTATATGCCATCCAAATAGCCTTCGTTGGCGAGTAAGGCGAGAAGGAGTAGGTGGTATGGATGTGGTTGTTAACCGATCCACTCTGTTGTGGTTTGTTGCGCGTACCCCTGGCAATTTCTGCCATGAGTACCCGTAAACTCTCCAAACGCTGGTTGCGATCAGTGTGATTAAGTTGACTAATTTGTTGACTAGGTTGGTTATTCATCACGATTCTCCTAATGTTTAAACGCCTAATTTTTGCGTGCGGATTAGCTCATTTTTTGTATAGTTTGTCTTAGCGACATGTCCTTTTAAGGGAAGAATCTTCTCGTGCACTGCATCAATGATCCACTCAGGTTGGGGGAAGTAAAAGGCTTCGAGCTCATGAGCGGGTGTGATCCAGTTTCTAGCACCGATGACAACCGGTGGGGCATCGAGGTCATCAAAGGCTAGTTCGCTAATGTTTTGTGCAATATCCTTTAGGTGAGATCCGCGTTCACATGCATCACTAGCAAGTACAATGCGCCCAGTTTTTTGGACAGAGGCGATTACTTGTTCATAATTAAAGGGCACAATGGAGCGAGCATCAATGACTTCTGTACTTATGCCATATTTCTCTTCTAATATTTTCGCTGCATCTAACGCACGATATAGGGTAGCGCCGATGGTTAGAATGGTAAGATCCGTACCGGTTTTTTTCACGTCGGGTTCACCGATTGGTACTTCATAATAACCTTCAGGCACGCCATCCGGTTGGAACATTTCTCCAATGTCATAGATGCGTTGACTTTCGAAGAAGATAACTGGATCGGTACCAGCAAGGGCACTGTTCATGAGTCCTTTAGCATCATACGGCGTGGTTGGGAAGACAACCTTTAACCCAGGAATATGAGCTGCAAGGGATGTCCAGTCTTGTGAATGCTGAGCACCATATTTGGAACCAACGGATACCCGTAGCACCAAGGGCATTTTTAAAACGCCTGCACTCATGGATTGCCACTTGGCCATCTGATTAAAGACCTCATCACCGGCACGACCTAAGAAATCGCAGTACATTAACTCGGCAATTACACGACCACCGGACAAGGCATAGCCTACAGCAGAACCAGCAATGGCAGATTCGGATATTGGGGCATTGAAGAAGCGATGGTAGGGCAAGGACTCTGTGAGACCTTTATAAACGGCAAAAGCACCATCCCAGTCTCTGTTATCTTCTCCATAAGCAATGAGTGTTGGGTCGCTGTAGAATTTATCGATAATAGCCTCAAAAATACCATCACGCAATTGGTACATCCTGGCTTTTGGTACTGGTTTGCCATCCTTTTCGGCCACCCGGACTTTTTTGGCAATTTGTTTGACCCGGGAGTTATCAGCTTTTGTGGTTAGCGTGACACAAGGTCGATCTTCCATTTTTTCTTGTTTTGTGTCGGAGAACATTAGTTCACCAATGGCGTTTGGATTTGCCTTTAAGTCCATACGTGGAGAGACCTGCTCGTCAATGGCTAATTTATAGACATGGAGCATGGTTGCCTTAACACTCTCTTGAATTGCATCAAATTCGGCTTCGTCAGCAACACCAGCGGCAATCAGCTCGTGCTGATAGGCTTTGATTGGATCTTGTTCTTCCCACGCTTGAATTTCTTCCTTTGACCGGTAACTCGATGCGTCAGATGGTGAGTGACCAGTAATGCGATATGTTAAGGTGTCAAGCAGTACTGGGCCTTCATTGCGGGCAATAATCTCACGCTTACGGCGGATCGCATCAATTACAGCGAGTGGATTGTAACCATCAATGCGTTCGGCGTGCATTTGATTTGGTGTTATGCCAGCTCCTATTCGGGCAAGGACATCATAGGCCATGGTTTCTCCCGCTGTTTGCCCACCCATGCCATAATGATTATTGAAGATATTAAAGATGATTGGCAGACCACCATTAAAGCCTTCTTCCCAGAGTCCGCGGAATTGATCCATCGCAGCAAAGTTAAATGATTCCCATACAGGACCACAGCCCATGGAACCATCACCAATGTTGGCAATGACTATTCCCTTTTTCTGATTCGCTTTCTTAAATAGAGCGGATCCAGTGGCAATCGGAGCGGAGCCACCAACAATGGCATTGTTAGGATAAATGCCAAAGGGTGTAAAGAAGGCGTGCATGGAACCACCTAAACCTCTGTGAAATCCGGTTGTGCGTCCAAAAATTTCTGCTAATGCACCATAGAGTAAAAAGTCTACGGCTAGATCCTTTATAGAATCGGAAGCCGCCGCTTTTTCCACGACGTTTAGAATCGCACCATCAAAGAATTCACGCATAACTTGGTGTAGCTCATCATCGGTAAGTTTATTAATCGCAGAAAGTCCTTTGGCAATGATCTCACCATGACTACGGTGGGAACCGAAGATAAAGTCATTGCTGTCGAGTAAATAAGCTTGACCGACTGCTGCGGCTTCTTGACCAACGGATAGATGGGCTGGGCCTGGATAGTCATAGGCAAGTTCTCGGTATTGTCCAGTGGTCTTAATTAAATTTAACATCGTCTCAAATTCACGAATGAAAGCCATATCCCGGAAAATCCGCAAAAAATCTTCCTTGCTATAATTAGCTTGTTCAGCTTGGATTGTCTGGTTGTACTGATTAATTGGAATATCTGTAAATTTAACGCTACCCGGTTGTCGGACCTTGGTTGGATCAATATTTAGTTGTTTTGGCATCGTTATCTCCTCACATTCTCTTCTTTAGAATTCAAATATACCTTCACGAAGTACTTCGGAAACTGTGGGATGGGGGAATACAATCTCTTTAATATCCTCAATCCGCATTTCTGTCTCCATTAAAATCGCTGCACCATAGATAATCTCCGAGGCATAATTTCCAATCATGTGGACCCCGATGAGATGGCGATACTTCTTGTCAACGAGAATTTTGCAGATTCCGTCGCCACCTTCATTTTCTGCCACGTATCTTCCACTATATCGCATGGAGATCGTCGCACTTTCAAAGTCAATGCCTTTTTCTTTGGCTGATACTTCTGTCTCGCCAATCATGGCGACTTCTGGATTTGTGTAGATCACCGACGAAACCGTATGGTAGCGCATCGTATCTCGCTTGCCGAGGATGGTATTAATACATACTTCCGTTTCGCGGTAAGCAGTGTGGGCTAACATGGATCGACCATTGACATCGCCAGCTGCATAGACTTCTGGAATATTGGTTTTTCCTGTGTTATCAACTTTAATGGCTCCTCGTTCTAGTTCAACACCGATTTTTTCGAGACCAATTCCGTCGGTAACCGGTCGGCGCCCAATGCTCATCAACACTTTGTCCCCTTGGATGAAACTTTGTCCCCCTTCGTATTCGTAGACGACACCGTCTTCTTTGATTTCTGTTACTTTTGCATTCAGTTGGAATCGAATTCCCTTCTTCTCATAATTCTTCTGGAGAATCTTTGCGATATCAGGGTCTACATAGCCGGCAATATGATCAAGCATTTCAACAATGGTTACTGTACTGCCAGCCGAATTGAAGTACGAGGCCATTTCCAAGCCAATGACACCACCACCAATGATTACAAGTGATTCTGGTATTTGATCTAAGTCCAAAATCTCGCGGTTGGTTAAAACATAACCCTGGTCGAATCCAGCCTTTGCTCCAGGTATCGGTGGAACAATTGGTGTGGATCCAGTGGCGATTAGTAACCTGCTACCAGTGTACATATTGTCGCCGACCTGCACTTGATATCCTTGGTCTGTTTTACCAGTGATTTCACCTTTGCCCTCGATGATTTCTACCTGATAGGATTTGAGCTTACCCTTAACCCCATTGACTAATGTTTTGACCACTTTATTTTTGCGAGTAATTACTTTTTTGTGATCAAAAGTCACATTTTCTGCTGTTACGCCATATTTATCGCTAAAGCGTGCGTAATCATAAATCTTTGCTGAGTACAGAAGTGTTTTTGACGGAATACATCCTTCGTTTAAGCAAACGCCGCCAATGAACTGCTTTTCAATGAGTAATACTTTCAGTCCTGCATGTCCTGCTCGTTCACAAGCTAGGTAACCAGCAGGACCTCCTCCAATGACAATTAAATCATAACTCATTTGTCCACCCACCTTAAACTTGAACTGGATTTTATTTCGCTAATAGTACTGAAAAATTGGCGAGATTATAGCTTAATTCTTGTAAGAACCGGGCCGCTGGCGCTCCGTCGATGGCACGATGATCAAAGGTTAGTGAGAGCCCCATGGCTGGATAGTGCGTAAATTGACCGTTATCTTCTTTTACTTTATATTGAATAGTACTAATTCCAAGGATCCCTGTTTGTGGTGGATTTAGCACAGGTGTGAATGACTCAATGCCAAAAACGCCGAGATTCGTCAGTGTAAACGTTGCTCCTTGGAGTTCATCTGGGTTAATGGCACCCTTTTGGCAAGCACTTGCGACTCGCTTCATATCATGTGATATTTGATTCAATGATTTCTTGTTAGCATCAAAGATGGTGGGAACCATCAGACCACGCTCTGTGTCTACCGCAACACCGAGATGCACATTGCTATAGATGCGTAGGGTATCGCCAAGTAAGTGTGCATTCAACGCTTCATAGTTTGGCAGTGTACGTGCAACTGCAAATAGTACGATATCATTTAATGTGATGTTCTCAAGGGCTAATTGCTCTTGCTGTTTCTTCAGCTTTTGACGATAGGCTAGGATCTCTGTCGCATCAAAACTGGCATTTAAGGTAAGTTGGGCTGTGGAGCTGAGCGAATGGTGCATCGATTTGGCAATCACTTTCCGCATATTCGTGAGCTTCTCATCACGATACGCAGCATCGGCGAGGACTGCGTGTAGCGACTGTTCACTTTGTACGGGTTGTTTAAGGTCTAGGGTTGTGATGCGTCCTCCGAGTCCAGTGCCTTCTATTGCTTGGTCGCTTTGGGTATAGTCAGCTTTGGCTGCTGGTGTCAGGAGTTGCTTGGCCTCCACTAGGGCAACGATATCCCGCTCAATAATCCGGCCGTCCGGTCCTGATGGCTGTGCTAATTGCACATTCGCGTTACTTTTTTGCGCTAGCATGCGCGCCCGCGGAGAGATCCGGAGTGGACGTTCTGGATCAAGGGTGATCGGTACATCCTCTCGTTGCTCTTCTGGTTGGGGCTGTACAGTATCCAGTGTTTCTACTACGCTCTCGGAGGCGCTTGTGGGACGGAATGCATCTGTGCTTTCGCCTACTTCACCAATCACAGCGACTGTCATTAAAACGGGCACATCTTCTTCTTCTTGAAAATATACCTCTAATAAAGTGCCTTTTTCCTTCGCCTCTTCTTCAAAACTGGCTTTGTCTGTTTCGTACGAAAAGAGCACATCGCCAATCTCAATGGAATCCCCTTTTTGCTTATGCCATTCGGTAATTAAACAACTTTCTACCGATTGACCTTGACGGGGCATAATTACAGGTGTAGCCATTAATAATCCTCCTTTGTTTGTGTTCGAGTTGTTAATAGTTCGGAAACCTGTTCCGCATGATAGGAGCTTCGTACCAAGGGTGACGAAGCGACATGCTTAAAGCCTAACTCTCTTGCTAATTCTCCGTATTCACGAAATACAGGTGGGGCAATATATGCAGCAACAGGATGATGCCTGTTTGATGGGGCTAAGTACTGACCAATCGTTAGTAAATCACAATCCACTGCACGTAAATCAGTCAAAACGGACTGTACTTCTGCTGGTGTTTCACCAAGCCCTAGCATAATCCCAGACTTTGTAAGGAGATTAGGTGCATTTTTTTTAGCATTCCCTAAGAGTGTGAGTGAACGTTCGTAAACAGCCATCGGTCGGACGGCTGAATAGAGACGGGGGACCGTTTCAAGATTATGATTTAAGATAGCTGGTTGCGCGGTAATGACTCGGTTAAGAGCATCTGGGTCGCCACTAAAATCAGGAATTAAGACCTCTACCACTACCTCTGGATTTTGCTGCGTAATGGCTACTATCACTTGCGCAAAATGGGAGCTCCCACCGTCGTCTAAGTCGTCACGAGTTACCGATGTAATGACTACATGCTTCAGTGCTAATTGCCCAACGGCTTGGGCTACATTATTTGGTTCGTGCGGATCAAGCGGAATGGGGGTGTTCTGTTCGACGTTACAAAAGGTGCAATTACGCGTGCAGATGCGCCCTAAAATCATGAACGTGGCAGTTTTGCTCCCAAAGCACTCCATGATATTCGGGCAACTTGCCTCTTGGCAGACTGTGTGCAAGGATAGTTTCTCTAATAATTGATGCACCTGCATTACGTCGTCTGTACTCTGGTAGCGCACTTTTAACCATTCGGGTTTACGGTGATGCATACTCGTGCTCCTTAATAACGTTATTTAGTTCGGGCACTGTGATCCATTGAGCGGCTAGTCCAAACACTTGACAAAAGTAGTGAACAACCTGTTGGTTTATTTTTTGCCAATCAAGATCATAACCTACTAGAGCTTGGAGTGAGGTCACGCCTTTATCTGTGATTCCGCACGGATTAATCCACTTGAAGTGGGAGAGGTCTGGATAAATATTAAAAGCGAACCCGTGCATGGATACCCAACGCTTAATGGCAAATCCAATGGCAGTTATCTTTTGATTTTCTACCCAGACGCCAGTGTGCTTTTGATCACGCGTAGCGATTATATTGTATTCATTATACAACAACTGAATAAAGATCTCCTCTACATTTCGCACAAAATTTCGAATGTCTTTGCCATAGTTTGCTAAATCTAGAATGGGATAACCAACAAGTTGTCCGGGCCCGTGGTAGGTTACGTCGCCACCGCGATTTGTGCTCTGGATCTCTACGCCTTTTTTCACGAGCCATGTAGGTGATGCCAGGATATTTGTTGCAGACGATTTTTTTCCTAAGGTGATTATGGCTGGATGTTCAAGCAAAAGCAACAGATCTCCTACCCTCTGTTGTTGTCTGAGCACTAAAAGTTTCTCTTGAATTCCCAAGGCCTCCAAGTATCCGACCGTACCCATAGGGCAGACATGCAACTGCATAGGTTACCTCCAGTGCTAGGCTCTAAATTTGTTTAGCATTTGCCAACAGAAACTGCTCTGCTTCCGCACACCATAAGTTGTTATTTTTTTCCAGAATTGCGGCCAACTCTATACAGAGTGGATCACTACTTTGGGCGAACTCATCGAGAGCGGTTAAGTCTAGCTCGATGTTTGTATAGATTAGTTTCTTACCACCAGGTATCTTTGGTAGATTTAGAGTGGTAGGTACGACACTGTTTAATCCACCCACATGTGTAATCATCGCCGAGGGGTTGATTGTTTGTGACTCCATGATTTGCAGTGATTCAATCATATCATCTGTATTACCACCCGAGGTACCAACGAGGTGCGTTGCATTATAATGGACATTATAGAAGTTTAATTGAGCACTGAAATTCGGATCTGTTGGACCAGCAAAGAAATTTAAGCAGCCATCGCGGCCGAGAATTTGATCAGCCATTTCAACTACTGGTTTGACAGGTGCATAGACAAACACATCGTCATAGCCTTGGTCATTAGTGAGAGCCTTAAGATGCGCTGTAGGATTTTCAAGTTCCTTGGTGTTAATGTATCGGAGTTCTACTCCGCACTGCGCAGCTTCTTCGATGGTATATATGGAACTGGCTCGGTCAAGTTTTGTCTGATCAATATCAGTTACCACTAACAAGTTGGGTTTGCGATCACAATGGAGTGCATAGTCAATGGCTCCTAGTCCCATGGGACCTGCTCCCGCTAAAATAGCAGTGTTACCACCAGGCACAATTCCCATGGTGTGTAGATAACTACCACTTTGTGTATGGTAATTGGCATGATAAGCGCCCACAATACAAGACATGGGTTCTGCTAAGGACCCATAATAATAGGCGTCGCCGTTGTACTCAAGTAAACAACCAAGTTCCATTACTTCGTTTGGAATGATAATATAGGTTGCCGCTCCACCGATATGAGCATAGGAGTAACCGGGAGCATCTAATGAACCTTTGTAGTTGAGAGCTGGTTGAATAGCGAATTTTTTGCCAGGATGAAATTTCTCTTGCCATTTAGCGCCAACTTTGACAATTTCTCCGCAAAATTCATGACCAATAATGATTGGGTTTTCGTCGACGTTATCTGGAACACGCTTGTGATCGCTTCCTTGGATAGCTGCTTTATATGAAGACATACAAATGCTGTCTGATACAATATGAGCTAAAATCTCATTGTCCTTAATTTCCGGAAGTTCAAACTCCTCTAATCGCAAGTCGTTTTTGCCGTATAGTCGAACTGCTTGTGTTTTCATTTGATGTGGCTGAATATGCCACATTCACCTACCTTTCTGCTAGAGTCACTCAAATTCATGGTCTAATTATATCATATTCTACTCAATGAGGTGTTTGCTTTTGTTAAAATTAAATTAAATTTCAACGCTTTACTTGATATAGAGCTAGTGAACTATGATATAATCGAATACGGATGTACTTGAGAGGAGTAATGACATGGAGAAAACCAATAATTGTTGTCCGCGCCTTAAAGGACAAGTAGCAATCCTCACTGGGGGAGGTCAAGGCCTTGGTGCCGCATTAGCCCATCGGTTAGCCCAAGAAGGTGCTAAGGTTGTGGTAGGAGATATTAACTTGGATACAGCAACAGCAGTTGCAAGTGAATTACCAGAAGGTATCGGAGTACAGGTGGATGTTAGTGATTCGGATCAGTGTGCAAAGATGGCTCAAGCTGCTTTAGACAAATACGGGCGGATTGATTTGTTAGTGGTCAATGCAGCGATTCTCATTGCAAAACCCATTCTAGAGTTCACCACAAACGAGTGGAAGAAGGTAGTGGATGTAAATTTAGTCGGTTATTTTAACTGTGTGCAGTCAGTGCTTCCTGCGATGTTTAACCAAGGTGCAGGTGTCGTTGTGCAAATTAATAGTAAGTCAGGTAAGAAAGGCTCGGCAAAGAATAGTGCCTATGCAGCGTCGAAATTTGGTGGAGTGGGTCTAACGCAGAGTTTGGCATTGGAATTAGCAGAACAAAATATTCGGGTTAACTCGGTTTGCCCTGGTAATATGCTGGATTCACCGTTGTGGGTCAATAGCCTCTACGCTCAATATGCTGCCAACCAGGGGATTACTAAAGAAGAAGTGCGGCAAAAATACCTGGATCAGGTTCCAATGAAGCGAGGCTGTACATATGAGGATGTGGCAAATGTCATGGTCTTCTTAGCTTCGGATCAATCGAGTTATATGACTGGACAGGCGATTAATGTCACAGGTGGACAGGAAATGCGTTAAACAGTGGCTAAAGGGCGAGTCGTAACCTACTTATGAGTAGCTAACGACACGCCCTTTTTTTATTGGTTACGTTCTTCGTCAAGCAGGCGTCTTAAGCGAGTGGCTAAGACGGGAGACTCATTCACTACCGCTTGGATGTACTCGTCTGCGTCTTTTGTAAAGGGAAGCGTTTTGTGGAAGCAAATTCGCTCGAAGTTTTGGCGAGTGGCGTTCAAAATTGCTTCACTCTCTGGTGTGAGCTCACAGCTAAATTGCGTAACAATTGTTTGACATAAACCTTCCCGAGCCTTCAATAGATCAAAGTTTTTGTGGTTTTGGGTAGCCGAGGGGGGTAACTCCGCTATTTGGTTTGAGCTGCTCCCTGTTAAAGAATGGGTGAGTAGTTCCTTTGAAAACCCAACTAAACAGTTGTTGCCTTGGCAGTTTTTGCATGCCCCTTCTCCTAAACAGAGATCATTGATGATGGTACGAAGCCCGCTAATATGTTTGTGTAATTCTTCAGCTCGGTGCCTAAAGGGACTAACTATTCGTGCTTTTTGGGCTTGCATCGCAGCACGTATGAGGTATAAGAGAATCGTTGCTAGGCCGGTTACAAAGTATATAATGTTGGTTGTTGTAAGATACTCAGCGGCTACATTATCGTAGAGGGCAAAGAGACCAAAGAGAATGAAAATACTGGCTGAGGCAATTTTCATGGTGAATTCTGGTATTCTTTTGCCGAAACGGCTGCCAATATAAATGCCTAGAGCACTTGTTAACACCATACCAGAAACCGTTCCCATTAATATAAACAGTGGATAGGTGGCGGATGTAGCTAGCGTTATGGTGGCAAGCTGCGTCTTGTCTCCGAGCTCACCAATAAAAAAGGCCGTTGCCACTGTGACAACTGGGCCTAAACTGTTGCGCGTTTCACTGTCCTCATCGTCTTCTGTCTTTGCTAAAGTCCAAAGGCCAAAACCGATAAATAAGAAAGCGGCTATAATGCGAATTAGTGCTAACGGTGCCATGTTCGATAAATAGGAGCCTAAGGCGACAGCCATACCGTGATTTACCAACGAACCGAAAGCGACGCCAATCAACACCTGTTTTACTGTATATTTGGTTGCAAAGGTCATTGCTAGAATTTGGGTCTTATCTCCCATCTCGGCCATGAAAATAAGAAAAAATGCTGTTAAGTATTCAATAACCACAATAATTCCCCCTACAATCAATAAGAGACTCCCCTTTAACCACTCCATTTTAACAAAGGGGTGGATGATTGACAAGGATTAGTTTTTTTGTTCAAAGCAAAAAATTAGAGAGGATAATGTTGCCATATAGCGAAGTGTACCTTAGGGAGGTGACTTCATGTCAACGTCAATACGTGAAACGATTGAAACGATAAATGGAGTACAACGATGCAAGTTAATCGAAGAAGCTGGTGAAGTGATGCAAGTTTTTGTAGAATCTACATTGGCAGGCCAAACGGAAGATGCCAGGACCCAAGAGATTAAAGCGATGGTGCGCTCGATTATTGGAGCCGTTACCATTCGTCATAATATCGAACTGGATTACCGGAAAATTAAGGTGATTGAATACAAAGCTGAGACTGAAGACGTCACTGAAGTTCATCCTAGAATTCAGATTGTAGCCGCTTACCAGCGCCGGTTTCCTAAGCCTGAGAGTGTGGTTGAATTATATGGTATGAAAGCAAACTATGTAGGGATAGTGCCACTTAAAGAAGACATTGGTGTAAGTATTTTTGAAGCGTTTGGAGAAGCGTTCAGTAAAATGGGTTTTGGTACAGTGAAATTGATTTATCATCAAGTATTAAACAATGACCTTGCCCAAGAGAAAATTGTCCTGATAAAATTAGAGTATGTACAAAAAGATGAAGACGAAGTGGCTATTCTTTTAGGTGTAGCCGAAGTACAAGAAGATTTAGCCATATCTGTTGTGAAAGCTGCTTTAAATGCAGTGAATCGCCGCATGGTAATTACTTCTACAATAAGTGCCTAAGCATTGCCTACCCGAACCTAACCCAAAGACAAACCGAACCGGACCCAGTGATATTATGGGGAGGGAACTCGAATGTCCAAAAAGTTACTTGCAATTATTACTGTAGCTTTAATGTCTCTAGCAATGGCTGCTCCAGCTCTTGCAGATACAGTTAAACTAATCGGCAAATAAAGTAATTCTAACGGGTAGGCATTTATTTTTTTTTGTGTGTAAGGAGTTGTGGGCTTGTGAAACGATACTTCCAAATGTATTTGATCATGTGTGCTGTGGTCGCATTGATCTTTCAGATTTTCGTGATTAGCAAAGGTGAATTTGGCATTGATATACGATTAATCATCTTTCTAGTTCTGTTATTACAGAATGCAAATACCCAAGTAAAGAGTAGGGAAGCGAGTTTCAGTGTAACCTACCCGTTGTTGTTTCCGGTTATAGTTTTTTATGGTCCAGGGTGGGCGAGTATTATGGCTAGTATCGGACTAATTTCAATGGATGAGTTTGATACCAATTCATGGCCTGTATTCTGCTTTAATCGAGGATCGTTAGGGTTAGCAGCAGGAGCAAGTGGAGTTGCGTTTCATCATATTGGTGGTTATGATAATTTTGTTTTCGCTGTTTTTGTAGCATCCTTTTTGTATTGCCTGGTAAATTTATCGTTATTTGTTATTGCCCGTCAGTTACAAGATCCTGGTAGTAGTAGTTTTTCTACAGTGTGGGAGACCCAAAAGACGATTATACCATCTGCTGCTCTGGCAGTCTTTTTTAGTTATGCTTTTCAACAATTCGATATTTTTGGTGTGATTGGTGCTTATTATGTGTTTATGGCTATCCGTTCGGGTGCTTTATTTGGACATTTAGAAATGAGTTACCGGATATCGCTTACTAAAGCGCTCTTACGGGCAGTATATGCTAAAGATCAGGATTTAATGCTACATTTAGAAAATGTAGCATTATATAGCAAGAAACTGGCTAAAAATTGTAGATATCCTCGGTGGAAGCTCCAGTTGTTGGAGGAAGCATCGTATTTTCATGACATTGGGAAGTTAGAGATATCGGATGTTATCCTCAAAAAGCCAACAAAGTTAACGGATGGTGAGTATGCGGAGATGAAAGGTCATCCTACGAAAGGGATGCAATTTTTGCAGGAAGTGCCATTGCCGCGTAGTCACAAAGATATCGTGGCAAATATTGCGAAATACCATCATGAGCGATATGATGGCAAGGGATATCCAGAGGGCTTAGCAGGTGAAGCTATTCCTTTGGAGGCTCGCATCGTAGCCATTGCTGATACTTGGGATGCCATGGTAGGGAATCGATGTTATCGCCAGCCGTTATCCTATGCAGAAGCGTTAGCCGAATTGCGGCGTGTCCAAGGTACTCAGCTTGATCCCCATCTTGTCGATGTTTATATTCGTATTATTAAGCATGATTGGCCTGAACTTGTATTATCTTCGCAAACTGTTCAGGCTTGATCGAAAACCCTATCCAGTTTACTGGTGGGTTTTTTTTTCTTCTTTATCACAGCTTTCCATCAACTGCATATACTGAACCGTTACTCTGATAGTACCAAAGTACTAGGGGGAGTCGTGTGTGTTAGGAGAAAAGGTCATAGAGAAGAAGCGAGCGGACCTTTCGCCGCTGTGGTTAACAGAGGATTGGTGGACTCTGTGGTTGGGTAGCATTATTTTGGTGTTAGCAAGTTTTGGGCTCATTGCCAATATACCGCGATTACCGCGGTGGACGGAGAGTTTATCGAGTGCGTTACCTCTTGATTTAGTGCCAGCAATTCTGGTTTTAG
>SKJB01000084.1 GCA_007116145.1 Limnochordia bacterium | reverse complement strand
CTGGTGCAAAACTCATTATATCTTACAATGGGTACATCACGATCCCTCTTATAGCTGGCTTTAAAGCTATAAGAGGGACTCGAGTACCCATTATAGATGCCCTTTTGCACCAGCCTCCTAGAGAAGGTATACCGCTTGTCCGATATCCTTGAGTATTGTAACACAAATCCCGTGTTAATGGATAGTCTAGCGCTAAAGGGTGGAACCGCTATTAATCTGACTATCTTTAACCTGCCACGGTTGTCGGTGGACATCGATTTGGACTATTTGAAGACTGACAGCAGAGCAGAGATGCTGCAAGCCCGGGATTCTATAAATGCTGTATAGTGTAAAATAAAACTATACAAGATTGCAAAGGAAAAATAGATAACCCGCAAAGAATAAAAGACTTGTCAGCCTCCCCATCAACCTGTACTGTTAGAGTTGGGAACAACAACAGTGGGGGGAAGAAAGGAATGCTGACAATGTCTCAAATCAATTGTATCAAAACATTACGAAATGATAAAGGGTTATCTGTTAATGCACTCAAGAATATTATGGGAATCACCTGGACCACTGCCATGAAGTATGCAGATGGTGAGCAACTTCCGAAGATTAAGATTAAGAAATGTAGCGGCATGATGTATAATAGCCCATGGGGCGAGATGGTCAGTGACTGGCTCTTCGAGGACCAGCAACTGAAAAAGAAACTCCGACGGACCAACAAAAAACTCTATGAGCAACTTATGGAACATGGTTTCCCAGGATCATATCGCACCATTTGCCTGTACATCCAAGGAAGACGTAAGGACCTTTCTGCACCATCTCCGCTACAAGAAACAGCTCGTGGTGGGTTCTGTTAATTACTACCATACCTGCATTAAGTTCTTCTTTGAAACAGTCTTAGATAAACCTTGGAACAGCCGAAGGATTCCGCGACTACGTGGATATTATACAGTTCCGATTATTTTATCTGCTGGAGAGGTACAACGCATTATAGATTCTTGCGAAAGTCTGAAGCAAAAGGCAGTTTTGAGTACTATCTATGCTTCTGGACTACGTAATGGAGAAGCCTGTCGACTACAAGTGCAGGACATTCAAAGCGAAACCATGCAAATTTTTGTTCGTTTAAGCAAACGAAACCGTGAACGCTACACCATTCTCGCCGAGTCCAACCTAGAACTTTTACGGAAATATTGGAGCCAATGCGGTCGTCCTCGTCATTGGTTGTTCCCTAGTAAGAGCACAGACCATCACATGTCCGTCAAGACAGTTCGCAGTTATCTAGAAAACGCTTGTCTTCGAGCGAATATTACAAAGGACATTACCGTTCACACACTTTGCCGCTGCTTTGCGACTCATTTCTTAGAAGCAGGTCACACTATTTACGATCTGCAACCATTATTGGGGCACTCATGCCTAGCGAGTGCTACTCGTTATATACATCTTGCTCGTCCTGACAAACGCAATTTCAAAAGCCCTTTCGATTATTTCGGTGACGATCATGACTGTTGAACTACAGGATATTTTTCAACAGCATTATAAAGACATTGCCAGCCAGATTGGCACCTATGAGCAATACAAGGTAGTCCAGGCCATTATGGGATGTAGAAAAGGAGCTTACGGAGGTCGTATAGAACAATGCCCCGAATGTAACCATACCAGCATACTTTACAACTCTTGCAGAAATCGTCATTGCTCGAAATGCCAAACACTTGCTAAAGAACGATGGATTGATGCACGTCGCGAAGACTTACTACCAGTATCTTACTTTCACGTCGTCTTTACTGTGCCCGAGGAGCTCAATGTGCTGATCATGCAAAATCAAAAAGTACTCTATACTCTGCTCTTTGACTCTGTAGCCCAGACCCTAGCAGAGTTGGTAGCGGTTTCTAACTATCTAGGAGTTCAACTTGGGTTTACATCCATCCTTCACACCTGGGGGCAGAACCTACTGTTTCATCCCCATCTTCATGTCGTGATTCCCAATGGTGGTCTCACACCCCATGGAACGTTTAAAGAAGGCCATCTGCAGTTTCATGGATCTATAGCACACCTTGAGCACATGCAGTACTTTGCACCACTGCCAGCGTTTAGCTGGCCAGGTACAGTCTCGAGCGAGATTTCGAGAATTAAGTACAGTAGAAATCTTAGTGCTACTTTTGGGTAAGGATGTCACCCTTTGTCCCTGCTGCCAGCAAGCTAAAATGGTCGCTCGTCTACAGATGTATCGAGGACCAGCACCACCACGTACAGCGTAACAGAATAAATTCTGACCAGACCCAAATTGGGGGGAGGGGGGTATTGTAACTAAAATCCTTAAAAATAGACGTAAGTAAGGGAATACTAATACCAATGTTGTGGAATCCTCGCCTATCTATCCGGCCACTTGGTGGGTTTCTTTTTATTTTCCAGAGATAAGACACATCAATAATAAAAAACACAAAACTCATACAAATTTATTGTATTTGTATAAAAGTATGTGGTATACTACTGATGAGGTGAAAATTATGGAAGTGAGTTTAGAGAGCTTAATATCCTATGAAAAACTAAAAACTGATATAGATGATGTGTTTCAGGTTGTCGAGAAAAATGGCAAGGTGGTCATTCTAAAGGATAACGAGCCATTGTATATTCTCTTGAAGTACGACCCAAAAGCAGGCCCTATAGAAAAAATATTAGCTCTTTCGACTCCTAAGCTGACCTTACAAAAAGCCATGAAGCTCGTGTTAAAAGATGCCGAAGGAAGAAAGATGCATGCCGCAGAGCTTGCTGATGAAATATATAACAGAAAGCTTTATCTAAAGAAGGATGGAACCCAAGCGAAATATAACCAAGTCCGTGCAAGGTGTGGTCATTATCCGGAGATGTTTGAAGCTTTACCTGGAAATGTCATTCAGTTGAAGGAGGGTGTGGAATAATGGATTTCGACAAATTGTGGGATCAGATCTTACATACTGCGACCCAGGAGACTTTCAATGTATCGACTGTTCCTCAGAATCGCAGAACACCTCTGTGGTTTAAAGTTTATATAAAAAATGAATATTTGTACGCAGGCAACACATCGGATAAAAGTCCTTCAGTTAAGTTAAGCGGTACCAGGAGAATCACTAAAGATGACTTTCTAAAGGTTGCTGCATACTATGAACGGTGGAGAAATGGAGAAACACATCTGCGTCAGGAAGTAAGAGAGCAATCAATGAATACCGCTTATATCTTTGGGTTGATATCTAAGTTCTCAAATTCATGATTATTATTTTCTAAGAATGGGGAAACTAAATCTACGCGTCGCTATACAGACGCATAAAAGGTGTTGAATATGAAAGCAGAGAATCTGAAAAAAATAATCAGTCAAGGCGAAAGTATTACTGTAGAATTCAAAGAAAGCAAAAAGAAGATAAACAAAGATTTATATGAGTCTGTCTGTGGTTTTTTGAACCGCTATGGCGGCCAGCTTTTTCTTGGCGTTAAGGACAATGGTGACATTGTCGGTGTTGATAGGGATTCTGTAGAACAGATCAAGAAGGATTTTGTGACATCTATTAATAACCCGCAGACCCTTAGTCCTACCTTTTACCTGGCGGTAGAAGAAGTAGAAGTAGACGGGAAAGTCATTCTTTATATCCATGTACCAGAAAGCTCCCAGGTACATCGTTGCAAAGGAAAAATCTTTGACCGGAACGAAGATGGTGACTTTGACATCACGAACAACACAAATCTGGTATCTGGACTGTATATGAGAAAACAAAGTACTCATACAGAAAACAGGATCTTTGCCTATGCTGAAATGGAAGGGCTGGAGTCATAGGGAGTTTTCGAATCCATTCCCTGCGAAGCTGGTGATAGAGAAGGATAGGGTTTACATCGAGAATAGCAACAAGCCTCATGGGAATGGCATCATTGACCCGGAGAACTTTTCTCCATATCCCAAGAATCCAACGATTGCTAAGTTCTTTAAGGAAATCGGGTGGGTTGATGAGCTTGGCTCAGGGGTTAGAAACATATACAAGTACAACAGGATTTATTCAGGAGCAGATCCTGAATTTACCGAGGGGGATGTATTTAAGACGATTATTCCGTTGACCACGCAAGCTACCACGCAAGCTACCACGCAAGCTACCACAGAAGAAGAGGATGGAATTAAAGCGCTACTTGAATTTTGTACTACACCAAGAACAAGAAATGAACTGCAGGAATTTATGCAACTTAAAAATAGAGAATATTTCAGGAAGAAAATACTCAATCCTTTAATTAAAGGAAACCTACTAAAGCTCACTATACCTGAGAAACCTACTAGCCCAAATCAAAAATACTATTCCGACAGATAAAATGATTTCTCATCACATTGGGGTGGGCTTTCTGTTTTTGCACAGTAAATATGAACCCACCAATAAGGTTTCTTGCTCGAACTCGATTCGCATACGAATCTCGTCTAAGGTGCCTGGCCCCAATAATCGGCAAATTTCTGCAATAGTATATAATCGATTTTCTGCAGATGAAATCGGTTTAACAGGCTAAATGCCTTTATCTACTCAACCACTAATCTAAGAGCAGACTTTGAAATACAATAAAAACGAGTATAATAGGTCCATTTTTCGAAGTTGACGCAGAATTTCGTTACGGATATCGCACCAGTATTCCTGCTCAATATTCCCATCTTCATTCGTGTTAAAGATCCATCCGCTACATCCTGTTAGGGTGAGTTTTGACAGTATTGAATGGAGCAATCAAGCGGATATTGATCCAGAAGACCTCTACGAATATAGTGTGCAATATCAACCCAATATCGCAGAGTATCAAGATCCTCAAAGCAGAGGATTGATGCCCTGACTGTGCTCTGCTCGGGCTCGATTCTCCCCTTCGGTACGAATTTCGCATAGGGGGCCTGGCCCCGCGGGAGGGCAGTCACATGACTACTTTTATAGGTGACCCAAAACCAGGAAGCCTCAGAATGCTGATACACTCTGGTACTTGCCTGACTTTTAAGTTGGGGTCGGTGTATACTCGAACTCAATTCGCTTACGAATCGAGTCTAAGGTGCATGGCCCCATTAATTGGCATAATTGATTTTCTGCAAAGGAATTCAACTTAACGGGCTAAATGGCTTTATTCTCTTAACCAATAGTCTAAGAGCAGACTTAGAAATAGAATAAGAACGAGTACAATAGGTCCAATTTTCGAATTTAAAACAGATTTGGTTGCGGATTTCGCACCATATTTCAGGTCGTCAATAAGTTTGGATAGATAAGCACACAACCCTAAAGACAAGAGCCGTAGGGGGTAATGCGCTGTGTCAGTGCGATTAGGTGTCAGACCGCGAGGGGTCGATAAGTATGTGGGTAGTGCGATAGACGTATATTTTGGTTAAAGCGTATACCAGTGAACTGCAGAAGTTCACTTTTTTTGTTGGATTTTTTTCGTAAAAAAGAAGGAATATTTAGAAATGTGAAGAAAATCAAAGAATAAGGGTGGCAATAGTTTATTAAAAAGAGGTCTTAGATGTTATGAAAACCTGGTGCTTGGTATTTTTGATCACATATACTGTGCGGGGTAATCACTGGTAGTATATGAGGTCTTGTATATCGGAACTTGAGACTGGAGGGATAACAAAAGCGGCGACGGTAAACAGTTTTGGAATTGCTGGAGTTGACGGTTATAAAGTAGAGGTTGAAGCGGAACTTATTTTTGGTCAGCCGAGTATTAGTATTGTTGGATTAGGAGATGCAGCGGTTAAAGAAGCAAAAGAGAGATTACAGGCCGCTTTTACGGATCCGGTGTTTGAGTTTCCGAAGATGAAAGTTGTTTTAAACTTGGCTCCTAGTAATATTAAGAAGAGCGGTTCTCATTTTGATTTAGCGATGGCAATTAGTTTACTTATTCGATCGGATCAGGTTCAGGTCGAGGATGTTAGTAAATTTGGATTTGTGGGCGAGGTGTCTCTTAATGCACACTTGCGACCTTGTGTGGGTATTTTGCCCATGGCAATGGCTGCGAAGGAAGCAGGAATTAAGAATCTTGTTGTTCCAAAGTCTAATGTTTTTGAGGCCTCTTTGGTAAAGGGACTTGATGTGTATGGGTTTGAAACTTTGCAGGAAGTGTGCTCGTATCTTGAAGGGAAATCATCTTGTCTGCCTGCAGAACCAAGGTGCGAGACAAGGAGTGAGCATCATGATCTCATTGATTTTAGTGATGTTCATGGTCAAGATGCAATAATTGAGTATATTCTTGTCGCTGCTGCCGGTGGTCATAACATGCTAATGATTGGATCGCCAGGATGTGGGAAATCGATGATTGCCAAACGTATTCCTTCTGTTCTTCCCAGTTTAAGTGAAGACGAAGCACTAGAAACGACAAAGATTTATAGTGTTGCTGGTTTGTTAAAAAGCAGGGGAGGTCTCATTTTAGAACGCCCATTTCGCTCACCTCATCACAATGCATCGACAAATTCGATAATTGGTGGTGGCAGTAATGCGACTCCTGGTGAAATATCCTTAGCACATAACGGTGTATTGTTTTTGGATGAAATAGCACAGTTCAACAAAAAAAGTCTAGATGCCCTGCGGCAACCGATGGAAGATAAAATAGTTACAGTCTCTAGAGTAAAACATATCAATACCTTCCCCTGTAACTTTATGCTTGTAGCTGCTATGAATCCTTATCCGTGCGGTTATTATGGACAAGACCAATGTCGTTGTACTGACTATGAGGTGTTAAAGTATCGACAAAAGATCTTCGGACCTATCGTTGATCGCATCGATATTCAAAAGTACGTCCAACCTGTTAATATTTTAGATCTAACTGGAGCAATTCCTGCGCAACGAAGTTCAATTGAGTTACGGCAGCGGGTTGAGCTTGCTAGGCTTTTTCAACAAAAGAGATACGAAAACATGGAAAATATACACTGCAATGCGCAAATGACGCCAGCTCTAATTAAAGCATTTTATGTATTAGATTCCGAAGGAGATAGACTGATGCGACTTGCCTTTGAAAAATTTCAATATAGCGCTCGTTCCTTTCATAAGTTTTTGAAAGTGGCCAAAACCTTTGCAGATATGGATGAGTCCCAGAACATACGCAGACAGGATGTAGCGGCAGCCCTAATGGCTAGGGATTTAGATAAGGAACAAATGCAGATGTTGGTCGTATAAGATGGACAAAAGTATGGTGTATTGGATTTGGCTAAGTGGTATCAGAGGATTAGGAAGTGTGACTGCTAGAAGGTTACTAGACATGTTTAGTGATCCAGAGGATATTTACCACGCGTCTGAAATGGAGCTTATGGAGGTTCCGGGTATCGGAGAGAAACTTGCAGCCTGCATCGTAAGCAGTCGATCTCTGCGAGTAGCAGAGGGTATCCTAGATAAGATGGCAAAAACAGACACCAGGCTGCTAACCATAAAAGACACTGCTTATCCGGTTAGCCTCAGGAGTCTCCCAAAATTTCCGGTAGTTTTATATTATCGAGGTATGCTGCCAAACCAACAGCAGGGTGTGGCAATCGTAGGATCAAGGTGCTGTACGGATTATGGTAGGAAAGTAACGGCTACAGCTGCAGAATACCTAGCACAAAACCAAATTCCCGTAATTAGTGGCATGGCGCAAGGTATCGGTGGTTATGCACATGCAGCGTGCATTAAATCTAAGGGATACACTCAAGCCTTTCTAGTCCACGGAGTAGACATCTGCCAGCCCAAGGAGCATCGAGAGTTAATGCATGCAATTATTACGCATGGAGCTGTAATATCGGAGTATCCTCCTGGTACGCCGGTAAGGCGTAGCCACTTTCTACGCAGAAACTACATCATGAGCTCCTGGGCTACCAAACTGCTAGTAGTCGAAGCAGGGGCACAATGCGTATCCTTAAGTACAGCTCAGTTGGCTAAGGACCAAGGTAAGGAAGTGTTAGCAGTACCTAGTAGCATCTTTAGTAGAGAAGGTCTAGGAACAAATAGACTAATTGCTAATGGAGCCACAATGTACTTAGAACCAGCCCAGCTCTTGCCTTTCTCTGACACGAACGTAGATGCCTTAACCCTACAAGAGTCGACAAAATTACCTGATCTCAAAAATAGGAAGGCTATTCATGATCGACCGGCATATACACCGTCTGAGAATGCCATAGTCCGTGCCCTAGCCAGTTCATCCTTGAGCGTCGAGGAATTAGCCCAGTCATTGGGGAAGGACAAAAAGGGGTTTTTGGAGACGTTGTCTGTCATGGAATTAGAGGGGAAGATTAGGGTTTTG
>SKJB01000102.1 GCA_007116145.1 Limnochordia bacterium | reverse complement strand
TCAACAGAATCAACAGCATCAACAGCATCAACAGCATCAACGCCCAAGACACCAAAGGACCAAAAGCATCCTCTAGTATACGGTGTGTCGAAAAAGCTTGTTGTCTTAGGAGCATCCACAGGAGGGACTGTTGCGGTACGGAAAATAATCGAAAATGTAGAAGGACCTGCACCTGCAATGCTTGTTGTTTTGCACATGCCAGCACATTTTACGTACTCTTATGCGGAGGGAATTAACAAGGGGTCGAGTTTTACGGTGAAAGAGGCTGCCAATGGCGATGTTCTCTTAAACAATCACATCTATATTGCTCCTGGAGGATACCATGTAGAAGTAAAGAAGGCAAGCCGCGGGTATCGGATTCACTTAAACGATGATCCCCCATATAATCGCCATAAACCTGCGATAGACTTAGCATTTTTCTCGGCAGCAGCGATTATCAAAGAGTGTTGTTTTGCAGCGGTATTGACTGGGATGGGCAATGATGGAGCCGAAGGATTAAAGGCAATTCTCGAGAGCGGAGGGACCACCGTGACCGAAAACGAGGAAACATCGGTTATTTATGGAATGCCGAAACAAGCTTTGATGTTAGGTGGCTCGCAGGCTAGTTTATCATTATATGAGATTGCGGAAGCGATCCAAAGATTTTCTCAAAGCTAGTAGGTAGTGTAGGAATTCCTAGTCTAACGTCGAATGATTAGAAATAGGAGGGATAATCTTGTTAATCTTACCGAATTCCTTACTTATATACAATGTTGTGGATATACATAGTCAGTTGCGCGAGTTGCTAAACAGTAACAGCGAGGCGCTAGAGTTAGACGCCTCAGAAGTGCAGGAACTTGATGCAGCTGGTGTTCAGCTTTTATGTTCGTTAGTAAAAACCTGCGAAGCGAATGGAATTGAGCTTGCGGTGAAAAACTGTAGTGATTCCTATTTGAACGCGATAACACTGTTTGGAGATGTATCTTTAATTAACAGATCGGAAGTGAAGAGCCATGGGTAAACTTATTGTCGTAGTAGACGATTCGCGCACGGTTAGAGCTTCGTTAGAATATACACTCAGTAAAGCGGGCTATACAGTGCAGTCTGCCGATGATGGAAAAACAGGTTTGCAGCTTTTAGAAAATCTGGTTCCGAGAGGCATGCGACCAAGCATGATCATTGCCGATATTAATATGCCGATTATGGATGGGATTACTTTCATTAAAGAGATGCGCAAAAGAGCAGAGCTACGCTTCGTTCCGGTATTAGTTTTAACAACGGAATCCCAGCAGCAGAAAAAGCTTGAGGGAAAACAGGCTGGGGCCTCGGGCTGGTTGGTAAAACCATTTAATCAAGAGCAGCTGATCGGCATTATCCAGAAATTTGTCAAATAGGGAGTGAAGTCATGCATCCTGATGATACGATTCGTGCCATCTTTATTGAGGAAGTCAACGAAAATATCGAAGCCGTAGAGACTGGATTAATAGCGTTGGAGAAAAACCCTGAGGATCAAGGAGCGATGAATGCTGTTTTTCGCGGTATGCATACCATAAAAGGCGGAGCAGGCCTTGCTGGTCTGGATGTTATTGGTAAAATTGCCCATGAATTTGAGGATATATTAGAGCAGATTCGGTCGAAAGGTGAAGAGATTACAAACGAGATATTCTCCCTTTTGTTTGCAGGCCTTGATGTGTTGAAACGCATGATCACAGAAAATGATCTAACAGGACAAGAGTTAAGTGGTGAGATTACGGACTTAATGGAACGACTCTCTGTATACCGAACGAAGGATCATCCAGTAACTGTCCACGAGCCTGCTGCAGAAACAACGCATACTACAATGTATAAGATAGAAATGAGTTTTGTAGCAAATACGTTCGAGACAGGCACAGATCCATTGATGCTTCTAGAGGAGTTAGGCGAGAGTGGAGAGATACTAGCTAGTTACTTCCGTCCATCAGGTGTACCAGTATTACAGGCATATGAGCCCCAGTCTTGTTATCTGTCTTGGCTTATCTTTCTGTCTTCTCCAAAACCATTAGATACGATCTATGATGTTTTTATCTTTGTGCGCGACGATAATGAAATCAACATTGAAACGATAGATTCGACGTTAGAGTACTGGTTTGGCAACAATCCACAGTTAGAGAATACATTAATCGATAAATATGGGTTTACAGTCACAGAAGCGAGCTCCATCGTTGCCTGCCAACGCGCGATCGGAGTAACCGTTATACCGAAAAAATTAGAAGCAAAGGAGGATAACGGGAGTCGCTTGGAAGTAGAAAAAGTAGAGCAGATAAACTCCATTCGAGTAGATACGCGGAAATTAGAGCAGATGATTGACTCAATGGGTGAGTTAGTAATTGCCCAATCGCGGGTTAAAGAAGTCATTAATGTCCTGGGGTTAGAACGATCCAAGCTGAATGCAGTATTTAATGCGTTTTCTGAGGTGGATAAAATTGTGCGCCGTGTGCAAGAGGAAGTGATGTCAACGAGTATGGTGCCCATTGGACCAACGTTTACTCGATTTCAAAGAATGGTGCGTGACTTATTGAATGCCCAGGGTAAGCAGGGAGAGTTTATTCTGGAAGGGTCTGAAACAGAATTGGATCGCAAGGTGATAGAGCAGGTTGTGGATCCGCTAAAGCACCTACTGCGAAACGCAATAGACCATGGTCTCGAAACGCCCGAGCAAAGAGAAATAGCGGGTAAAGATCGTGTTGGGCGACTTGTATTACGTGCTTATCATAAAGAGGGATTTGTGATTATTGAAGTGAGCGATGATGGTAAAGGGATCGATCACAATACAGTTTTAGAAAAGGCGAAGGATAAAGGTTTGGTTGATTCTGATGCCCAGTTATCGGCAGAGGAGATCAATCACCTCCTGTTTCACCCGGGATTTTCGACAGCGAAGGAAGTCTCGGATTTATCCGGTAGAGGGGTGGGTTTGGATGTAGTTATTACGAATATTCAAGGCCTACGGGGTAGCGTAAATGTAGAATCGGAATATGGCAAAGGGACAACGTTTCGCATCCGATTGCCTTTAACACTAGCGATAATCGACGGAGTTATAATACGACTGAGTGATCAGCTATTTGTGGTGCCGACAACCGCGGTGTCTGAGTTCATCAAAATTAATACTGATGATGTCCATCTTGTGGAGGGGAAAGGCTCAGTTATTGATATTCGCCGCGAGTTTATTCCCTATATTCCGTTATATAAGATTTTACAATTAGAGGCGGATTATAAGACGCCAGCTGAAGGCATTGTTGTCATCCTCAAGGAGGGAGAAAAGCGGTTAGCCGTACTTATTGATGAAATACTCGGGCATGAACAGGTGGTTGTGAAAAACGTTCAGGATAATTTGGGAGTGAGTGCCGGAATGGCAGGAGCCACGATATTAGGTGATGGCCGAGTATCCATAATATTTGATGTCTCGTCACTATTTGGGATAGCACGAAGGTATGCACAGGCTTTATAAAAATTAGGGTTTGGGGGTTAGTTAATGAGAATGCCAGTGCGAATTAAACTAGTCGCGGGGTTTGGTTTAATTATTTTGATAATGATTGGGATGTCCTGGATGGCGTATAACTCATTCCTTCAAGTAGGAAATGTAAATCAAGAGGCCCTCGGCAAAATGGAAGATGTGGTGTTTGCTTTTGAAAAGGAAGTAGACCATGTGGTTTGGTTAAGCCTGTTAGCAGATTCCTTTATCCTAGGACAAGCATTTACTGGGCAACTAAATCACCGGGAGTGTGATTTCGGGAGATGGTATTATCAAACGGCCAATGATCCAAACTTTTTGCAAACACCTGCAGACTTCCGAGGGGTATTTGCAGCGATTGAAGAACCACACAGACGGCTACACGAATCGGCAATAGAAATTGTGGCCTATCTCGAACAGGTAGATAATGAAGAAGCGTATAACCAAGCGATTGTCATCTATCGCGATAGCACCCAAAACTATATGGTGCGGTTACGAGGTTATCTCGAACAACTGAAAACAATCTATCGTCGAGAAGCCGATGTTGCAGTGGGAGCAGCCCAGACGGAGCAAGAGACTGCCCAACAGGTAATTCTCATGGCAACGTTATTTGCTCTCTTGTTGGCTCTTGGTGCAACCTTTATCATTAATCGGGCGATTTCTCGACCAATCGGTATGGTGGTCGGATTCTTGCGGGAAATTGCTGAACAAGGGGGCGATCTTACCCAACGCATTACAGTTAAATCCAAAGATGAGTTAGGCGATCTGGCCCATTGGTTTAACCTCTTTATTCAAAAGCTACACGATATCATTTATTCCGTGTCCATATCGTCTGAAACTGTGACTGCGGCGTCTTCAGAGATTACCCAAGGGAACCAAGATTTATCGCAACGGACAGAGGAACAAGCCTCATCGTTAGAGGAAGTTTCTTCGACAATACAAGAGATTTCTAGTGGGCTTCAGCTCTCAGCCCAAAATGCAAATAATGCGGATAAAATTTCCAAAGAGACAGTAGCTAAAGTTCAGGAGGGCGATCGGGTAGTCAATGAAATGGCTGCGGCGATGAAAGATATCACAACAGGCAGTAAGGAAATCGCAGAAATCATTGGGACAGTCAATGACATTGCATTTCAAACCAACTTATTGGCGCTCAATGCAGCGGTCGAAGCGGCTCGAGCTGGTGAGCAGGGCAAGGGATTTGCGGTTGTTGCAGCTGAAGTTCGTAATCTAGCTGGCAGAGCGGCTGAGTCAGCGAAAGAAATCGAACGACTCATTAAAGGTAGTATTACCAATGTAGACCGGGGTAATCAGTTGATGGATCAAACGAAAAGTGTGCTGCACGAGATTATTACGAATAATACCCGAACCGGCGATCTGGTCGCCGAAATCGCTAGTGCGATTGGAGAACAGTCCACCTCTGTGGAGGAGATCCGTAGTGCTTTGGATGAATTAAATGATGTAACACAGCAGAATGCAAGTTTGGTTGAGCAAATTGCCAGTTCTAGTGAGCAGATGAATGCTGAGGCAGAGAAACTTGATCAAACAGTGGGCCAATTTATCCTTGCCGATAAAGGCGAACAAAGAACGCAAGTAAAGCGCAACCAGAGTAGAACGGCACAGAAAAACAATACGAGTGGATTGAAACAGAAGCAGAGGAATGTCGATCGTTTCGTTGCTGCGTCAGCGGATAGCAACGACTTAGATTTCAATACGTCGGATTTCGAAAAGTTTTAGGCCCTAGAAGGGTCCAAGGGAGGGTGCTAACCTATGAAGGCAGCTACACGTTCGGAAGACAATACGTTGAATCTATTAAATAAGCAGTTGTCGAATCTATCAGCAGATAATCAGTACGTTACCTTTAAAATAGGTGAAGAAAACTATGGAATCGACATTATGTTAGTCCAAGAAATGATACGCTATGAAAAACCAACGAGATTGTTTAATTCAAATCCACTCATCGATGGAGTTATCAATTTTCGAGGGCGCATTATTCCGATTGTGAATATGCACAAGAAGTTTAACCTTAAGGATCAGGTGTATGATACGTTCACGGTGGTGATTATTATTGAAGTGAAAAACAAGACACTAGGAATGATTGTCGATGCGGTCTCCGACATTTATAGTTTTGATGGAGCAGATATTCAGGAAGTCGATAAGGAGTTCGCGGAGGATATTAAGGGAGACCATATCAAGGCCATTGGTAAGTCCGGGAAGCAAATGGTTATGCTTTTAGATCCAGAGAAGGTTATGTCGATTCGAGACTATGAGAGTGTTGAATCTGTAATTGTAGAGCAACAAACAAACTAGGAGGGTTACTATGAAAATGGAGCGCATTGATGATACGCATGTCTGTATTTGTCCCCAGGAACGGATTGATATCACGAATTCAAACGCATTAAAAGAAGAGTTTATCAGGTTGTATGATGAGGGTCTTACTCACTTAACGGTAGACTTTACCCATATTGATGGCATCGATAGTTCAGGCTTAGGTAAGCTATTGCTCTTTCAAAAACGCTTAAAAGAGCGAAACGGAAGCCTGCGGATCACGAATATTACCAGTGACTATGTGAAGAAGATGTTCACTATGATTCATCTAAATCGAGTTATTGATATTGACTAATTAAGAAAGAGGCTGAGAAATGGAGGTTCCCATGGTAAGCGAAGCTCGAATAGATAACGACCAGATGGCTCACGAGTGGATTAAACAATGTATTAATGCACTTGAGCAACTTGCCTCTCATACGGAACGTTACTATGGGGAAATCATCGATTCCATACCACATATTGAGGAAGATATAGGTAATACAGAACAGGAAATAGGTATCGTAATCAAGTACTTTGTTCAGATGCCTGGTAGCGGAGAAGTCGATGAAGACCAGTTCCTAGTAGCAAAGGCGATTCGGGATATTCACGATAGCGTAGTTTCAATTAGTGAGGATAATCAAGGGGCCGATGCTTTTGATCAATTAATGCGAATGTTTTTAGGCGATCAAAAAAACATGAAGTTGTTTTCTGACTTTATCGGACTTGTTGACACCATCGCAGAGTCCATTAGCAATGTAGCCGATTTATCCATTAATGCAATCATTTACTCTGCCCGGTTTGGGCAAGACGGGAAAGGCTTTGGGGTGATATCGGATACTATCCACCAACGCTCAAAGTTAATGGATAGTCACTTACAAGTGATTCTTGGTCTGACCACCAAGTTAAAGCAGTGGTATAAACAATTAAATGAGAAGATCGCTGTGGCTGTAGCAGATCAAAACGAGGCAGCTACAGCTACACCGGAGAATATTATGGTTTTCTTTGCCAGTTTTACCGACTCGATCCAAAGTATAGCGGACCTGATGGAGAATATTTTTGCCAACCTGCATAAAGCCGTTGAACCGTTTAACGAGCTTATGGTGCTTGTTCAGCGCCAAGATATTATTCGCCAAAACATTGAAAACACCGTTAAGTGTCTGCGGCTGATTGAAGAAAAGCTAGAAATAACCATTGATACCAATCGGAGTGAAGAGCAACGAGCGAGTTATCTGCCTTTCGTTTGTAAATCCATGGACTTAGTCAATCAGTTATTTAACTCCATGGGAGCCGTCTTGACCGACTCTTTAACGGAGATTCAAATAAATACTGAAGGTCTCAGCGTTTCGCTCGCGCAGCTTAGTGAAGATACACAGTATGTGACCGAGTATCTCGGCGGGGTACCCGAAGGGGATGCTACGAGACTGGGTGTTGTTGAAGGAACAGCAGTGGAAGCCACATTTCTGGAGTTGATGCAGTATCTGAATAAGCTTGTTCTATTTTTTCGTAATTCGGATCAACTCTTGATGGATATAGCTGACGGCTCGCATGTATTTAACCAACTAAATCTGGACATAAAAAAGAATTTGATCACCATCCAAAAGGCCATTGACTTTCTATGTAAGGTAGGTATTATCGGGAAACTGGAACTAGCTCGGTTAGGGTATGAAAGCGCTGGCTTTGGTGAGGAAATCATCGAGGTGATCAAGGAAGTCCAGAAGCGGGTGACAGAAAACCGTGAGGTCTTTGGGGAAGTGTCTTCCGAGTTGCACAATGATCTCGTCCAATTTGAGCAGCTTATCGGAGAAAGCCATGAACGAAATGAGCATGCTATGAACAAGCTCGATACCGCAGCGGCTAGCTTACAGACTGCAGGGGGAATTATTACTAATGCCATTATGGTACTTAACCAAGAAGTGGGAAGCGTCACTGCGGAATTAAAACGATTAGAGATCATTGTTGCTGATGCTGCTGATGTAACCACTTGTTTACAACAGATCAAGTGCAGTTTTGCGGAATTGACGTGCTATTATCAAGATAAGCTTACAAAGGTAGAACGTGATCCCGCGAGCATGACGTCAAGTCCTCAAAGGGAAGAATTCGAACAATTATATGAGCTGTTTACGAGTTACTTAGAAAGAGTTACCGCGAAAGAATTTACCGATGACCAGGATCTTGATGTGGGGACATCAGAAGGCAGTTTTACAATGTTTTAGTCAGCGGAGTATTGCAGTGCACTGCAGAACAATGTTGAGAATGACAAACAGATTCCATAAGGAGATTGCCATGACTAGATTCATTGTGCCTGTTCGCTGGAAGTTTGTGCTTGTAGTCTTGATTCCTATTGGCCTTTTCCTGTTACTGAGCATTTTCTATTTGCAACCAAGGATTGTACAAAATGTATATAATGTACAGAAATCGCAAAGCCAGGATTTAATCGATGTTGGATGGAGTGTGTTACACCACTTCCACGAGTTAGAGCAGACGACAGAAATGACGCGGGAGCAAGCGCAGACTCAGGCTAAAATGGTTTTGCAAAGT